>CACWMK010000006.1 GCA_902761905.1 uncultured Prevotellaceae bacterium
CTCGCTGGGCGGCGAGAAGAAGGAGACCTCAGGCGGTTCGACCTCTAATTCGGGCTCTGGTTCAAGCCAGAGCGGTAATTCCGGAAGCAATACCGGTGGTAATTCCGGAGGAGGTAATTCCGGCGGAGGTGGCGGCGAGGATGACGACGTAACCTACGATTAAACCACAGGGGCTTGGGGCCTAGCGCCCCACCCCTTTCCTAACGGCCACTGTCATCTCGAGCGGAGTCGAGAGATCTCTCCATGCGCTACGCTTAGTCGAGATGACAAATGAGGGGGACGCTCGAGATGACAAAGCAAAGAGTAATTAACCTAATAACCTAATCAACCATGAGCAAGAAAGAGACCATTAAGTTTGTAGTTCAGCTCATCGCATCGATTGCATCGGCGATACTGACGGCACTGGGTGCTACATCGTGCGTTGGCGCGTAAACAGAGAATAAGGCTTGCATTTGACTGCAAGCCTTACGATTAATCCTTGAGGAAATTAGGGTCGTCATTCTCGTTCACGAACTGACGCTGTCCACCTGCTACATTGTCAAGCTGCTCGTCGTTGAGCTCTACCTGCTTCTTGTTGTCTTCTGCTTTCATAATTGTAATGTTTTAAAATTAATGATTGAATTGATTTCTGTTGCAAAAGTACACAAAATTCGCGAAACAGATGTATCACTGGCGGAAAAATCTGTCTCAAATTAGGAAAAACGAACAAGGAGCCCCAATGAGTGGGGAGGGGGGAGAAATGCGAAGCGAGCGGGGGTGGCTCGAGCTAGGTTGCATCTCGGAAATACAAAGAAAAAAACGTTTTTCTTTGGTATTTCACTCGATTTGCACTATCTTTGCAGCCGATTAATTAAAAAAGTATGGATATTACAGAAAGGTTTTTGAACTATACGCAGTTCGACACGCAGTCGAGCGAGGACAGTGATACAGTGCCTAGTACGGCGAAACAGCTGGTGTTTGCAGAGTATCTGAAGAAGGAGCTGGAACACGAGGGGCTGAGCGATGTGGAGATGGACGACAAGGGCTACATCTACGCTACACTGAAGGCTAATACTAAAGACAATATACCTACCATCGGATTTATTTCGCACTATGATACCAGCCCTGACTGTTCGGGTGCTGACATCAAGCCGCATATAGTACGCAACTATGACGGCTCTGACATTCTGCTGAGCGAGGGCATAGTAAGCTCGCCAAGCAAATTTCCTGAGCTGCTGCAGCACACTGGCGAGGACCTGATAGTGACTGACGGAACCACACTGCTGGGTGCCGACGACAAGGCTGGCATAGCCGAGATTGTGGAGGCGATGTGCTATCTGCGCGATCATAAGGAGATAAAGCACGGCGACATACGCGTGGCGTTTAATCCTGACGAGGAGATAGGTATGGGCGCGCACTACTTTGATGTGGAGAAGTTCGGTTGCGAGTGGGCCTACACGATGGATGGAGGCGACGTGGGCGAACTGGAGTTTGAGAACTTCAACGCTGCCAGCGCTAAAGTGTATATAAAGGGCGTGAGCGTGCATCCTGGATATGCCAAGGGCAAGATGGTGAACGCCAACGTGCTGGCAATGGAGCTGGCCGGGCTGCTGCCTGAAGACGAGCGACCTGAGACGACTGAGGGTTATCAGGGATTCTTCCACCTGCTGAGTGTGCAGGGCAACGTGGAGCGTGCACAGATGCACTACATAATACGCGACCACGACCGTGAGCGATTTGAAGATCGCAAGCGCACAATAGCTAACGTGGTGGCTGCGATGAACGAGAAATATGGCGAGGGTACGGTGACGCTGGAGACTAAGGACCAGTACTACAATATGAAGGAGAAGATAGACCCGCAGATGCACGTGATAGACCTGGTGCTGCACGCTATGCAGGACTGCGGCGTGGCGCCGAAAGTAAAGCCGATACGTGGTGGTACGGATGGTGCACAGCTATCGTTCAAGGGTCTGCCCTGCCCCAACATATTTGCAGGCGGAGTAAACTTCCACGGACCTTACGAATTCGTAAGCATCCAGTCGATGGAAAAAGCCAAGCAGGTAATCGTAAAGATCTGCGAACTTACCGCCGACTTTAATCTTTAATGTTTAATGTTTAATCTTTAATCTTAAACGTTAGTAAGTGCGTCGAGCGATTCTTGCTCGCCTACTATCCAGATGATATCGCCCTCGCGGAAGCGACGGTTGGGACTATAGGGGGAGAGGCTTTCCTTTCCCTCTTCTAATCCTACTACCATACAACTGTACATGTCGCGGATACGGCTCTCGACGAGAGTCTTGCCAACAAACGGGCTGTCGGATCCGATGATGAGCTGGCGCAGTTTCATCTCGCGCTTCTCGAGTTCTACGTCCTGCCCAAGCAGCTCGTTCTCGATGGCCTCGCGGAATGCGGTGAACTGCTGGTCGCTACCGATGACTTGAAGCACATCGCCAGGGAACAGAATGTTGTATCCATCAGGTATGTTGATGCGGCGACCACCACGCAATATGCTGCTAACGTGAACACCATACTTCTTGCCAAGATTGAGCTGTGCAAGAGTCTGGCCCATCCAACTGGAGTTGTTAGGCAACTGGAACTCGGCGATATGGATATCGCGATCGAGCAGCTTGCCCTCGTAGAGCGGACGTTTCTTGCCGTGCACCTGGGCTTCGATATCGCGTGAGCGCAGGTTCTGAATGAACAGTCGCTCGAGTGTGATGGAACGATGCTTGGTCCAACGAGAGAATATGATGAGCACGATGACTATCATACCTATGGTAATCATCAGCGCATTGGTGAATCGACTCAGGTAATTGCAGATGTAGAAGATGAAGCTGACGGCTATCACTACGCGTACCAATATGGTGAACATGAGTGGCAGACGGTTGCGATTGCTCTCGGCCCACAGTGCTTTCCACTCCTCGCTGTGATTCTTCTTCATGACCATGGCACGCAAGAAGGGGGCTATCAGCAGGACGGTAAGCACACCTGTGATGGCATTGGCATACCAGTGGAGCTCCCAACCAGGCAGCAGTCGGCGAGTGAATGGCAGCACAAAGGTAAACATGAGCGCGATGGTGGCCGACGAAAGGATGGAGTAAACGATGGTGTTGATAGACATCTGGGTGAGCAGACGCTTCCACTTGCTCTCCTCCTGACTATGCGTATTGCCGATGGTGAGCTGATTGAGCGAATTGATGAGTTTGGTGGGCAGATGCTTTTCGAGCTTGCTGTAGGCTGGTGTGGCCAGACGGATCATGTAAGGCGTAAGGAAGGTGGTGATGACAGACACGGCTACCACAACCGGATAGAGGAACTTGCCGATAACGCCAAGCGACAAACCCAGCGATGCGATGATGAATGAGAACTCACCTATCTGCGCCATCGAGAATCCGCAACGTATGGCCGACTTGAGCGACTGTCCGCCCAACATGAACGATATGGTGCCAAACAGGCTCTGACCTACCAGTATGGTGAGCACCAGACAGAGTATAGGCAGGGCGTATTCTACCAGAATCTTAGGATCGACCAGCATACCTACCGACACGAAGAACACGGCTCCGAAGAGATTCTTTACAGGTTCAACAAGTTTCTCGATGCTCTCGGCCTCGATAGTCTCGGCCAGGATGCTACCCATGATAAATGCTCCGAATGCAGAGCTGAAGCCTACCTTGGTTGAGAACACGGCCATGGCACAACACAGACCCAGCGATACTATCAGCAGCACCTCGCTATTGATAAGTTTGCGCACATGGCGAAGAAACAGCGGTACGGCGAATATACCAACCACAAGCCAGAGTATCAGGAAGAATGCGATGCGCATGACCGACTCGAGCAGTTGGCCGCCATCGGGATTAGATCCGCTGGCGAGTGCACTAAGCATCACCATCATGACAATGGCCAGGATATCCTCGAGTATGAGCACACTCATCACCATGCCGGCAAACTGCTGCTGGCGCAGTCCCAGATCGTCGAAAGCCTTGTATATAATGGTGGTACTCGACATGGCGAGCATACCGCCAAGGAAGATGCAGTCCATCTTGCCCCATCCGAACACATGCCCTACCATCACGCCAAGCATCATCATACAGAATATGATGGTGACTGCCGAAATGACAGGCGAGGCGCCCATCTTAAGAATCTTCTTGAACGAGAAGTCGAGTCCCAACGAGAACAGCAGGAACATCACACCGATATCGGCCCACAGATGAACATTGGCCATATCTACCACCGATGCTGTGTAAGGCATGTTAGGACTAACCAGAAATCCAGCCACGATGTATCCTAACACAAGTGGCTGCTTGAGCTTCTTGAATATGAGTGTAACCACACCGGCCACCATCAGTATCAGTGCCAGGTCGGCTATCATTGGGGGTAATTCTGCCATAAACTATCAACTGTCAACTATCAACTATCAACTGTCAACTATCAACTATCAACTATCAACTATCAACTGTCAACTATCTTAGTACCACTGCACGGCATTCGAATAGCTCGAGCGCTTATCATACTTGAGCGCATCGGTAAGCGTAGCTGCATTACAGCGGAATGAGAAGTTATAACTTGTATAAGGTGCAAGCACTACCGAACACGACATATTGAAGCAATGGAGGTCGCGATTCAGCGATGCTGTAGTCATTGATATCTTCTTGTTGTCGAAGTCGTAACCAGATGAGAACGAGATGTTCCATCCGTCGCTGATGCGAATGTTACCACTGACGTTCAAGTTCTGAGTGAACTTGTAAGGATAGCGCATGGTGTTGTAGTTGAACTTGCTGAGCGTCTGGTCCTCGCGCATGGTGATACCATATCCGAAGCTAAGGCTCCAAGGCAGTTGGAATGCCATATATCCGTCTTCGTCGGTCTCGGCTTTCTCGCCACCCTTACGCTTGGCTCCACGCTTGGCTTTCTCCATATCTTTGTCGACGTTGGTCTCTACTTCTGAATCCCACTCGTCGTCATCGTTCTGACCATTATTGTCCTTGTTCTTATCCTTGTCGACCTTCTCGCCACGCAAGCGCTTGAAGATCTTGGCAAGCTTCTCGTTGCTGAGTGTGTACGACAGGTTCTGCGATATACCCTGGAATCGACCAATCTTACCCATACCCCAATATGTCTTGGTGTCAGACACACGTGGTGTTGCACCTACGCTATCAGCCTCGTACACATACGATGCGAACACGGCACTAAGGTTGAGTGTATAGCTCTTTGAGAGCTTAAGTCGCAACGATGTTGAGAGGTCGCTCCAAGGACGTATGTCGGTAGCCATATTGTACGACATCGACATGCGGAACTCGTCGATAAGTGATATCTTCTTGTATCCAGTAGAGTCGTCGTCGCTCTTAACCTTCATTTCAAGGTTCTGCGACAGGTCCATCGATATGCTACCAGTCTTACCCTTGCCAGGCACTCCGTAGGCGCCCATCGAATATGGCGAATACTCTACCAAAGTGACCTTACCATCGGCATCGGTCTTCTGATAGGTGTCGTAGTATCCGTAGCGCGATGCACTGAAATCGGGTGCATAGCTGAAGCTTACACTAGGTGTAACAACGTGACGGATGGCCTGAATCTTATCGCCAAACAGCTTGCGACTGGGGATGTACATTCCGTACAACTTGGTAGATGCGCTGAGCGACAGATTCCAGTTGTAAACGTTGTAGAATCCACTCAGTGTGTCGCTGATTTCACGCTGATTTACAGCATCCCACGATTTATGTGTCTTATTGAAATATGTACGGTCGGTGAAGTTGAACGATGGGTTGACGTTAAGATAGCCAAACAGCGTAAAGCTGCCGCTGATAGGTATCTGGTGCTGCATGCCGTTCTTCCAGTCGCGAGTAAGCGATGAGTGCAGCAGCTTGTCTTCCTTTGTAGTGATAGAGTTTGTGAGGTGACCAGTATACTGCATCGAGATCTTCTCGTACCATCGCTCGGCTCCTACTCGCTTTTTGCGCTTGAACGGATAGAAGCGGGAGATAGAGATATTCAGGTCGGGCAGCGTGAGCGCTATCGTGCTGTCACGCATGTTCTGGTTCAAGTTAGTAGATGAGGTCAGCGTCATGCCAATGCTCGAGAATGTGGTGCTCCACGATACAGATGATGTACGTGTGGACTGTGTGAGCGATTGGGGGTTATACATAGAGCTGAGGTTATCCCTCTCGAAGCTGCTCGTTGCGAAGTTTACGCTTGCCGACAGCTGCGAGTATGGGTTGGCTTTCGCGTCCTGACGGTGACTCCACTGAATCTTAAAACTGGTGGTCTTAGAGTAGTCAGGCATATTCTTCTCGCCGTTGATGGTGTTCTGATAGCTGGCATAGAACGAACCGCTGTACTTATAGCGCTTGCGGTAGTTGGATGCGGCTGATAGTCCCCATGAACCCTTAGTATAGATTTCGCCAAGAAGTTTCAAGTCCATCTTGTCGTTGATGGCAAAGTAGTATCCACCATCGCGCAAGTAGAATCCGCGCTCGGTCTCATCGCCGTATGTAGGCATGATGAGTCCGCTGGAGTAGCTCTTGGTGAACGGGAAGAATCCGTATGGTATAGCCAGTGGCAGAGGCACATCGGCCACTACCAGATATGTAGGACCGAACACTACGTCCTTGCCTGGGCGCACCTTGGCACGCGACATGGCGAGATAGAAATCGGGATGGGGATCATCGCAGGTGGTGTAACGACCGTGCTGAAGAAACATCTCGCCATCGGCACCACGCTTAGACAGTTCGCTGGTAAGGAAACCTTCCTGCTGCTGAGTGTAAACGCTAGAGATAAGACCTTTCTTGGTCTTAAAGTTGAATGCCATCGTATCGCTCTGATACTCGTCGTTACCCATCTTGAACACAGGGGTTCCAACAAGCTCGTTGGTGGTGGTATCCTTACTACCAGTGGCGTGTACCAGACTGCTGTCAAGACTCATGTATATCTTGTCGCTCTGCAAGTCCATATTCTGGTATTTCACCTTTGAATCGCCATACAGATGAGCCAGTCCTGAAGCTGCTTCGTAAGTAAGCGAATCCTCGGCCGAATACTCTACTGGCGCGTCGATACCATTCTTACGGCTCCTGTTAATACTATCCTGAGTCAACGAATCGTCGACAGCCTTGTTGTGGCGGAATATAGCGAGCTGGATTGAATCCATGGCGGTAGTATCGACAGATGCTGCAGCCTTGATAGTATCATTGGTAACGATACTAGCTGTGGTATCGGCAGGGATACTATCATTAGCACCAGAGTCTTTCTGAACTCTGGAGACCATCTCCATTGGTACCTCCGCCATCACCAGTAAGATGACGAAAGTGAACACAATCAATACCGATTTTCTTTTCACGGCTGCAAAATTACTAATAATTCTGCGATTTCCGCCATAGATTAACAGAGATTATCACAAATTATTGGTCTTTATTCAAACAAATCAACCCATTTCAGGAATTTTCGCACTCCTTCGGGGCCAAATTTCTCTAAACTCTGTGCAGTTTCCACTACACTACGCTCGTGGTCGATGTGCGACTTAGAGTAAAATTTATCTGCATAGCACACCACCTGTTCCTCCATCACATCGGGTTCGTAACTACGATCGAGCGGCAATGGCAGATTCTGACGTTCAATCTGTTCGCGCGAAAGACCAGTACCAGTATGGCGTTCGCACACCAGTGCATGGCGCACAAGACCTTCGTCGCGCAGTATCTGTCCGCCGATATATCCATGACAGATGTATGGCTCAGTGCCAAAGCACTGTATCGATGGTGCATTGCAGCGGAAGATGCCGATATCGTGCAACATTGCAGCCTCCTCAAGAAACTCCTTGTCGAGTCGCAGTTCGGGGTGTTTCTTAGCTATCAGCAGACAGCGGTCGGCCACCTGATGTGAGTGTAATAACAGTATCCGCCGGAGTTCATTCTCCGACGGATAATACTTATCTATAATAGATTGATAATCCATTATGCCTCGCGCTCTATCCAGGCGATAGTGTCACCCTGACGGATGTTCTGACCTGGCTTAACACTGATGTCGACAAGCTTGCCTCCGAGAGCAGCTGGGATTGCAACAATCTCGCCCCACTTGGTCTGCAGATAGCAGAATGTGTCGCCCTCTTTGTACTTCTGACCGATGAATGGCTCAACGCATGGTGCAAGTACACCTTCGCCACCGAAGCCCCACAACAGCTGACCTGCCAGAGGAGCCTTAACGGCATCGGCCTTAGCGTGCTTAAGAGCGTCGATCTCTTCCTGCGAAATCTTCTGTCCGCCACCCAGCTTGGCATCCTTTGCCTTCTGAATGTCAGCCAGCAGCTGCTTCTTGGCCTGACCGCTCTTGAATGGACGGTACTGCTCTGGGTGCATAGCCAGCTCGAACAGCTCTTCGTCGTCCTGTCCGTAGTCCCAACCGTTCTCGTCCATCTCCTTGCGGAATCCGTCGAGAGCATTCTCGAGCAGTGTGTGAGGATCGGCATCGGTAAACTTACGGTTCTGCTTCTCAGCCAGCTCTACCAGCTCAGGAGCGATTGTTCCAGGCACCTTACCGCTCTTACCCAGGATCATACCCCAGATGGCGTCGTCCATCATTACGTAGCGGCCCTTGCCCTGCTCCATGGTGAGCAGATTCATCAGAGCGATGTTCTTAGTGTACTGTGAGAATGGTGTTACCAGTGGGGGATATCCTACCTTTGGCCATACATACTCTACCTCGTTGAACAGCTTAACAAGCATATCGTCCATGGTGAGTGCTGATTCGCCCTTCTTCTCGCGCTCCTTGTTGATCATCTTCTGGATAGGACCAAGATCGGCCATCATCGATCCCATCATACCGCCAGGAAGACCGCAACCAAGCAGCAGACTTGACATGTGTTTGTTAGCTGGGTTGATGAAGCATCCCAACCAGTCGTCGATGAACTCCTGAGTGAGTGTACGTGCCTGCATATAAGCATTCATATCCAGATCGGCCACCTCGAAACCCTCGTTCTTCAGCATCGAACGAACAGAGATGATATCTGGGTGAACCTTACCCCACGACAGTGGCTCGATTGCAGTATCGATTACATCGGCACCATTGTTACATACCTCGAGGATAGATGCCATCGACAATCCAGGACCAGAGTGTCCGTGATACTGAATGATGATATCGGGGTGCTTGGTCTTGATAGCCTTGGTGAGGGCACCCAGCATAGCTGGCTGACCGATACCGGCCATATCCTTCAGACAGATTTCCTCGGCACCAGCAGCGATAACCTCGTCGGCAATAGCTGCGTAGTACTCTACGGTGTGAACAGGCGATGTGGTGATACACAATGTGGCCTGTGGTGTCATGCCACCCTCCTTAGCCCACTTGATACTTGGGATGATATTACGGGTATCGTTCAGTCCGCAGAAGATACGAGTGATGTCAACACCCTGAGCGTGCTTAACCTTATACATCAGTGCACGAACATCGTCGGGCACAGGATACATGCGGAGTGCGTTGAGACCACGGTCGAGCATGTGGGTCTTGATGCCTACCTCGTTGAATGGCTTACAGAAAGCGCGAACAGCGAGGTTAGGATTCTCGCCTGCCATCAAGTTTACCTGCTCAAAGGCTCCACCGTTGGTTTCTACTCGGGCGAAACAGCCCATATCGATGATTGCGGGAGCAATGCGTTCCAGCTGGTCTTTACGTGGCTGGAACTTACCAGAACTCTGCCACATGTCTCTGTAAACGAGACTGAATTGAATCTTCTTTTTTGCCATATTTCTAAAGCTTATTTTCAAATTTGAATGCAAATATAGCACTTTTTTCGCACATAGCAGTATTTCTTGCCGAAATTTTATCTTTTTTAGTAGTGAATGGTGGTTTTGCATCAAACTATGCAAGAGTTATTCATTTCTTTCAACACTGAAAGAAACGAACCAAAGAAAGGTGCGAAAACGGCTTGTCGCTTGGCTTGTCCAAGAAATCTCATGAGATGTCTCGACTACGCTCGACATGACAAGGCGAGATTATGAAATAGGCAAAGAAAAAGAAACCAAAGAATAAGAAACTAGAGAAAAAGAAAGTAATCCCAAAAACATTCCGCACGAGGAGGTCTTTAGAGATTGTACTATTTTGAGAATCTTCTTCGATTCTTGTGTCGCGTAGCGAAACAAGCAAATCGACATGAGAAGCTGTTTGAGCGAAGCGAGTTCTTCGAATGATTCTTAAAATAGCGCAATCGGCCTCCGAGCCAGGACGTTTTTGGGACTACTTTCTTTTTCGACCACGTGGATTACTTGAAAGTATGATTCATCAGTCTTTCCTCGGCGAGGGTTTCGAATTTTGTGCCGGGGCGGCCGTAGTTGGCGTAAGGGTAGATGCTGATGCCACCACGTGGGGTGAACAAGCCGATCACCTCGATGTACTTAGGATCCATCAGACGAACCAGGTCCTTCATGATAACATTCACGCAGTCCTCGTGGAAATCACCATGGTTGCGGAAACTGAAAAGATATAGCTTCAAACTCTTCGATTCAACCATCTTCTCGCCAGGGATATACATTATCTTAATCTCAGCAAAGTCGGGCTGACCAGTGATAGGACACAAAGAAGTGAACTCTGGACAGTTGAACTGTACCCAATAATCATTCTCAGGATGCTTGTTCATAAATGTCTCAAGCACCTCTGGTGCATAATCGCTCTTGTACTCAGTCTTCTTGCCGAGTGCCTGCAAACCTTCCTGTTCTCTCATATACATTAAACATTAAAGATTAAGCATTAAACATTAAACATTTAAGATTAAGCATTAAAGTTCATTGACCTTAAACACATTGTATGCAATATCGCGGTCGAACACATCCTCGTGGTCGTGCTTCTTGGTGAATTTAACCACACGGATAGTCACGGGGAGTGCAATGATTTCATAGACGGTCTTCAGTGTTACCTGAGTGATGACCAGCGAAGGCATCTCCTCCCAGGGAATGACACCACCAAGCGCAAGCGGGAAGAAGATGACAGAGTCGGTCAACTCACCCCAGATGGTACTCATCACAGCACGAACCGAGAAGTTACGACCATCCGAGTTCAACTTCATCTTACTCATCACATAAGCGTTTATAAACGAACCGGCCAGAAATGCCAGGAATGATGCTCCGGCGATACGTGGTGCAAGTCCGAATATCTGATGGAATCCCTCCTCACCATGCCAGTATGGCGCACCAGGAATCCAGTCGGCGATGGCTCCAAACACTACGAACATGAAGTTCATGGCAAAGCCAAGCCAGATGAGCAGACGAGTGCGACGATAACCCCACACTTCGCAAACTACATCGTTGATAATGTAACTAACTGGGAAAACGATCAATCCTGCGGTCATGTTGGCAGGTCCGAACGAAATCTGTTTTGTCTCCAATACGTTTGCCGTAATCAGGCACACGCAAAACAGTATGCTGTACATCATAAACAGCACACTAATCCTCTGATTGTCTCTAATTTTTTCCATTTTACTTGTTTTGTTAAAGGGGGTGTTCACCGACCCCTGTTATCCGTTATAATAGATATAGCAGCCAACCCATATACGCCACAAACGTAAAGATGAGCAGCCATCCTTCTCTGCGCGAAACATAATACTTGGTGACGGCAAACAGCCACATCAGTCCGATACTAATAAGCATCATCATCAGGTCGACGATGGTGATACCCATGATACGCATGGGGTGAACCACAGCGGTAACACCGACGATGAGCAGAACGTTGAATACATTCGAGCCTATCACATTGCCGATGGCAAGTGCAGCGCGACCTTTGTAGGCAGCTACCACACTGGTGGCAAGCTCGGGCAGCGATGTGCCGCCGGCCACGATGGTTAGTCCTACCACACTCTGGCGTATGCCGAAGCGGTGAGCCATATACGTAGCACCATCTACAAACAGATGACTACCACCGATAAGACATGCCAGTCCGAGCACTATCCATCCCTGGTTAATCCACGAAAATTGGAGCGGCTCTTTTACTGGCTCCACACCTAACTCCTCCTCGCGCCACTTCATCTCGCCCGAACTAATAGCCATGCGGAAGGTATAGAACATAAATGCCAGGAATCCTACCAGCAGTATCAAACCGTCCTGACGGCTTATCTGGTTACCCCACAAGTGAGGCGATTTCATATCATCGAAACACAGTATAAACAGCAGCAGCGATGCAACGATGGCACACGGAATATCCTTCTTAACCGTGTTAGGAGCCACAGCGATAGGCGCCACAGCAGCCGAACATCCTACGATAAGCAAGGTATTGAATATGTTTGAGCCGATTACATTACCTACAGCAAGATCGCTGGTGCCCTTGATGGCCGACACTAAGCTAACAAACAACTCGGGAGCCGACGTGCCGGCTGCCACGATGGTCAGTCCGATGACAATCTCAGGCACTCGCAAACCGCGAGCCAGACTCGAAGCGCCCTCAGTCAGTCTGTCGGCGCCCCATACAACCAGCACTATGCCGATAATGATAAATGCGATGTTAAGCAGTGTCATAGCCCTATCCTACTCTATGTTTTTACTCTATGTCCTCAAGAAATGCATCCAGGCTGCGGCGATCCTTCTTGGTGGGACGACCGGTGCCTCGTGCACGATCCACAAATCCGCTTATGCGGGTCATCTCCAGCAGTTCGTACTGCTCGGGAGCAGTCACGTTTTCATATATCTCAGGCAGGAGTTTTGCTCCTACTCGCTGTTCGATAGTCTTAAGTATGCGAAACGAGTATGTGATAGGTGGCTTGCGCACGCTTACTGTCTCGCCCACCTTAACCATACGCGATGGCTTCACGGTTACGTTGCCCACGGTTACACGTCCGTTCTTGCATGCGTCGGCAGCTATCGAGCGAGTCTTGAAGATTCGCGATGCCCACAGCCATTTATCTATTCTTGCTTCTTCCATACACACCTTATTGTCACTTGTCACTGTGTCACTGTCACTTCTTGCCAAGTTTGTTAAACTGGTTCATAGTGATATCGATGCCAGCCAGCACAAAGCTCTTGATTATCTCGCAGGCTGTATCGATACTTGGCTGCAGCGTCTTCATATCCTCCTCATCATACTTGCCGAGCACCCAGTCTACCTGCATGCCGCGTGGAAAGTCGTTGCCGATGCCCATTCGCAGACGTGCGTAGTTCTGGCCGATGAGCTGCTGAATATGTCCCAACCCGTTGTGTCCGCCGTTAGAACCACTGGCTTTCAGTCGGAATGCTCCGAGTGGCAGTGCCACATCGTCGCTGATGACGAGCAGTCGGCTCTGTTCGATATTTTCCTTATTCAGCCAGTATCTCACAGCGTTTCCGCTCAGGTTCATATACGTCGACGGTTTGAGCAGTATCACCTTGCGGCCCTTTACAGATGTTTCTGCCACAAAGCCATAGCGCTTATCGGCAAAAACAATATTGGATGCCTTAGCAAAAGCATCCAATACCATAAAGCCTGTATTGTGGCGGGTGTTCTCGTACTCGTCGCCGATATTTCCCACACTGCGGAATTAGATAATTACTGATTAGCCTCGGCAGCAGCTGCAGAACGAGAAGCACGTGTAGCCTTAACTGAGCATACTACAACCTGAGCAGGAGTAGCGATCTGCAGACCTTCGAAGTTGAGCTCGGCTACCTTGATAGCCTTACCAAGCTTCAGCTCTGTAACGTCAACATTCAGAACCTCAGGAATCTGCTTGTAAGGAGCTGTAACGTTAAGAGTACGAACAGCCTGGCTCAGACGACCACCATCGCGCACACCCTGAGCGTGACCAACGAGCTTAACAGGGATACCAATTGTGATTGGCTTCTCGTCGTTTACCTCATAGAAGTCAACGTGCAGCAGTGCATCTGTTGTTGGGTGGAACTGGAGCTCCTTCATTACAGCCTTGTGAGCCTCACCATCGATAGTGATGTTTACAACGTAAACGTCGGGTGAATAAACTACGCGACGGAGCTGAGATGCTGGGATTGCAAATGCAAGAGCCTCAGGTGCACCGTTCTCACCCTTCTTCTCACCATAAAGGTTACAAGGAACAAGACCTTCCTTACGCATTTCCTTGCTGGCCTTCTTGCCAGTTGTGGCACGCTTCTGGCCACTTACGCTAATTTCTTTCATAAATGTGTTACTCTAAATTAAGTTGTTAAAAAATACGTTTTGCTTAATTCGCCATCACACGAATCCGGACATACCTATCCGAAAAAGCGGTGCAAAGGTACTACTTTTTTTGTTACCGACCAAGGATTTTGGCTAAAAAACCACAATTTTCTGTGATTTTCTTGCAGAGTTCGGCGTTTTTTAGTAATTTTGCACCCGAAAATGCGCTCAGAGGTAGCGTTTTTAATAGTATATATATAATAAGGTAAATAATAAAACATCAAGTGAGATGATTAACAGAGAAATTATTAGAATTAAGATTGTTCAGTTAACCTACGCTTACTATCAAAACGGTAACAAGAACATCGACACGGCTGAAAAGGAGTTATTTTTCAGTCTCTCGAAAGCTTATGACCTCTACAACTACATGCTGGCACTGATTGTAGCAGTAAACAAGGAAGCTGCACGCCGCAATGAGGTGCTTGTGCAGCGTGCTAAGCGCGAGGGTACTGCAGAGCCTTCACAGCGATTCGTGTTCAACCGTTTTGCCATCCAGTTGGCCGAGAATAAACAGCTAAACGACTTTATGAGCACCCAGAAGAGCGGCTGGGACGAGAATGCTGCATTTGTATCATCGCTGCTCGAGAAGATTGAGCAGAGCGAGGTTTATCAGGAGTATATGAATAATCCCGAGGACAACTACGACGTGGATCGTGAGTTGTGGCGCAAGATATACCGTACACTCATCCAGGACAACGATGAACTGGATACTATCCTGGAGGATATGAGTCTGTACTGGAACGACGACAAGACTATAGTCGACACATTTGTGCTTAAGACCATCAAGCGTTTCAGCGAGCAGAATGGCGCTAAGCAGGAGCTGCTGCCTGAGTGGGATAGCGACGAAGAGCAGGAGTATGCTCGCAAGCTGTTCCGTGCAGCCATCCTGAATGCCGACGAGTATCAACGCTACATGAGCGAGGCTTCGCGCAACTGGGATTTCTCACGTCTGGCTTACATGGACATTATCCTGATGCAGATTGCCATCGCTGAGATGATGACACTGCCAAACATCCCCGTGAGCGTGTCGATCAACGAGTATGTAGAGATAGCCAAGTTCTACTCTACTCCGAAGAGTGCCGGCTACATCAACGGCATGCTCGACAGCATCGCACGCAGCCTGGTAGACAGCGGCCGCTTGGCTAAGTTTATCGAGCCTAAGAAGGAGAAAGAACATAAGGAATATAAACCCAAAAAACAAATAACAAAGAAACATGACTAGTATCGTATTGGCTGCTCAGGCAGCACAGAATGGAGGCGGAATGAGCATGATTATCATGATGGTTGCTATCTTCGCCATTATGTGGTTTTTCATGATCCGTCCTCAGCAGAAGAAGCAGAAGGAGATTCAGAAGTTCCAGAACGAGCTGACTGAAGGTACCGAGGTGGTTACCGGTGGTGGCATCCACGGCACAGTTAAGAGCGTAGACCTGGCTAAGAATACTGTCGACGTTAAGATTGCTCGCGACGTAGTAGTGACTGTCGAGAAGTCTTCTGTATTCAAGGATATGGCAAGCACTCCACAGAGCAAGTAATATATTAGCGATGATGAGCGGAATACTGCAGTTCTTCAAGAAGTTCCTTTTTAGCCGAGCTAACAAGGAGTTTGTGGTATTCCTGTTCTTCTTGGCACTTTCGGGCATATTCTGGCTGCAAACCACTCTGAACGAGGTCTACGAGCGCGAGTTTGCCATACCTATTTCGGTTACAGGCATACCTAAGAATGCCGTGCTTACCAGCGATGAAACCGACACCGTGCGCATGACGATACGCGACAAGGGTATCACACTGCTCACATATATGTATGGCGACGTGCTGAAGAAGGTGAATGTGAGCTTCAAGACCTATGCCAAGGGCAACGGCACCGGTGTGATATCGGCTGCCGAACTGCAGAAGATGGTTTACCAGCAGCTGGCCAGCGGTTCGCGCATCACCAGCGTAAAACCCGAAAAGCTGGAGTTTTATTATAATTACGGTGCAAAAAAGGTGGTTCCGGTGCGCTGGAGCGGCAGAGTGATACCCGAGGAGATGTTCTTCATATCGCGTGTAGCTTATCAGCCCGACAGCGTAACCATCTATGCCTCGCAAGAAAAGCTCGACAGCATCAACGTGCTGTATACCGAGCAGCTGAACTATGCCAACTTCCGCGACACGCTGCGTGCTAACTGCGAACTGGCTAAGATAAGAGGCGTGAAGATGATACCCGACCACGTGAGAGTGACGTTCTTTACCGACGTGCTGACCGAGGAGAGCATCGAGGGTGTACCTATCAAGGCTATCAACATGCCAGTGGGTAAATCGCTGCGCACATTCCCGGCAAAGGTAAACGTAAGTTTCGTGGCTGGTGCCAGCTTGTATCGTAATCTTAGTCCTAACGACTTCACCGTGGTGGCCGATTACAACGAGATAATCAACCATCCAGCCGAGAAGTGCCACATCTATCTTAAGAATGTACCACGCGGCATATCCAGAGCACGTCTGAGTGTGAGCATGGTCGATTATTTGATTGAATCAGATTCAGAATGAAAATAGGAATAACAGGCGGTATCGGCAGCGGCAAGAGCTATGTCTGCAATCTGTTGCGTGAGCAGGGAATCGAAGTGTTCGACTGCGACAGCGCAGCTAAGCAGCTGATGCGTACCTCTGCTGATATCCGAGAGAAGCTGACCGACCTGATTGGCCCTGGCACATACGATGCCGAGGGCAACCTTAATAAGGCCATGGTGTCGCAATTTCTGCTGTCGTCGCAGCGCAATGTCAAGGCGGTCAATGAGATAGTACATCCTGCTGTGTTCGACGAGTTCCGTAGCAGCGGGTTGGACTATATGGAGAGTGCCATCATATTCGAGAGTGGCGCTTATAAACTGGTGGACAAGGTGGTATGTGTGATAGCTCCTAAGGAGACTCGAATAACCCGAGTGATGGAGCGCGACCATATCAGTCGCGAGCAAGTGCTGCAGTGGATGAACCGCCAGCTGAACCAGAAAGAGATGATACGCAAGAGCGACTACGTGATCATCAACGATGGCGAACTTGATTTAGACAAACAAATTAGTAAAATAGTAAAACAATGCAACAAACAATTTTAGCAATCGCCGGTAAGCCAGGGCTGTACAAGCTGGTTACCCGCGGCAACAACAATCTGATAGTAGAGGCACTGGACGGTACTCACAAGCGTATGCCTGCATTCGCTACCGATCGCATCACATCGCTTGGCGACATCGCCATGTTTACCGAGACTGATGATGTGCCCCTGACTGATGTACTCGACAACCTGAAGAAGCTGGAGGACGGCAAGCGCGCCAGCATCAACGAGAAGAAGGCTTCATCGGCCGAGTTGCGCGAGTACTTCTCGAAGGTTCTGCCTGAGTGGGATCAGGACCGCGTAAAGGATAGCCACATCAAGAAGCTCATCACCTGGTACAACATCCTGATCGAAGCCGGTATCACCGACTTCAAAGATGAGGAGCCAGCCGAGAGCGCTGAATAAGTATTTATTTAGGCCTACGGATTATACAGATTTTACAGATTTTTTAGCTATTAATTAAATCCGATAAATCCGTAAAATCCGTAGGCTATATTTTTATTTTTTTTCGAACGTTTGTTTGATTTTCTGTTCGCGATGTTCTACGCGGACTTCTATTCCAAACTTTTCGTGGATATGCTCGGCCAGATGCTGAGCCGAATATACCGATCGGTGCTGACCACCAGTGCAACCAAACGAGAACATCAGGCTGGTAAAACCACGCTGTATGTATCGGCGCACATGATTGTCGGCCAGTTTATACACCGAGTCGAGGAATGTCAGTATCTCGCCATCATCCTCAAGAAAACGTATCACGGGCTCATCCAGTCCGGTCAACTTCTTATACGGCTCATATCGGCCGGGGTTGTGCGTGCTTCGGCAGTCGAACACATATCCGCCGCCATTGCCGCTCTCGTCCTCGGGTATGCCGTTGCGATACGAGAAGCTGTATACCTTCACCACCAGCGGTCCCTGCGCATCATACTTTGAGAATGTAGCCGGTCCGTCCTGCGGATGAGCCTTGTAAGGGTTCAGTTCGGTAGTCTTGTATCCATCGGCACGACTAGCCACCGTCTCTATCTGTTGGAACTGTGGCAGCTCGGTCAACTGGCGCAGTATCTCCATCAGGTATGGATAGTGCCACTGCGTGCTGCTAGCCAGCAGTTCGCGCAGATTCTGTATGGCGGGCGGTATGCTCTCGATGAAGTGCTTTTTCTGCTCGAAATACCCGCGGAATCCGTATGCACCAAGCACTTGCAGCGTGCGGAACAGCACAAACAGCGACAGTCGGTTTACGAAGTGGCGCACCGGTGGCACCTCGATATAGTTCTTCAGCGAGTTGTAGTACTCGTACACCAGTTCGCGGCGCAGCTTGTGCGGATACTTAGCCGATGCCTGCCACAGGAACGATGCCACATCGTAGTAGTAAGGACCTTTTCGGCCGCCCTGATAGTCGATAAACCATGGATTGCCATCGTGGTCCATCATCACGTTGCGTGCCTGGAAGTCGCGATACAGGAATGTGTCGCCCGGCTCCGATGTCAGGTCCTTTGCCATCAGTCGGAAGTCGGCCTCTAGTTTCAACTCGTGGAAGTCTATCTCGGTGGCTTTCAGGAAGCAGTACTTAAAGTAGTTCAGGTCGAACAGCACGCTGTCAACATCAAACTCGGCCTGCGGATAGCAATTCTCAAAGTCCAGTCCCACTGCACCACGCATCTGCATATTTGGCAGTTCGCGGATGGTGCGACGCAGCAGTTCCTGCTCTTTTAGCGTGTATCGTCCGCCCGCTTCGCGTCCGCCACGGATAGCGTCGAACAGCGACATGCTACCCAGGTCGGTCTGCAGGTATCGCAGCTGGTCGTCGCTCGCCGCCAGTATCTTTGGCACCGGCAACTGGCGCTTGCTGAAGTGATTTGTCAGGTAGATAAACGCGTGGTCCTCGTCGCGACTAGTACCTATCACTCCCACCACCGATTGTCCGTCGCGGTCGGTCAGTCGGTAGTAAGTACGGTTGCTACCACCGCCAGGAATCTGAGCCACATTAGCAGGCTCATACCCCTTCCATTGCTTATATAATTCTAAGAGTTTCTGCATAACGAGTGCAAAGATAACACAAAATGAGCGAAAAACCAAATTATTGTCGATAAAATAAGAAATATGCCTTGTTTTATGCAAAAAAAGACAATCAATGATTACAGATTACAGATTACAGTTTTTTTGCGTGGTGTAGAATGTAGACCAACCAAATGTTAATTTAGCTTAATATTTATATCAATATAAATATTACCTCAGAAAGCCCTATGAAGAGAGGCACGATAATAAAACTGTAATCTGTAATCTGTAATCAAAAACATGACATTCTCAAAAATCAACACGAATTAAAAGAAATTCCAGCAAAAACTGCATATTATTTGGAATTACAAATAAAAATTTGTACATTTGCACTAGCAAAAGAAGAGCTCGACAATATGAGATTAATACAAAAAATTGCCAGGATTAATTCTAAAAATTGCGCAGATTAATAGTAGCAAAAATAATCTTTAATCGTAGCGAATACGCCCAATAACAGACAGTCTCTGCATAACCCACAAAATTATTAACAAAAAAAAGGAACTCACGGTGACGTAAGCTCCTTCAATATAGAAGTTATAACAGGATTCAACTACACTTCCCAGCCGATGGCTGATGCACCCAGCACAGCTGCGCTGGCGCCGTCGAGACCGCTAACGAGGAACTTAGCCTTGTTCTTGAATATCTTAAGAACGTGGTCGTTGTATGCCTTCTCGATTGGCTTCATTATCAGATCGCCGGCCTTAACCATACCGCCGAAGAAGATGAATGCCTCAGGTGATGAGAATGCAGCGAAGTCGGCGCAAGCCTCACCAAGCATCTTGCCGGTGAACTCGTAGATCTCCTTGGCCAGCTCGTCGCCCTTACCAGCTGCGAGTGACACGTCGAGTGATGTGATATCCTCTGGATTAATCTCGCGCAGCAGTGATGGACGGTCGGTCTTAGCCAGCAGTTCGCGCGCTGTGCGTGCTACACCAGTAGCTGAGCAGTAAGCCTCAAGACAGCCAGTGCGACCGCAACCGCATGAGCGGCCTTCCTCGCCACGAACCATAGTTACGTGACCCAGCTCGCCTGCGAAACCATCGTGTCCGTACAGCAGCTGACCGTTGACAACGATACCAGAACCAACACCTGTACCAAGTGTGATAACGATGAAGTTCTTCATACCTCGAGCCACACCGTAAACCATCTCGCCGATAGCTGCGGCATTAGCATCGTTGGTAAGTGCTACGGGGATATTGTTGAGTCGCTCGCTGAACAGCTTAGCCAGGGGCACGATACCATCGTGGGCCCAAGGCAGGTTTGGAGCAAACTCGATTGTGCCGTTATAGAAATTGCCGTTAGGAGCACCGATACCCATTGCCTTAATCTTATCGATACCACCCACCTGCTCGATGATGACCTTGAGCACCTCTACACAAGCATCGACATATTGCTCGGCCGAAGTATAATTACCAGTTTTGATAGCGGTGGTAGCCTTGATGTCGCCACGGGCATCAACAATACCGAAGACAGAGTTAGTACCTCCTAAGTCTAAGCCAATAACGTATGGCTTGAGAGCTGCATTTTGTTCGTTCATAATTATAATAAGTTTATTAGTCGTTTAAATGATAAATTCTATTTTCAAGCCACAAAATTAGTAAAAAAACGGCAGAACAATTGACTTTTTACGGAAATTAACCATTATTTTATAAAAGAATGACGAAAATCAAACGAATGAGGAAAATTTTTCGTAACTTTGCGCCCGTTATGCCAATTCATATACCAATAAATATATTAGACTTCATCTTCAAGGGTATGATGATAGGAGTGATTGCCAGCGCACCGATGGGGCCCGTTGGCATACTCTGCGTGCAGCGAACACTGAACAAGGGCCGATGGTTTGGATTTGCCACCGGACTGGGTGCAGCTGCCAGCGACATTATCTATGCGGCCTTTGCCGGATACGGTATGTCGTTTGTAATGGACTTTATCACCAACGACCAGAACCGTTTCTATCTGCAGATGGCCGGTAGCATCATGCTGCTGTGCTTCGGTTGGTACACATACCACACCGACCCTACTAAGAAGATGCACCAGAGCGGCAAGCAGCAAGGCACATTCTGGTACAACGCATGGACGGCGTTTCTCGTCACGTTCTCTAATCCCCTCATCATATTCCTGTTTCTGGCCATGTATGCCCAGTTTGCATTTGTGCTGCCCAACCATCCGTTTGAGATGATAGTGGGATTTGCCAGTATCGTGGGCGGTGCACTGCTATGGTGGTGGGGACTGACATGGCTGGTAGACCAGATACGTACAAAATTCGACACATACGGCATTAAGTTGATTAACAAAATAATAGGCGTGGCTGTGATTATAGGCAGCATTGTGATGCTGCTGGGCCTTACCACCAATCTGGTAAGACTGTTCTAGGCCGCACATACATATATAATAATGTATATAGCAAACGAGTTAAGAAAGAGTAACATTGCCGAATATCTGCTGTATATGTGGCAGATGGAGGACACGGTGCGAGCATTCGACTGCTCGCTGCAACGCATTAAGCGCGAGTATATCGAGCGATTCGACTATACCGACGAACAGAAAGAAGAAGAGACCGACTGGTTTGGCAATCTGATACGCATGATGAATCAGGAGGGTTGCCGCGAGCAGGGACATCTGCAGATAAACAAGGTGACGATGCAGATGCTGACCGAACTGCACCAGCAGCTGCTGCAGAGCCCCAAGTTTCCATTCTACAACACAGCCTACTACAAGGTATTGCCATTCATAGTAGAGCTGCGCAACCGCGGTGCTAACAAGGATGAGAACGAGATTGAGACCTGTTTCAACTCGCTCTACGGTGTGATGCTGCTGCGACTGCAGAAGAAAGACATCTCGCCCGACACCGCTCACGCAGTAAAAGAGATAACCACATTTATCGGCATGCTGTCAGACTATTACAAGAAGGATAAAGAAGAAGGACTGAAATTCGAGTAAGATGAGGATACTTATTACAGGCTGTAACGGACAGCTGGGAAACGAGATGCAGTTACTGGAGAAGGAGAACCAGCAGCACACCTACTTTAATACGGATGTGCAGGAGCTGGACATCACCGACGAACAGGCTATCGAGCGATTCGTTGAGGATAACGAGATCGACGGTATAGTAAACTGCGCCGCATATACTGCTGTAGACAAGGCCGAAGAGAATCAGGAGCTGTGCTGCAAGCTGAACGCTAACGCACCCGAATATCTGGCCAAGGCCATCGATAAGCGTGGCGGATGGATGATACAGATATCGACCGACTACGTGTTCGACGGCACCAACAACCGTCCTTATGTAGAGATTGACCCGGTTTGCCCCAACAGCACCTACGGCCGCACCAAGTTGGCCGGCGAAGAGGCTGTGATGGCCAGTTGCAAGCAGAGCATGATTATCCGCACAGCATGGCTGTACTCTACATTCGGCAACAACTTTGTAAAGACAATGATCCGTCTGGGCAACGAGAAGCCTGAGCTGGGCGTGATATTCGACCAGATAGGCACACCTACCTATGCTCGCGATCTGGCAGTAGCTATCTTTGCAGCTATCAACAAGGGTATCGTGCCGGGCACATATCACTTCAGTAACGAGGGTGTCATCTCGTGGTATGACTTTACCAAAGCCATCCACCGCATAGCCGGCATCACCACATGCCACGTGCGTCCGCTGCACACCTCAGAATACCCCACTCCAGCCGCACGCCCCCACTACAGCGTGCTCGATAAGACTAAGATAAAACAAACCTACGGCATCGAGATACCATACTGGGAAGAGTCATTAAAAGAATGTATTGAAAAATTATAATAGAAGGTAAAAAGATATGAATCAGGAGATAGAAAGAAGACGTACATTTGCGATTATATCGCACCCGGATGCGGGTAAGACTACACTGACAGAGAAGTTCTTGCTGTTTGGTGGACAGATACAGGTGGCTGGTGCCGTAAAGAGCAACAAGATCAAAAAGACAGCCACATCAGACTGGATGGATATCGAGAAACAGCGTGGTATCTCGGTATCGACATCGGTGATGGAGTTTGACTACACACCCGACGGCAAGGATATAGAATACAAGGTGAACATTCTGGACACACCAGGTCACCAAGACTTTGCTGAGGACACATTCCGCACACTTACCGCCGTAGACTCGGCTATCATCGTGGTTGACGGTGCAAAGGGTGTTGAGACTCAGACACGTAAGCTGATGACTGTGTGCCGCATGCGCAAGACGCCGGTAATCATATTCATCAACAAGATGGACCGCGAAGGCCGCGATCCGTTTGATCTGCTCGACGAGCTTGAGCAGGAGCTGGAAATCAAAGTGCGCCCACTGTCGTGGCCTATCAATCAGGGAGCCAAGTTTAAAGGCGTGTATAACATCTACGAACAGAAGCTTGACCTGTTCACACCCGACAAGCAGCGCGTGACCGACAAGGTAGAAGTCGACATCGACAGCGACGAGCTGGATAAGCGCGTTGGCGAGGAAAACGCCGCTAAGCTGCGCGAAGACTTGGAGCTGGTAGACGGTGTATATCCCGAGTTCGACGTAGAGACATATCGCGAGGCCGAAGTTGCACCAGTGTTCTTCGGTTCGGCACTGAACAACTTCGGTGTACAGGAACTGTTGAACTGCTTTGTAGAGATAGCACCATCGCCACGCCCAACCAAGGCCGAAGAGCGCGATGTACAGCCTGAGGAGCAGAAGTTTACCGGATTTATCTTTAAGATAACCGCCAATATCGACCCCAACCACCGTTCGTGTATCGCATTCTGTAAGGTTTGCTCTGGTAAGTTCCAGCGCAACCAGCCATATCTGCACGTTCGCCAGGGTAAGACCATGCGATTCTCATCGCCAACGCAGTTTATGGCTCAGCGCAAGAGCACCATCGACGAGGCTTGGCCAGGCGATATCGTAGGACTGCCCGACACAGGTGGTATGTTTAAGATAGGCGACACACTGACCGAAGGCGAGAAGCTGCACTTCCGCGGACTACCATCATTCAGCCCAGAGCTGTTCAAGTATATCGAGAACGACGACCCAATGAAGGCCAAGCAGCTGCAGAAGGGTATCGACCAGCTGATGGACGAAGGTGTGGCACAGCTGTTTGTCAACCAGTTCAACAATCGCAAGATTATCGGTACGGTTGGTCAGCTGCAGTTCGAGGTTATCCAGTACCGACTGGAGAACGAGTACAACGCCAAGTGTCGTTGGGAGCCAGTACACCTGTACAAGGCATGCTGGATAGAGAGCGACGATCCACAGGAGCTCGAGAACTTTAAGAAGCGCAAGTATCAGTATATGGCTAAGGACAAAGACGGCCGCGACGTATTCCTGGCCGACAGCGGCTACGTGCTGAGCATGGCGCAGCAAGACTTCGAAAACATTAAGTTCCACTTTACATCAGAGTTCTAAATGACAAGAGAAGAAGATATCAAAAGGGCCGTAGAGACCATGCGTAAGGGCGGAGTTATACTCTACCCTACTGATACGGTTTGGGGCATCGGTTGCGATGCTACTAATGCCGAGGCTGTGAAGCGTGTGTACGAGATAAAGCAGCGCGACGATTCTAAGGCACTAATCTGCCTGGTGGATAGCGACGCACGCATGCAGCGCTACTTCCGCAATGTGCCCGACGTGGCCTGGCAGCTCATCGACAGTCTGAAAGAGGCCGAAGATGCAAAGCCGACAACACTGATTCTTGACGGTGCTATCAATCTGGCACCAAACCTGATAGCCGAAGATGGCAGTCTGGGGGTTCGTATCACCAACGAGCCATTCTCGAAGGAGCTGTGCTACCGGTTCCAGAAGGCCATCGTTTCCACATCGGCCAACATCAGCGGAGAGCCTGCCGCACAGAACTACTGCGACATCGACCAGCGCATCATCGACGCTGTAGACTATGTATGCTGGAGCCGCCGACAAGAGCACAAGCCGCACACCCCGTCGAGCATAATCAAACTGAAAGAAAACGGCGAAGTAACAGTAATACGTAAATAAGTGGAAACAACAGTAAGAGACAGAAGACCAGAGTGGCTGAAACGCCTGCACGACTGGCGTGTGGAGCATGTAAGCGAGAGGATGTTTATGATCGTCCTCGCACTGTTGGTGGGGTTCTTTGCTGCTGTGGCCGCATTTGTGCTGCACTGGATTATCAACCAGATAGTACTGCTGCTCACCAGTTCGTTTGAGCAGAGTCATGCCAACTGGCTCTACCTGGTTTATCCTGTAGTGGGTATATACTTCACATCGCTGTTTGTGCGCTATGTGGTTAAGGATAACATATCGCACGGAATAACACGAATACTCTACGCTATCTCTACCAACAAGTCGCGACTGAAATCGCACAACTGCTGGTCGAGTGTGATAGCCTCAGCCATCACCATCGGATTTGGCGGATCGGTAGGAGCCGAGGCACCTATCGTGCTTACCGGTTCGGCCATCGGATCAAATCTGGGCCAACTGTTCCATCTGGACCGCAAGATGCTGATGACACTGGTGGGATGCGGTGCTGCCGGAGCTATAGCAGGTATCTTTAAGGCGCCGATAGCCGGACTGGTGTTTACGCTCGAAGTGCTGATGATAGATATGACCATGTCGGCACTGCTGCCTATTCTGGTATCGTGTGTGACGGCAACGGTGTTTACTTACATCTTCAGCGGCGATGCTGCACTGTTTACATTCCATCTGGACAGCGAGTGGAGCGTGGAGCGCATACCGGCCTGCCTCGGATTAGGCGTGGCATGCGGTATGGTATCGCTGTACTTTATCCGTATGATGGGTGTTTGCGAAGATGTGTTCGCCAAGTTTAAAGACAAGCCATACGTAAAACTAGCCATCGGCGGAACCACACTTAGCTTGCTTATCTTCCTGTTTCCATCGCTCTACGGCGAGGGATACAGCAGCATAAATCTGCTACTGAACGGGCAGAATGCCGACGACTGGAACCGAATATTGAATAACTCGATGTTCTCTGGTCAGGGTTCGCTGTTACTGGTTTACATCGCGCTGGTGCTGTTCACCAAGGTAGTAGCCACATCGGCCACCAACGGCGGTGGCGGTTGCGGTGGTACGTTTGCACCTTCGCTGTTCATTGGATGTTTTACCGGATTCCTGTTCTCACGACTCTGGAACATCAACGAGATAGGTGTCTACGTGCCCGAGAAGAACTTTGCTCTGCTAGGTATGGCAGGTGTTATGTCGGGCGTGATGCATGCCCCGCTCACCGGTATATTCCTAATAGCAGAGTTGACCGGCGGATACTCTATGTTTATGCCACTGATGATAGTAAGCGTGTGTGCATATATCACCATCAGCATATTCGAACCTCACAGCATATACGGTTCGCGACTGGCTAAGCAGGGCAAACTGCTTACTCACCACACCGACCACGCTGTGCTTACACTGATGAATCTCGACTCGGTAATCGAGCGCGACTATCTGGGAGTAGATCCTGACATGGAACTGAATCAGATAGTAAACAAGATAAGCCGCAGCCACTCTACGGTATTGCCTGTACTTGATGCCGGTGGAAAGCTGCTTGGCGAGATAGACATCATGAAGATTAGAAACGTGGTGTTCCGTATAGAGCTGTATCACCACTTCAAGGCATCGCAGCTGATGACAGACCCGAAAGCGATACTTAATGACGGAATGCAGATGCGACAGGTGATGCGTGCATTCGACCGCACAGGTGCCAACTGGCTGCCAGTGCTCGACACAGAGAACCGCCTGAAAGGCTACATATCCCGCCAGCGCATATACACCATGTATCGCAAGATGGTGGCCGATATGAGTGAGGATTAAAGAATAGAAGACAATGGAGAAAAAGGATTTAAGGATTGTATTTATGGGAACGCCTGAGTTTGCAGTGGATACGCTGAAAGCTCTGGTGGAGAACGATTATAACGTGGTGGCTGTGGTAACTCAGCCCGACAAACCTGTTGGCCGACACCAGACAGAGATGCAGCCATCAGAGGTAAAGAAGTACGCTCTGGAACACAATCTGCCAGTGCTGCAACCGGTAAAAATGAAAGATCCCGAGTTTGTAGAGCAGTTACGCTCGTACCGTGCAAACTTGCAAGTAGTAGTAGCATTCCGCATGCTGCCCGAGGTGGTATGGGATATGCCAGACTACGGCACATTCAACGTACACGCAGCACTGCTGCCACAGTATCGCGGTGCAGCACCTATCAACTGGGCTGTTATCAACGGCGAGACACAGACTGGCGTAACCACATTCTTCCTCGACCACGACATCGACACAGGCCGCATCATCATGCAGAAGCCATTCGCTATCCCCGACGATGCCGACGTGGAATACGTCTACGACGGATTGATGCATCTGGGTGCCGAAATATGTCTGGAGACACTCGAGCGAATCATAGCTGCCGATGGACATCCAGAGAGTATTCCTCAGGAGGAGATGATATCAGTAGGCAGCGAACTATATGCCGCCCCGAAGATATTCAAGGAGACCTGCGAAATAAACTGGGATCAGCCCGCCAAGAAGGTTTACGACTTTATCCGTGGTCTGTCGCCCTACCCCGGCGCATGGTGCACTCTGGTATCGCCCGAAGGAAAAGAGACGGTGCTGAAGATATACAAGACCAGCAAAACCACTCACACTGCCGGCGAGACACGCCACACCGCCATCATCAACCGCAAACCATGCATAAAGGCTGCCGACGCACTGCTTATGATTGAAGAACTGCAGTTGGCCGGAAAAAAGCGCATGAGCGGACGCGACTTTCTTAACGGAATTAAAAATTTTGAGAACTATATAATAAAATAGGTATAATCAGCGTTACTATAGTAGGATAAATCCAAAAAACAGATTGCCTATGAAGTATTTTACTCAAGAAGAAGACATTATGTTTAGCGAGAAGACATTCAAGCCAAGAAAACAGACGCTTGATTTCATCCGACTAGTAGCGCATTCATACAACAATCAGCTATGGCATTAGTATCACCATCATTACTCGCCGCCGACTTCTTGCATCTCGATCGCGACATCAACATGATTAATCACAGTGAGGCCGACTGGCTCCACTTGGATGTAATGGACGGTTCGTTCGTCCCAAACATTTCATTCGGATTCCCCGTTCTCGAGGCAGTATCTAAGGCTTGCACCAAGCCACTTGATGTGCACTATATGATAGAGCACCCCGAGCGATACATCGCACAGACTGCAAAACTTGGCGCTATGATGATGAATGTGCACTACGAAGCATGTGTTCATCTACATCGCACCATCCAGGAGATTCATCAGGCTGGTATGAAGGCAGGCGTAACACTGAACCCATCTACACCAGTAAGCGTGCTCGAGGATATCATCGGCGATGTAGAAATGGTACTGCTGATGAGTGTTAATCCTGGTTTCGGCGGACAGAAGTTTATCGAGAACACCATCGACAAGGTTAAGCGTCTGCGCAAGATGATAGACGAGAAAGGCTGCAAGACACTTATCGAGGTAGACGGCGGAGTACAAGGCGAGACAGCACCACGACTGGTAGCAGCTGGTGTCGACGTACTTGTAAGCGGCAGTTACGTGTTCGGAGCTAAGGATCCCGAAGCAGTAATCCGTGGTCTCAGATCACTCTAAGCTAAGATTGATTTCGTATTCGCGCGACAGACGGCGCATATTGATAAGGGCGTAACGCATACGTCCAAGTGATGTATTTACGCTTACGTTAGTCTCCTCGGCAATCTCCTTGAACGACAGATTCTGGAAGTATCGCATAAACAGCACTGTGCGCTGCTGCTCCGGCAGATGATTCATAAGAAACACCAAGTCCTTCATCGTCTGATCGTTGGTAAGTTCGATTTCACGATAACTGCCTACCAAATCAGCCGACTTAATATTGCTAAGATCATTCTCCTTTGGAGCATCAACCACCTTATCATTCTTCTGCGAACGGAAGTAATCCATCACTACATTATGTGTAATACGCGTAAGCCAGCACGAGAACTTGCCAGTATCAGAATATTGTCTGCGCTGCAATTTGGTTACCACTTTCAGGAATGTCTCCTGAAATAAATCATTGGCCAAATCCTCATTCTTCACAATACACATGATGTATGTGAATACCTTGTCCTGATTCCGCGAAAGTAATTCGTCGAATGCTTTGTTATTGCCATCAATGTAAGCAAGTGCCAACTGTTCGTCGGACATACTCTTGATTGTACTCATCTTCTCAAATATTTAAAATTGAGTAGAGGTTGTTTCGATAGGCAATATTCGTTTTAAATTGTTAATAATCTGGGGGCAAAAGTAGATATTTTTATCCAAATCACCAAAAAAAACACCAAAAACTTCACTTTCTACCGATTTTTTATTACTTTTGCACATAAATTATAACCTAAAAAGGAAAAATATGAAACTATTCGTACCCGGACGCCTTTGTCTTTTTGGTGAACATACAGACTGGGCGGGACACTATCGAACAATGAATGCCGACATAAATCCCGGAGCAGCAATCGTAACTGGAATTGAACAGGGAATCTATGCCGAGGTAGAAAAATCTAGTATCTTTGAACTTTACAGCAGTGCCGACGAGATAAAAAATGTCTGGCAGGATTTCAGCTGTCGTATGGACGAGGTTGAACTTAAGCGTGTAGCCAAAAGCGGTTCGTTCTTCTGCTATTGCGCTGGTGTGGCATCGTATATGCTCGAGTGGTATAAGGTAGGCGGTGTGCGCATCCGCATCACCGATATGACTCTGCCAATGAAGAGCGGACTGTCATCATCAGCAGCCATATGCGTATTGGTGGCTCGTGCGTTCAATCAGCTGTACAATCTCAATCTGAATACCCTCGGCGAGATGAACATCGCCTATCTCGGCGAGTTGCGCACAAGTAGCCGTTGCGGAAGATTGGACCAGGCATGTGCATTCGGTGTAAAACCAAATCTGATGAATTTCGACGGCGACGAGATCGAAGTGCGTTCGCTCAATGTCAAGAAACCACTCTATTGGGTGTTTGCAGATCTGTGTGCCGAAAAGGATACCATCAAGATCCTGTCGGACCTCAACAAGGCATATCCATTCCCCAACAGCGATGCCGAACGCGCACTGCACGACGCACTAGGACAGCAGAATCTGGAAATAGTTGAACGAGCCATAAAATACATGGCCGAAGGTGATGCTGAGAGCCTGGGAAAACTGATGACAGAAGCCGAAGCACTGTTCGATGAGAAGGTGGCTCCGATGTCATCGGCACTTTGGGCGCCAAAACTACACGCAGTATTGCAAGACCCGAAGATTCTGCCTTTGGTATGGGGCGGAAAAGGTGTCGGTTCGCACGGCGATGGTTCGGTGCAGTTCCTGGCAAAGTCTGAAGAGGCTCAGCAGCAGGTGACCAACTATCTGAACGAGCAAGGCATGAAGGCATACACACTCACACTTAAACCTGTACATACCGTTCGTCGCGCCATCATTCCTGTGGCAGGATTCGGCACTCGTCTGTATCCGTCAACACGTGTCATCAAAAAGGACTTCTTCCCTATTCCATGTCCCGACGGAATGGTTCGCCCGGTAATACTCATCCTGCTCGAAGAGCTGGTACAGAGCGGTATCGAGGAGATCTGTCTGGTACTCGGTTCAGAAGAGGAGCGCCAGCAATATGCCGATTTCTTCGAGCATCCACTGTCAGACGAGCATATAGCCAAACTGAATCCCGAAGCACAGGAGTACGAGAATCACATATTAGATATAGGTAAGAAACTGCACTACGTATATCAGCGCGAAAAGCGTGGATTCGGCCATGCGGTTTACCAGGCAGCACAGTTTGCCGGAAACGAGCCTGTACTGCTGTTACTTGGCGACACTCTGTATCGCAGCGACACCAACAAACCATGTGCTCTGCAGATGATTGAGGACTACGAGCGATACAACCGACTGATGGTAAGTATCCATCCTATTCCTCTGGCCGAGGTTAGCCGCTATGGCATACTGCACGGTGTATGGGAGGACAACGACCACTCGATCCTTAACGTATCGGCAATGGTAGAGAAACCCAAGGCCAGCTATGCCGAAGAATACCTGGCCGTACGTAATAAGAAAGGCGAAAAGGAATATTACAGCGTGTTCGGACAATACATACTTACACCCGAGGTATTCTCGCAGATACATAAGGATATAATGCAGAAGGAGATCGATGGCGATCACCAGACCGAGATTGAACTAACATCTGCTCTCGATGCCGTACGCAAACGCAGCGGAATGGTTGGAGTAAGATTGCGCGGACGCATGTTCGACATGGGAAATCCTGTCGCACTTACCAATGCAATCACCGAATTTGCAAAACCAAAATAACAAGAAAAAGGAATCCCGCATCATCAATTGATTGCGGGATTCTATTTTTATTTAACCAGACTCAACAGATATTTTCCGTATTCGTTCTTTGCCATAGGCTTGGCCACTTCTTCAAGTTTCTCCTTGGTTATCCAACCACGCTTGAATGCGATCTCCTCAAGACAAGCCACCTTCAATCCCTGACGTTTCTCGATAACCTCAATGAATGTAGAAGCCTCCGACAGCGAATCGTGTGTACCCGTATCCAGCCATGCAAAACCACGCTGCAGTGTCTGCACCTTAAGTTTCTTTTGTGCCAGATACTCCTGATTAACGGTGGTAATCTCCAGTTCTCCACGTGCAGATGGCTTGATGTTCTTTGCGATATCAACCACACTGTTAGGATAGAAATACAGACCTACCACAGCATAGTTTGACTTGGGCTGTGCAGGTTTCTCCTCGATGCTGAGACAATTACCATCGGCATCAAACTCTGCCACACCATAACGCTCCGGATCATTAACATAGTATCCAAACACAGTAGCCAGTCCGTGTTTCTCAGCATTCTCCACGCTCTCCTTCAGCAGTCCTGTAAAACCACTTCCATAGAAGATGTTATCACCAAGCACCAGACATGCACAATCATCGCCAATAAACTTCTCGCCGATGATGAAAGCCTGAGCCAGTCCGTCAGGCGATGGCTGTTCAGCATACTCAAAGTGTACGCCCAGGTCAGAACCATCGCCAAGCAATCGCTTAAAGCCTGGCAGATCATATGGTGTAGATATGATAAGAATCTCGCGGATACCAGCCAGCATCAGTGCTGATATAGGATAATAGATCATCGGTTTGTCGAAGATGGGAATCAACTGCTTACTTATTCCCTTTGTAATCGGATAAAGACGTGTACCCGATCCACCTGCTAAAACGATACCTTTCATACGTAGATAATTTTATAATTTTGGTGCAAAGATACGTTTTTTTATGCACGAAACGCAATATTTTACAAAAAAATTACTACCTTTGCAACCGATTTTACAATTTAAATATATATATATGGGATTTTGGAATAAATTATTTGGCAATAATAGCGAACAGGAAGTTGGCGGAATGGAGGATTTCATGACTCTTATCCGCGTATACTTTCAGGCTGCGATGGCTGCCGACCTGGGTATAACCAATCTGGCTGCCCTGCCCGACCTGCGTGTGTTTAAGAGCACACTTAAGGTTGCCACCGTTAATAACAAGTTAGGTGTAGGCGAGCGCACACGCTGCAAGAAGATGCTTAAGGAAATGTATGGTATGGAGGACGAGTTCTTCAAGGAGATCGACTCTAGCCTGCGCAAGCGCTGCAAGAAGATTCAGGACGCACAGACATATCTGTTGCAGTTCCAGGGATTCACACAGGAGATCATGATGCTTACCGGCAATCTGATGAAGTTCAAGCTCCGTCTGCCTGGATTCATGAAGAAGGCTCTCTACACAATGACAGAGAAAACCGTGAATGACATCTTTAACAAGAACGACTTCAGCGATCCAGCAGTACTTAAGAGTATTGTGGCTGTTCGTGAGTACAACCGCCGTCTCGGATTCTCGCAGAAGTGGGTAACCGACTTTGTATACAAAGTGGTAATGCTGGCCAAAAAAGAGCCCAAACCTGCTCAAGACGAAAAGTAGAAAGTTTAAAATTTCTTAAAAGATAACGATAAGGCTATTCTTTAAAAGATAATTTATATAACTTTGTACACCAAATAGTTATATCATGAGTTCTAACCAGGAGACAATATTGGCGTTCGAGACCCGCGTAAGGCAGATGATTCTCCATTTTAAGCAGTTGAAAAAGGAGAATTTGGAGCTACGCGCGCAAATCGAAAAGGGTAAGCAGGAGATTAACGATCTGCAGGCCAAGTTGACTCAGGCTGATAATGATTACAATTCACTGAAAATGGCAAAGATGATGCAGATAACCGACGGAGACTTGGAAAGTGCAAAAGCCCGAGTACAGAAGATGATCCGGAACGTTAACAAGTGCATCGCCATTCTGAGCGACGAACAATAAACAAGGTGCCCACAATGACAGAAGTGAATAACGAGAAACTACATATCAGGTTGCACGTCTACGATGAAGAAATCGAGGTAACCATCAAGCGTTCCGACGAGGAATTCTATCGTAAGGCAGCCAAACTCATTACCGACCGTTATAATGCCTATTCGCAGGCTTATAAGGGTAAGAAGGGTGAGCATACGATAGCGCTGATGACGCTTATCGATATCGCCCTGATGTACGAGCGTGAGCGCGGCAATAACGACACCGACCCGTATAATAGTATTCTCACTAAGTTGACTTCTGAAATAGAGGAGGCACTTAAGTGAGAATATTTTTATCATTAACATAGATTTTATATGGATATCATTTTTGTACTACTGATCGCCGCAGGTGCCCTCGCTTTAGGAGGTGTCTGTGGATACCTTGTATTCCGCTACGTTCTGAAGGGGAAATACAATGAAATGATCGACACAGCCACTAAGCAGGCTGATGTGATCAAGGAGAAGAAGCTGCTCGAGGTGAAGGAAAAGTTCATCAACAAGAAGAGCGAACTGGAGAAGGAAGTGCAGCAGCGCAACCAGCACATCCAGCAGAGTGAAAACAAACTGAAGCAGCGCGAGATTTCGCTCAACCAGCGCCAGGAAGAACTGGGCCGCCGCAAGAATGAGCTCGACAATCAGCAGCAGCGCATCGAGAACGAGAAGAAGTTGCTGTCGGTTAAGGCCGAAGAGTTGGAGAAGATGCAGCTTAAGGAGCGCGAAAAGCTTGAGGAAGTATCAGGTCTGAGCGCCGAAGAGGCAAAGAACCGTCTGGTAGAGTCGATGAAGGACGAGGCTAAGACTGCCGCCGCCAGCTATATCAACGAGATTATGGACGAAGCTAAGCTCAACGCTAATGCTCAGGCTAAGAAGATCGTTATACAGACCATCCAGCGTGTAGCTACCGAAACCGCCATCGAGAACTCTGTAAGCGTATTCCACATTGAGAACGACGAAGTAAAGGGTCGTATCATCGGTCGCGAGGGTCGTAACATCCGTGCTCTCGAGGCAGCTGCAGGCGTTGAAATCGTAGTAGACGATACTCCTGAGGCTATCGTAATCTCTGGTTTCGATCCAGTTCGTCGTGAGGTATGTCGTCTGGCTCTCCATCAGTTGGTTAGCGACGGACGTATCCACCCTGCACGTATCGAGGAAGTTGTAGCTAAGGTTAAGAAGCAGCTCGACAATGAGATTATCGAGATAGGTAAGCGCACAGCTATCGACCTGGGTGTACACGGATTGCATCCCGAGCTTATCCGCATCATCGGTAAGATGAAGTATCGTTCTTCATACGGACAGAATCTGCTGCAGCACGCACGCGAAACTGCCAACCTCTGTGCTGTAATGGCATCTGAGCTTGGTCTAAATCCTAAGAAGGCTAAGCGTGCCGGACTGCTTCACGATATCGGTAAGGTGCCCGATGAGGAGAGCGAGTTGCCACACGCTATCTATGGTGCTAAGATTGCTGAGAAGTTTAAGGAGAAGCCCGATATCTGCAATGCTATCGGTGCTCACCACGACGAGATGGAGATGCAGACTCTGCTGGCTCCTATCGTTCAGGTGTGTGATGCCATCTCAGGTGCACGTCCTGGTGCACGCCGCGAGATTGTAGAGGCATACATCAAGCGTCTTAACGATCTTGAAGCTATTGCAATGAGCTATCCTGGTGTAACCAAGACTTACGCCATCCAGGCAGGTCGTGAGCTCCGCGTTATCGTAGGTGCCGACAAGATGAACGATGCCGAGAGCGAGGCTCTGAGCACCGACATCGCTACAAAGATTCAGAACGAGATGACTTATCCCGGACAGGTTAAGATTACCGTTATCCGCGAGACTCGTTCGGTAGCTTACGCTAAGTAATCGTGATTAGAGTATCTGCTTGATATCAAGCAGTTTAGATACCAGATAAGTGGGGGCCTCAGGGTCTCCACTTTTTATGTCGTACTGCCAACGGTTAAACAGCAGCGTGTCTATCTCGACAGACATCGCACCCTGTATATCGGTAGCCATATTGTCGCCAATCATCAGTGTCGACTCAGGTTTAGCACCAGTCTTGGCAAAGGCATAGTCGAAGAAAGCCTTCGATGGCTTGTTTGCCCCGGCATCCTCGCTCAGTACTATGGTATCAAAGTATTCGCGCAGTCCGCATGCAGCCAATTTCTTGTATTGCACCTCGTGAAAACCATTGCTGGTCATATGCATACGATAGCCCTTCTGATGCAGATATTCCATCAATTCGTGTGCACCTTCAACAACGCCAGGCTTACAGCTACAGTGCTCCAGAAACTTATCGCTCATCTCCAGGCATAACTGCTCGCTCACATCCAGGCCCCTACCCTCGCTAAGCGGACGACGGAATCGCTCCACTATCAGATAATCGCGTGTTATCTCTCCTTTGGAGTATCTGCTCCACAGGTCGATATTCGCCTCCCAGTATGCATCGTAGAACACCTTGGGCTCGTCAAAATAACGTTCCAGCTTATAGTCCTCATAAGTCTCGCTTAGAGCTATTACAGCGTTGCCGTGAGTATCGTAGAGAGTATCGTCAAAGTCTACGAACAAGTCTTTGTATACCTTCTTATTTTCCATACGCGTGCAAAGGTATGAAAAAACTCTGGAATAAACCACTATTTCGCAAAAAACTTTCTGCCGTTTTGGATTACTATACCACGATAACTTGCATCTACAAGGCGACCATTAAGGTCATAACAGGGCTGATTTGGATTTATCAGTCTCACATCATCAGTAATACCAATGATGGCTGATGCCGTCCCGTCAGTCTCGTAGCATCCCAAATCGGGTGCCGAACCTTTATAGCCGACATAACCTGCGATAACATCACCTTCGAAGTTTGACTTATCGTATACCATACCCTTGTCTATCAGATTCTCAGCACCACTCTTCAGATGCAACAACAGCGTTTCAGCCAAAGTTCCATCGACATTACGAGGAGCAAGCAGCAGTCCTTCAATATCCAGACTCTCAAAATCAGCGTCGGATGTTGAAAAACCACTAAGCCAGGTATTGTGACTCTGGATGATTGTGCCGCTCTTGTGAGTCTTGATATCACTATCTACTGCATCAAGACTTATGCAATTATGGATATCGAGCGTATAAGCATAATCATTGCCAAATCCGTAATTGATGCTATTAGCGTATGCTGTGCAGTTGATAATCTTCATTGCACCGGCATTGTTATTCTGGTCGAACCCCTTTGAACGATGACCAATGGCCAGACAGCGATAGAGTTCTGTATTATGAACAGTACCCTTACCACCCAGTTTAAATCCATTAGGATTACCGCCATTCTCAACACTCGACAGCGTTTTACCCACAAAGTAGCTTGCATCAACACCAAGCGCACGTGGATGATCGGACAAATCAAACGTGGCAGGACCGTTATTATACGTAATACAATTGATGTAAACAGTAGGTGTACCATTGGTTACACGCTGAAACGAATCCCAGCCATCGTCGCTGTTTCCCCATGCACGGCAACCAATATAAACATTGCCCGAACATGCATCACCCTGCTTATCAGCAAAACCATCGGCATTTCCGCCATTAGCCTGATAATCAAAATTCTCGTGCGAATCGCAGTTTACTACGGTATTATGTCCGCCGCTACGCAGTTGGATACCCGAATCGCAACAGCCATACACATCCAGTCGCTCCAGCGTGCAGTATTTAGCTTTTTCAAGCCATATACCCTTCTTACCAGCATAGCGGATGGTAAGGCCCGCGATATACAGATACTGTCCGCCAACGGTAATGCCGTTAGTACCGTTCGGCTCACCTCTGAAATCGATTATCGGCTTTGCACCCTCGGCAGCTGCGATGGTAATCATATTGTCGGCATTACCCTTACAGTTAATCTTGAGCGTAGTCGTAAGATCATATTGTCCATCGGTCAGATACAGTTCATCGCCGGCCTGGAGTTTATTAATAGCCGATGCCAGATTATCGGCAGGAGTAACGTTGTATACCTTAGCCCCTGCCATTTGCGGCATGACTAATGCTATGACTATTGCTAAACACTTAATCTTCATATAGTTAAAATAGTTATATCGGCTGCAAAAGTAAAAATAAAACATGTAACTTACACCTTATTATTATATATAAGAAACGCAAACGATTACGCTCGGAAACGTTTACGTAGGAATTTGCGTAAAAAGAAAAACAAAAGTTTGATTTTCACAAAAATTTATTTAATTTTGCAGCAATTTAGTGACTAAAACCAAATTTGAAGTCAAACTAGTATAATTAATAACTTAAAAATCAAAGTATGAATCAAGCAATGAGAAGATTGTGTAAACTTTGCCTCTTAGCTGCATTCTTCGTACTGGCTCCTCCCGAGGTGCTGGCTCAGACGATTGCAAAAGGCCAGGTTTTCGACTCAACTAACGAGCCCGTAATCGGTGCTACAGTTGTAGAAAAGGGTAGTCCTAAAAACGCTACCATTACCGACTTCGACGGTAAATTCGAACTGAAACTGCAAAGCGGTAAGCAGGTCGTAATTACCTTCATCGGTATGAAACCTAAGACAGTGAATGCCACCAACAACATGAAGGTGACAATGGAAGATGACAACACCACACTTAACGACGTGGTTGTTATCGGTTACGGTTCGGTTAAGAAAAAGGATCTGACCGGTTCTGTTTCAACCGTAAACAGCGAAACTCTGCAGGCTGTACCAGTAGCTAATGCTTCAGAGGCTCTGACTGGTAAGATGCCTGGTGTGCAGATTACCACGACCGAGGGATCGCCCGATGCTGAAGTAAAGATTCGCGTGCGTGGTGGCGGTTCTATCACACAGAGCAACGACCCTCTCTATATCGTTGACGGATTCCCCGTTGAGAGCATCAGCGACATTCCTTCAAATGATATCGAGGATATCACCGTACTTAAGGATGCATCATCTACCGCCATCTATGGTAGCCGCGGTGCTAACGGCGTAATTCTGGTAACTACCAAGAGCGGTAAGGAGGGTAAGACCAAGGTTAGCTACAACGCTTACTACAGCTGGAAGAAGATTGCCAAGAAGCAGGATGTGCTAGGCGCACGCGATTACGCTACATGGCAGTACGAGCTGGCTCTGCTTAAGAACAACAATGATCCCGAGAAGATTTCATCGTACACCGACTACTTCGGAAACTATCAGGATCTGGACCTCTACGACAATATTGCCACCAACGACTGGCAGGATCTGGTTTACGGACGTACAGGTCACACATTCAATCACAATATCAACATCAATGGTGGTACTGAGAACATCAAGTATGCATTCAGCTATGCACACATGAACGACAAAGCCATCCAGATTGGTTCAAGTTTCAAGCGCGATAACTTCAGCCTGAAGTTGAACACCAAGCCTACCAAGACCACAACTCTGGATTTCCAGGCTCGCTATGCCGACACTGATATCAACGGTGGTGGTGCTCAGGATGCTACTGGTGTTTACGATTCAGACCGTCGTCTGCGCTACGCAGTCATCTACACTCCATTCCCACTTAAGAACCTCGATCCATCGGCTGGTACCGATGACGACCTGGGTAACCTCTACAATCCTATTCAGGCACAGTGGGATAACGACCAGAAGAAGGAGCGCAAGAATCTGAACATTGCCGGTGCTTTCGGCTGGGAGGTAATCAAGAACCTGAAGCTCCGCACAGAGTTTGGCTACGACGATTACAACAACTACGATCAGCGCTACTGGGGTCTGACCACCTATTATATTAAGAACGTACCTGCTGTCGACAATCAGAATATGCCAGCCATCCGTCTGACATCTACTAATCGTCACCGCTTCCGCAATACCAACACCATCAATTACGACTTCAAGAAGCTGCTAAACAACCAGAATCATAGTCTCAACATGATGGTAGGTCATGAGTATGTTATCACCAAGACACGTACCAACACTGACGAGGTACACGGTTTCCCAACCGACTTCGATTCTGAAACAGCATGGAAGCTCACCACACAGGGTGTGCCCTACTCTATCGACGATGCTTATAGCGCCGACGACAAACTGCTTTCTTTCTTCGGTCGTTTGAACTACAACTTCAAGGATCGCTACTTGTTGAGTGCTACATTCCGTGCCGATGCTTCTTCAAAGTTCAACAAAGACAACCGTTGGGGATACTTCCCTTCTGTTGCTTTGGCATGGCGTATCTCTTCTGAGCCATTCATGGAAGGAACACAGAAGTGGCTCGACGACTTGAAGTTGCGCGTAAGTTATGGTACTGCTGGTAATAATAACATCCCTGTAGGACAACTTGTACAGACCTATAGCCCTAGCTCTACATCATGGGTTAACGGCATCAGTTCATATTGGGCACCATCCAAGACTATGGCTAACCCCAACCTGAAGTGGGAGACAACTATCACACGTAACGTAGGACTCGATTTTACATTGTTCGGCGGCAAGTTGAATGGTACCATCGAGGCTTATCTGAACACCACCAAGGATCTACTGATTGGATTCCCTGTGGGAGGTACAGGCTATGACACCCAGTATCGCAACATGGGTGAGACAGAGAACAAGGGTATTGAGTTCAGCTTCACATGGCACGCTGTAAACCAGAAGAACTGGGGTATCGACATCAGCGGAAACATAGGCTTCAATAAGAACAAGGTGAAGAGCCTTGGTATGATGGATGACTTCGGTTGGAACACCAACTGGGCTTCTACCGAAATTGGTAACGACTATTGGATTTCTGTAGGCGATCCTCTCGGACAGGTAATGGGTTATCGTCTTGACGGTAATGGCCGCTACGATGTTAGCGACTTTGCTGGCTACGATGAGAAGCAGGGTTGGATACTGAAGGAAGGTGTAGCCGATGCTTCTTCGGTAATCGGAACCATCCGTCCAGGTTCTCTCAAGCTTAAGGACCTTGATGGTGACGGATTTGTAACATACGAGAAGGATGTTGAGGTGCTGGATGATGTCAACCCCGATGCATTCGGAGGATTCACACTGAGCGGTCATGCTTACGGATTCGACCTGAGCGCAGCCTTCAACTTCAGTATTGGCAACAAGGTTTACAACGCCAACAAGATTGAGTACACATCTACATCTAAGTATCAGTATCGTAGCATGAGCACCATCATGGCTGATGGCAACCGCTGGACCAACCTTGATCCTGTGACCGGCCTGCTCAGCAATGATCCCGAACGCTTGGCAGAACTCAACGCAAACACCACAATGTGGAGCCCATACATGAGCAAGATGGTCTTGACCGACTGGGCTCTCGAAGATGCATCATTCCTGCGTCTCAACACATTGTCGCTGGGTTACACTATCCCAACTGCCCTCACCAAGAAGGCTGGTATCAACAGCCTGCGCTTCTATGTAACAGCTTACAACGTATTCACAATCACTGGCTATAGCGGTTTCGATCCTGAAAGCGACTGTTACCGCCGTACAGCCCTGACTCCTAGCGTTGACCACTCTGGTTATCCACGTAGCCGCCAGTTCGTTGTGGGTTTGAATTTGAATTTCTAAAATGAAGGAGGACATAAAAATGAAGAATCAGATAAAATTAGCTATACTGTCAATGTCGCTGGTAGGTCTTGCCTCGTGCGACATGGATGCACCTAGCATCTCAGCCCTCAACGAGTCATCAGTATTCGCCATCTACTCTTTGGCCGAATCTGAGGTAATGTCAATCCACGTATCATTCGGTGAGACTAACTCATATCGTGGACGTTTCCTGCCCTACTACGGTGTTAACAGCGATGTAGAATGGGGTAATGCACCATCGTATGCCGACCGTCTGACCGACAAGCAGAGTCTGTGGAACTACAGCACTCTGGCAGGCAACGGACAGATGAATACATCAAACAACGCCTACGCTAAGTTCTACGAAGGTATCGAGCGCGCTAACCTTGCTATCAAGGGTATCCGTCAGTACGGTAACATAGAGAACAATGCCGACATGCGTCATCTGCTGGGCGAGGCTCTCACTCTGCGTGCTGTCATCTACAACGACCTGCTGAAGGCCTGGGGTGATGTTCCTGCTCGCTTCGAGCCAAACAACTCGGATAACATGTATCTGCCCCGCACCAACCGTGACGTTATCTACAAGCAGCTACTGGCCGACCTTAAGGAAGCCGAGGGCTACTGCTACTGGGCTAACGAGAACGCTATCACCAAGACCACAGAGCGTGTAAACAAGGATTTCGTTAAGGGTCTGCGTGCACGTCTGGCTCTCTATGCCGGTGGTTACGGTCTGCGTGGCGACGGCTATCGTCTGTCGAAGGATGCCGACCTGGCTCCTGCTAAGATGTTCGAGATTGCACGTCAGGAGTGCGAAGAGGTTATCGCTCACGGCAGCAGCAAGCTTGGTTCGTTCAAGGAGAACTTCACTAAGCTCTGCGAGGATAATGTTACAGCAGGTGGCGAGAGTCTTTGGGAGATACCTTTCTCAGCAGGTCGTGGCCGTGTGCTCTACACATGGGGACTTAAGCACAACGCTAAGGACCAGTACACTCAGCAGAATCAGGGCGGTGTTAACCGTGCCGTTTCTACTCTGTACTACGACTACGATGCCGATGATATCCGTCGCGACATCACCGTAGTGCCATACGAGTGGAGCAAGGACCTGAGCAATGGAAATTCTCACGTAACACTGAGCGGACTCAACAAGATGTGTTTCGGCAAGCTTCGCTACGAGTGGATGAAGCGTATCGTTACCTCTACTAATGATGACGGTGTAAACTGGCAGTACATGCGTCTAGCCGACGTATACCTGATGGCTGCCGAGGCTGAGAACGAGCTGGGTAACACCAGCGCCGCCTGGAACTACATGAAGCCAGTACTGGATCGCGCATTGCCAGCTGCTAAGGTATCTGCTCTGCAGGCCAAGTACACAGCCTCTCAGCAGGCATTCCGCGAGGGTATCTACGATCAGCGCGCTCTTGAGTTTGCAGGCGAAGCTCTGCGCAAGGCCGACCTGGTTCGTTGGGGTATCATCGACCAGAAGATGGCCGAGGCTAAGGACAAGCTCAAGGCTCTGCAGACACGAACTGGCGCCTATGCCGGACTGCCCGACAAGGTTTACATCAACAATGCCGAAGATGCTAGCGCTATCCAGGTATACGGTCTGAACATGGGCGAGGACGATGCCAACGTCATCAACACACTCGACGGTTGGGAGAGCAAGAGCTGGTTCGGTACTGCCGAGAAGCCAAGCCTTACCGACGATATCATCGACGGACTCTATGTAGCTACTCCAAGTATGAACTGCCTGTGGCCTATCTGGCAGAACTTCATCGACGCCAGCAACAACATGCTGAACAATGATGGAAACTATGGTCAGTTGTCAGACTAATCATCTTTAAAACGTAAGAAAATGAAAAAGATATATTTTAAATCTATCGTATTTGGTCTGGCTACTGTTGCCCTGGCATCATGTAGCGACGTTGCCGACGAGATTACAAGCATTGTTTACAATCGCAATTTCTCGCCAACCAGCGTAGAGGCCAAAGTGCGCAACCGCACAAATATCGAACTGAGCTGGAACCTGGGCGATGGCGTTACCAACTACAATGTTGAGGTTTACGCCAACGACAGCCTGACCTTTGCCGGTTCACCCGTAAAGAGTTTCTCAGTATCCCCCGACGAGGTTCCTGTACTTATCAAGGGTCTCGAGGGCGAGACTCAGTACTCATTCCGTGTTCAGGCCACCGATGGCAATTCCAGCCGCGACTCTAAGTGGAGCAGCGCCTATGCAAAGACCGAGGCCGAGCAGATATTCAAGAATGTAGCCGAGGAGGACATCAAGGGATCATCGGTAACTCTGCGCTGGACTGCCGGCGAACAGGCTGAAACTATCGTCCTGACTCCTGGCGACATCGTTTACAACGTTACAGCCGATGACATTGCAGCCGGAGCTGCCACAGTAACAGGCTTGACACCTGAGACTGAGTACAAGGCCCTGCTGAAGAGTGCCAGCGGCAAGACTCGCGGTACCATCACATTCAAGACTGGCATCGACCTGGCCGACACCGACATTCTGGTTAAGGCTGGCGATGATATCTCAGCAGCCATTAAGAATGCTCCAGAGGGCTATCGTCTAGTTGTAGAGCCAGGCGAGTATGGTATCGCTACCGATGAGGCCGCTTTCGGTGGTTCTATCACCATCAGCAAGCAGCTCACCATCAAGGGTCTGCGTCAGAATGAGCACCCAGTCATCAAGGGTCGCTTCAAGGTTGAGGCTCCATTGACTATAGACCAGTGTACACTCGATGGTAAGGGTACCGACGGTGGTCAGTGCTTCGACTTCACCGACGCACTCGAGATTGAGTACCTCTCTGTAACCAACAGCGAGATTACCAACTACACCAAGGGATTCTACTATGTCAACAAGGCTGCCAAGATCGGTCAGATTGATATTGACAACTGCCTGATCAGCAACATCGAGTGCGATGGTGGTGATATGTTCGACTGCCGTGCTGGTGCAATTCTTAAGCTCAACATCACTAATAACACCATCTGGAACTCATGTAAGGGTCGTGACTTGGTACGTTATGATGACAAGTCGAGCAACTTTGAGGGCGTAACTCCAGTTATCACACTCGATCACAACACTATCGTTGGTGCATGTAACGATGCCGGCAAGCGTATACTCTATGTACGTTTCAAGGGCAACAGCATCAACTTCACCAACAATATCGTGGCTAGCAGTGCAGGTAACTTCTCTAACCAGAAGAATACCGCCGAGCCTACTTTCAGCAACAACATCTACTTCGAGGCCGATGGATTTGTTACAAGTGGTGCCAATGCCAACGCTCTGTTTGTTGACGGTGAAGGAACTATCCTCGATCCACAGTTTGCCGATGCCGCTAATGGCAACTTTACTATCGGCAACGATAACGTGAAGGATAAGAAAGCCGGCGATCCACGCTGGTATTAAAAATCAAACTACTTTAAAACCCGAAGAGTCGTGCAACAAGTTTGCGCGACTCTTTTTGGTTTAATAATGGAAATCAAGCAACACCTAACATAATCCTCTGCATCGCCTTTGTATAAAGGGATTGCGGGATGTTAGGTATTGTGTTTAGACCTAACATACATCTAACACAGACCTAACATACACCTAACATCCTTCGCCCCCATTATTGCTAAGCCGCTTTGATAGGAACCACTTCGTAAACAGATAGGTTATTGTGATTCTTGTGGTCGTATCCCATCTTGCGTAGAGCTGTTCCCAGACAAACCTTACTGCTCTGCGTGTTGGGTACTGATGGATACTCCTTGCGGATAAGATTCAGCAGTTCTGTGCTGCTCATCTTCTTAGCAATCTCTCCCTCCTTGGGCTTACGAATGCATACACTCAGTATTTCTGCAATATCCTTCTGGTCCATATACTCCAGATTCAGTTCCTGAATACGGGCAACATCGGCATTACTAAACCAGTATGGCTCGTTCAGCACGCGTAGCTCATAAACTATCTGAGCATAAAGCTGCTCATAGTCTATCTCACCATCGTTGTCGATAAACTGTCCCTCAGGGATGGTGAAACACAGGAATCGACGGCTACCAGTGACATCCGATAGTGGATGAGGATTGTTGGTAGTAGCTACGAATGATGCAAAACGAGGACGATCCTGCTGAGTGCGACCATAGGCCTGACGAGCGTTTACCTTATTCAAAGATAGTATCTGCTTCAGAGCCGTATGCTGACGCTTAGAGTACGAGTCCATCTCGTCGAGGTTTACCAGCAGATTTCCCCACAGAGCCATATCACGGTCGAACTTATTAGCCAGATTCAGATGGTCGAGATAATAGCAACGCAGGAATGGAGGCAACAAACGTCGTACCCAAGTGGTTTTGCCACAACCCTGCTCTCCTACTATCGTTGGTGCGCACTCGTTTCCGTGCAGCATATCCATCTGCAACCAGTGAGCCACCGTTGCACGTAGCCAGATGGCCATATAATTGTGCATCTCTGTACTCAGGCCCGGAATACGATTCAGCAATTTTGCCACATGGTTCTGGCCATCCCATTCTGGCAGATTGTTTAGGAACTCAGCGATAGGGTTGTAAATTGGAACCTCAGCCGACTTTACATACTCCATAATCTCCGTTTTCGGACTCCCATCGTCCAGAATGTGTTCGCGCTTGGCACGAATCACGATACTAAGTGTTTCCTGCTCAGTAAGAGCTTTCCACACGGGCTGACCATCAGCGGTTTTCACTCTAAGGTCAACAAACTCTACCTTGTCGTTCAGAATGTTTCGACGAAACAGGTAGTTTTCACTAAGGAACTGCTCGATGACGAGGCTTCCTTCCTGAGAGCCGTTGATTGACTCTCCGTTTAATGTCATTTTCTGCATAGTTTGGTTAGATAATATGATTAATAATTAATGGTTGTCGGTATGCACGCTTCATGTTTTTGTTTGGTTTCATAGTGGGTGTTTTCCGAACCGGGTGCAAAGATACAAAAATAATTTTGCGTTTGCAAGTTTTCCCCCTATAAAAACCGTTAAAATCTGTAAAAGCAAAAATTTTCAGCCTATATATGTTATTAGGTGTATGTTAGGTCTGTGTTAGGTCTATGTTAGATGTATCATGCAGACCTAACATAGTCGAAACCCTTTGTACACTTGGCTTTCACACAAAAATGTTAGGTGTCGATCTTTCTCTAGAAAATTCGCCAACGAAGCGTAACTTCGTTGCCATATAAGTTACGCTTTTCTCACTTCTAAGTGCCGTTTTTTGTTCCCAACGTGGGAACAATTCATTCCCAACGTGGGAATATTTTATTCCCAGGCTGGGAATAATCAGTCCTCCTTATGCATGACTGCAGTCCTTCCGTTAAAGGACTGTAGTTTCTTAGTAGAAGGATTGTGGCTGTAGAGGACTGTACCATTTTTTTAAAGAAATCACACTTTTTTTCTTAATAACTTGGAAGTTTAAAATATTCTTTCTATCTTTGCACATGACTCTGTTAGCCCTCATGCGCGAAAAGGGTCACTAACATATCGGTAAAAGGACGTTTACGAATTAGTAACATATTCTAGAAAACAAAGCAGAGAGAATCATACAGACTGATGCTGTGGAAGGAAACAATTTTTATTGTCCACAAGAGTTTACAGCTGAACAAATAACATCACAGGAAATATTGTGTTTAGCGCGTCGAATGTGACAGTTCATACCTCAGACAATCTTGTAAGCAGTAAACGCGGGCATCGCAACTTTGTACCAAACTACCAGAATCGCGACAGCAGCTCAGAAATTTATGCTCTGAATGTAAACAATTTATGGAGCACTAATACCGACAGCGACCTTGCAGAAGGAAGTGCGTTTATTAGAGATTCAAGACAGGTAAGACCATTCGAGGCTTACATGACGATTGATAGCGGTGGTGGTACCACTCGCAGCATCAGTATCTTTGACGATGACGATACTACGGGCATTATGAATCTACCATTAGCTTGCAAGAATAAAGATGATGTATTAAGAGTGTATTCATTATCAGGCATGTTGCTTAAACAGGGTAAAGACGAAAAGATACTCAACGACTTGCCAAATGGAGTATACGTAGTAAATGGTAAGAAAATTATCAAATAAACTATTGATTGAAAACACAAAGTTGGGGTGGCGTTGATGTCACTCCAACTTTGTTTATTAACAAGTAACCAATTCAGAACTTCACAGCACTTAAGCAGCTAACTATAGTTTTTTTCGTTTGTTTCTTGGTATATTGGGATTTTTTTTGTACCTTTGCACCCCAAATAAAATATAATATATTATAAGAGTAAGATGATCACAGTTACAAATCTGGCAATCCAGTTTGGAAAGAAGGTTCTCTACAAGGACGTGAACCTGAAGTTTACAAGTGGTAATATTTACGGTATTATCGGTGCTAACGGTGCCGGTAAGTCTACCCTTCTGCGTGCCATCAGCGGCGAGCTCGAGGCCAACAAGGGTACTATAGAGATGCAGCCAGGCGAGCGCCTGAGCGTGCTGGAGCAGGACCACTTTAAGTATGATGAGTTTTCAGTGATGAACACAGTGCTGATGGGACATCAGCCACTATGGCAGAACATGAAGGAGCGCGAGGCTCTGTATGCCAAGCCCGAAATGAGCGAGGAAGACGGTGTGCGTGCCGCCGACCTGGAAATGGCCTTTGCCGAGATGAACGGTTGGGAGGCTGAGAGCGAGGCTGCACAGCTGCTGCAGAATCTGGGCGTAAAGGAGACAGAGCACTACAAGCAGATGAGCGAGATATCGAACAACGAGAAGGTGCGCGTGATGCTGGCTAAGGCCCTATTTGGTCACCCCGACAACCTGCTGCTCGACGAGCCTACCAACGACCTCGACCTAGACACAGTACAGTGGTTGGAGGAATATCTGAGCAATCTGGAGCAGTGCGTACTGGTAGTATCTCACGACCGTCACTTCCTCGACGCTGTATCTACACAGACCGTGGATATCGACTTTGGTAAGGTGACACTGTTCTCAGGTAACTACTCATTCTGGTACGAGAGTTCGCAGCTGGCTCTGCGTCAGGCTCAGAACCAGAAGATGAAGGCCGAGGAGAAGAAGAAACAGCTGGAGGAGTTTATCCGCCGATTCAGCGCTAACGTAGCAAAATCAAAGCAGACCACATCGAGAAAGAAGATGCTGGAGAAGTTGAACGTAGAGGAGATTACACCATCTACACGTAAATACCCAGGCATCATATTCCAGATGGAGCGCGAGCCTGGAACACAGATCCTGGAGGTTGAGGGACTGAAAGCTGTAGATGCCGACGGAACAGTACTGTTTGACAATGTGAACTTCACCATCGAGAAGGGACAGAAGACAGTATTCCTCTCACACAACCCTAAGGCAATGACTGCCCTGTTTGAGATTATCAACGGCAACCGCGAGGCCGATGCAGGTACATATAAATGGGGTGTAACCATCACCACAGCCTATCTGCCACTCGACAACACCGAGTTCTTCCAGAGCGAGATGAACCTTGTAGACTGGCTCTCGCAGTGGGGACCAGGCAACGAGGTAACTATGAAGTCATTCCTAGGCCGTATGCTGTTCAAGGAGGAGGATGTACTGAAGCATGTGAACGTACTCTCTGGAGGTGAAAAGATGCGCTGTATGATAGCACGTATGCAGCTTAAGAATGCCAACTGTCTGATCCTCGACACCCCAACCAACCACTTGGATCTGGAGAGTATTCAGGCATTCAACAATAACCTTATAAACTTCAAGGGTAACATCCTGTTCGCTTCGCACGACCATGAGTTTATCAACACCGTGGCCGACCGTATTATCGAGCTTACACCAAAGGGCACTATCGATAAGCTGACCACATACGATGACTACATCTATGATGAGACCATCAAGGCTCAAAAGGAGAAGATGTACCAGTAAGAATTGATAATTGACAGTTAGGCACAGTTTTTGCTAGAGTACATGCAGAACTTTAAAACAACGCTATTATGACAGAAAAAGATATCAACATCGAAGAGGAGGAGACTCTGAACGAGGAGCCAGTAGAGCAGACTGACAAAGAGGCAGAAGAGACAGCTGCTACCGAAGAGGCTGCCAAGGAGGAAGAGGAAGAGAAAGACCCTCTGGAGAAGGCACTCGAAGAGGCTGCCGAACTGAAGAACCAGTTGCTGTACAAGGCTGCCGAATTTGAGAACTACCGCAAGCGCACACTGAAGGAGCGCGCCGAACTGATACTGAACGGTGGCGAGAAGGTGATAACAGCCATCCTGCCCGTGCTCGACGATATGGAGCGCGCCATAGCCAACGGTAGCAAGACCGATGATCCACAGGTGCTGCGCGAGGGCATGGAGCTGATTTACCAGAAGTTCGTAAAGACACTCGAAGGCCAGGGCGTGAACAAGATCGAAACCAAGGATGCCGACTTTGACACCGACCTGCACGAGGCTGTGGCAATGGTTCCAGGTATGGGCGACGACAAGAAGGGCAAGGTTATCGACTGTCTGCAGGAGGGATACAAACTTAACGACAAAGTAATCCGCCACGCCAAAGTGGCAGTAGGACAATAAACCGGTATGGCACAGAAACGAGATTATTACGAGGTGCTGGGCGTCCAGAAGGGCGCTACAGAAGACGAAATCAAGAAAGCATATCGAAAGATAGCCATCAAGTATCACCCCGACCGCAACCCCGGCGACAAGGAAGCTGAGGAAAAGTTTAAGGAGGCGGCCGAGGCATACAACGTGCTGCACGATCCTAAGACACGTCAGCAGTACGACCAGTTCGGATTCGACGGACCAAACATGGGCGGCGGATTCGGCGGTTTCAGCGGATTCGAGACCAACATGAACATGGACGATATTTTCTCTATGTTCGGCGACATCTTCGGAGGTCACGGTTTCGGCGGATTCGGCGGTGGTCAGCGACGTCAGCAGCAGCATCGCGGCAGCGACCTGCGTCTGAAGGTAAAACTTACACTCGAGGAGATCAATACTGGTGTAACCAAGAAGTTCAAGGTGCGCAAGGACATCCCATGTCCACACTGTAGCGGTAGCGGCGCAGAGGCCGGCAGCACCAAGGAGCAGTGCCCCACATGTCACGGTCAGGGTTACATCACCCACACCACCCAGAGCATCTTCGGTATGATGCAGCAGCAGAGCGTATGCCCTACCTGTAACGGCGAAGGTCAGGTGATAAAAAACAAGTGTAAGCACTGCGGCGGTACCGGTGTAGAAAAGGGCGAGGAAGTAGTAGAGATAAACATACCCGCAGGTGTAGCCGAGGGTATGGTGGTAAACGTACCAGGCAAGGGTAACGCCGGTAAGCACAACGGTGTATCGGGCGACATCCAGGTATTTATCGAGGAAGAGCCAAACGAGACATTTGTGCGCGATGGCAACGACCTGATATACAATCTGCTGCTCGACTTCCCCACAGCAGCACTGGGCGGAGAAGTAGAGATACCCACCATCGAGGGAACCAAACTGAAGGTAAAACTGGAGAATGGAACCCAGCCAGGAAAGACCCTGCGCCTGCGCGGCAAGGGACTGCCCGCCGTACAGGGCTACGGCAGCGGACGCGGCGATCTGGTGGTAAACATCAGCGTGTATGTGCCTAAGACCCTGAGCAAGGAAGAGAAGCAGGCCATTGAGCAGTTCAAGGGCAGCGACAACTTCAAGGGCGACAAGCAGACACGCGACTCTATCTTCCAGAAATTCAAGAATTACTTTAATTAATATATTAATAAGGTATAGCTATGACATATCAGGAAACGTGTGATTACCTGTTCAACCAACTGCCAATGTTTGAGAAACAGGGCGCCGATGGCTACAAGGAGGGACTGACCAACAGTCATACACTTGATGAGCATTTTGGTCATCCCCACAAAAAGTATCTCACGATACATGTGGCCGGCACCAACGGCAAGGGATCATGTGCTCACACGCTTTCTGCTATTCTGCAGATGTGCGGCTACAAGGTTGGACTATACACCTCGCCACATCTGGTTGACTTCAGCGAGCGCATCCGCGTGAACGGTCAGCCCATCAGCGAGGAGTATGTAGTAAACTTTGCAGAGAAGGAGAGATCCTTCTTCGAGCCACTGCATCCTTCATTCTTCGAACTAACTACGGCAATGGCATTCAAGTACTTTGCCGAGATGGAAGTTGACATAGCCGTGATAGAAGTAGGACTGGGCGGACGCTTGGACTGCACCAACATCATCACCCCTATCCTATCGGTTATCACCAACATCGGTATGGACCACACCCAGTTCCTGGGCACCTCGCTAGAGCAGATTGCGATGGAGAAGGCAGGAATCATAAAGAAAGGTGTGCCCGTGGTAATCGGTGAGACCACCCCCGAGACACGAATGGTGTTCGAGGCAATCGCAGGCAAGAACCACGCCCCTATTACTTTTGCCGAGGACAACAAGCAGATCATCTCTGCATCGACAGGCTCCAAAGGCATGGAATACCATACCAAGAGCTTCGGTATATTAAACGGAGAACTGAACGGAAGCTATCAGGAAAAGAACGCAAACACCATACTATGCGCAGTACAGCAGCTGGAAGCCTTGGGCTACATGCATGCAGCAAAGTGCGAAGCTAACGCTAAGTGCAAAAACCGCGAAGTACGTCAGGCATTTGCACACGTATGCGACCTGACTGGACTGAAGGGCCGCTGGCAGAAGGTGAGCGAAGCACCGCTTACCATATGCGACACTGGTCATAACGTGCCAGGATGGATATACTTGAGCCAGCAGCTAAAGGCCGTAAAATGCGGCCACATGCATATAGTGTTTGGTATGGTAGACGACAAAGACATACAAGGAGTGATGGACCTGCTGCCACAGAACGCAACGTATTATTTTACAAAAGCCAACAATAAAAGAGCCGTTTCGGAGAACGTTTTGAAGCTGTACGGACAGGGTAAAAACCTGATTGGCGAGGCTTATCCCGACGTAAAAACGGCTTACCAAGCTGCAAAGGCTGCTGCAGATAATAATGACTTTGTGTTCGTTGGAGGTAGCAGTTATGTGGTAGCAGACCTGCTAAAAAACTGTATTTAGAGTTTTTTAATACTACAACAACACTTTTTTCGTCGAAACGTTCGTCAATCTCGTTTTTTTTCTGTTACTTTGCAGAAAAATAAATTTTTAACTAAAAACATAACAGTATGGCGAACACTACAGAGACAGTGAATCTGTGCGGCCTGAAGCGCGAAGACTTCCAGGCCACTATCAACGGTAAAAAAACCGACTTGTACATTCTGAGAAACCGTAAGGGTTATGAAGTGGCAATCTCAAACTATGGAGGTGCCATTTGTGCTATTATGGTTCCTGGCAAGGATGGCAAAGTAGCTAACGTTATCCAGGGTCACAACGACATCAAGCAGCTGACCAGCGGAAACGAGCCTTACCTCTCAACCCTTATCGGTCGTTGGGGTAACCGTATCTGCAAAGGACAGTTTGTATTGAACGGCAAGGATTATCAGCTGGCACTTAACGACGGACCAAACCACCTGCACGGCGGAAACATCGGTTTCAACGCAAAGGTATGGGACGCACGCCAGATGGGACCACGCTCATTGGCCCTGCATCGTATTTCATCTTATGGTGAAGAAGGTTTCACAGGCGAACTCGACGTTACGGTAGAATTTACATTCACCGACCAGAACGAGCTTGTGATCGAGTATCTGGCTACCACAAACAAGAAGACCATCGTGAACCTTACACATCACGCATTCTTCAGTCTGGCTGGTACCGCTGATCCTACACCAAGCATCAACGACCAGATCTGCGAGATCAACGCCGACTTCTATCTGCCTACAGATGCTACAGCTATACCAACAGGTGAGATCCTGAAGGTTGAGGGTACTCCATTCGACTTCCGCAAGCCAAAAGCATTCGGACAGGACATCGATGCTGACAACGAGCAGATCAAGTTTGGTCATGGTTTCGACCACAACTACGTGCTGAACAAGCAGGAAGAGGGCGAGCTCTCATTTGCTGCCAAGGTTACCGATCCAAAGAGCGGCCGCACCATGGAGGTTTACACCACCGAGCCAGGTCTGCAGCTCTACTCAGGCAACTTCCTGAACGGATACAAGGGTGCCAACGGTTGCACATTCCCACATCGTTCGGCAGTTTGCTTCGAGGCACAGCACTTCCCCGATTCACCAAACCGTCCGTACTTCCCAAGCGTAGTACTGAATCCCGGACAGAGATATAAGCAGAAGACTATCTACCGTTTTGGTGTAGTCGAGTAATAAAACCAAACCATCTTTTTCTAAATTATTGACACAATATGACTGAGACAAATAAGAATGGCAAAGTGATTGCCATTATCACGATGTGCTTCATCTTCGCGATGATTAGCTTCGTAACCAACATGGGCGCCCCCTTTGGCAATATATGGGGATATCACTATCCCTTTGCCAAAGCTTGGGGTAACCTGATGAACTTTGCCGCTTACCTGTTTATGGGTATCCCCGCAGGTAAGATGCTGATAAAATATGGATACAAGAAGACTGCCCTGATCGCACTGATCGTGGGTATCGTAGGTCTTTGCTTCCAGTATCTTTCAAGCCTGGTAGGCGCAGGTACTTACGTATTTACATACGACAGCATACCTGTAGCTCTGAACCTCGTTATCTATCTGCTGGGTGCATTCATCTGCGGTTTCTGCGTATGTATGCTCAACACCGTAGTTAACCCAATGCTTAACCTCCTTGGTGGTGGTGGCAACAAGGGTAACCAGCTGATTCAGGTTGGCGGCACACTGAACTCACTCACTGGAACACTTACCCCACTGTTGGCTGGTATTTTAGTTGGAGAAGTAACTAAGCACACGCAAATGGGTGATGTGGCTCCATTGTTGTTCATCGGTATGGCCGTATTCGCCATCTCGTTCGTTATCATCAGCCGTGTTGCAATCCCCGAGCCTACACTTGGCAAGGTGGCACCTAAGTACGAGCGCAGCCCATTGGCATTCCGCCACTGTCTGCTGGGCGTAGTAGCCATCTTCTTCTATGTAGGTATCGAGATTGGTATCCCTATGGAGCTGAACTTTTACGTAACAAACTTTACTGGTGGTATAGCAGCTTTAGGAGGCTCTTTTGCTGCCATATATTGGTTACTTATGATGATTGGCCGAGCAAGTTCAAGTGCACTTTCGGGCAAGGTATCAACTCGTATTCAATTAATGTCAGTATCATCTATCGCCATTCTTTTGCTTGTATTAGCAATATTCATTCCAAAAACTAATACTGTAGAAGTTCCAAAGTTCTTATATGACCCAATTGAGAAAACTACAGAATTACTCTCAAATGAGAATGTAGCAGTTCCTGAAGCTACAATTATCAAATTTATTGAGTCAAAGGATTCTGTCTTATTGGAGCCCTACAAAAAGCAAATTTATGCTGAGTTTGAAAAAACGCCAACTCAAATTGTCAATGGTGTAAATACACCTTCTGTTCCAGTCAGTGCATTTATTATTTTCCTCTGTGGTCTCTGCACATCAATCATGTGGGGAGGTATCTTCAACCTTTCAGTTGAGGGGCTGGGCAAGTACACCGAGGCTGCCTCTGGTATCTTTATGACCATGGTAGTTGGTGGTGGTATAATGCCACTTATTCAAGAGGCGTTAGCAAACAACCCAAACATTGGCATTATAAATAGCTATTGGCTGGTAATCGCAATGTTGGCTTATATCCTGTTCTATGCACTCGTAGGATGCAAGAACGTGAACACCGACATTAAAGTAGATTAAATATTAAACATTAAAACATTAAGCTTATGGACATCGAATTTGTAAGAAGCCGCTTCATCAAGCACTTTGATGGAAAGACAGGTAACGTATATGCATCTCCCGGACGTATTAACCTGATAGGTGAGCACACCGACTACAATGGTGGTTTTGTGTTCCCAGGAGCAGTTGACAAGGGCATTATGGCCGAGATGCGTGCCAATGGTACCGAAGATACAGTAATGGCATATGCCATCGACTTGAAGGATCGTGTAGACTTTAAGCTCTCTGACCCTGCAGGTCCTAAGGCCTCGTGGGCACGCTATATCTATGGTATAGCACTTGAGATGAAGAAGCTGGGCGTACCTGTAAAAGGCTTCAATATCGCTTTTGCAGGCGATGTACCCCTCGGAGCCGGTATGTCTTCATCGGCCGCTATGGAGAGCTGCTTTGCTTGTGGTCTGAACGACATCTTTGGCGACAACAAGGTTTCGCAGTGGGATATGGCACTGGCCGGACAGGCTACAGAGCACAACTACTGCGGTGTAAACTGCGGTATCATGGACCAGTTTGCCTCTGTATTCGGCAAGGCAGGCTGCCTAATGCGTCTGGACTGCCGCTCTCGCGAGTTTGAGTACTTCCCATTCAAACCCGATGGCTATCGTCTGGTATTGCTCGACTCTGTAGTTAAGCACCAGTTGGCAGGTTCGCCCTACAACGATCGCCGCAACAGCTGCGAGAATGTTGTAAAGCATATCCAGGCCAAACACCCAGAGGGTAAGTATGAGACCCTGCGCGACTGCACATGGGAGCAGTTGGACGAGGTACGTGCCGAAGTGGGCGAAGAGGACTACAAGCGCGCTAAGTTCGTGCTCGGCGAGAAGGATCGCGTGCTGGCAGTGTGCGATGCTCTGAACGAAGGCGATTACGAGAAGGTGGGCGAGCTGATGTACCAGACCCACGAAGGACTGTCGAAGGACTACGAGGTATCGTGCGAGGAGCTGGACTACCTGAACGATCTGGCCAAGGAGAATGGTGTTACCGGTAGCCGCATCATGGGCGGTGGATTCGGTGGCTGCACCATTAACCTGGTTCGCAACGATCTGTACAAGAAGTTCATCAACGATGCTAAGGCAAAATTCAACGCGAAATATGGACACGAGCCTAAGGTATACGATGTAGTAATCGGCGACGGTTCACGTAAGATTTGCTAACTCCGAACCAACAAAAACACGATAATTTGTGTTTATAAAGGTTAAATATAGTGAGTAAGGTGTAAATAGCACACCTTACTCATCTTTTTTTGTCATTTTTTGTTTGTCAATTCAGATTATAATTGTAATTTTACACCCAAATAACGAATATACAACAATAATAACTTAAAACGTTACAAAAATGAAAGCATTGAAAGCAACATTGATGGGAGTTGGTGCAGCAGCACTGATGCTCTCGTGTGCAGGTGGCCAGCAGGCTAGTCAACTTACCGTATCTGGCCTTGACCCAGCTAAATTCGACACCACTATTCAGTCGAAGCCAGTTAAGCTTTACACACTGAAGAACCAGAACGGTATGGAGGTATGCATCACCAACTATGGTGGACGTATCGTATCACTGGTAGTGCCCGACAAGGATGGCAAGCCAACCGACGTTGTACTGGGATTTGACAACATCGCCCAGTATGCCGACACCATCAACACTCCAAGTGATTACGGTTCAAGCGTAGGCCGCTATGCTAACCGCATCAAGAACGGACAGTTTATGCTTAACGGCGACACCGTACAACTGAGAACAAACGACGGTCCTAACTCTCTGCACGGAGGTGGCAACACCGGTTGGATGCATCAGGTTTACGATGCAGAGCAGATAGGCGACTCTATCCTGAAACTTACTATCGTAGCTGCCGACGGCGAGAACGGATTCCCCGGAAAGGTAATGGCAGTTACCACATACAAGCTCACATCAGACAATGTGCTGGATATGACATGGGAGGCAGAAACGGACAAGCCTACTATCATCAATCAGACCAATCACAACTACTACAACCTGAGCGGCGACTTTACACAGCCAGCTTACGACATGGTACTGTATGTTAATGCCGACAAGTTTACTCCAAGTGACAAGCTGTATATCCCAACAGGCGAAATCAAGTCAGTTGAGGGAACTCCTATGGATTTCCGTACACCACATGCCCTGGGTGACAGTATCAAGAGCGACTTCGACCAGATTCAGAACGCTACAGGTTATGATCACAACTTCTGCCTGAACACATATAAGGACGGCAAAGGCGACGATACTCAGGTATGCGCCAGCCTGTACAGCCCAAAGACAGGTATCCTGATGGAGATGTTTACCAACGAGCCTGGTGTACAGGTTTACAGCGGTAACTTCCAAGGTGTAGGTGCCGACAAGGACATCGCCCGCAAGGGTGGCATCACCTACCCCAAGCACGTAAGCGTATGTCTGGAGAGCCAGAAGTATCCCGACTCACCTAACCACCCAGAGTGGGTACAGCCAGTGCTGAATCCAGGTGAGAAGTACTATAGCCACGCAGCTTACAAGTTCTCAATAAAATAAGGAAAATATACTAATTATTAACTAATATCAAATTATTATTATCCATGAATTGGAGTTCACATGAATTCATCTGGCTTGATTGGGTAGTACTCATCATCGGCCTATTTGGAGTGGTGGCAGCTGTATGGTATGCCATTTGGAAAGACAAGAAAGCCCAGCAGGGCGAAGATTCGTCGGCTTACCTTTTTGGTAAGGGTGAGCCATGGTATGTAATTGGTATGGCAATCTTTGCCGCTAACATCGGTTCAGAGCACTTGGTAGGTCTGGCTGGTACAGGTGCTAAGGATGGTGTTGGTATGGCTCACTGGGAGATGCAGGGCTGGATGATTCTGATCCTCGGTTGGCTGTTTGTACCTTTCTATCAGCTTCTCATCAACAAGATGGGTAAGATTATCACTATGCCCGACTTTCTGAAGTTTCGCTACACCCAGCGCACAGGCTCGTGGCTCAGCATCATCACCTTGGTGGCATACGTTCTCACCAAGGTATCAGTAACAGCCTTCACTGGTGGTATCTTCTTCAAGTTCTTACTGGGCATACCTTTCTGGTATGGTGCAATTGGTCTGATTGCCATCACAGCTGTGTTCACCGTGTTCGGTGGTATGAAGGGTGTGATGACCCTCTCAACTATCCAGACCCCAATCCTTATTGTTGGTTCATTCCTGGTACTGTTCCTTGGTTTAAACATGCTGGGCGACGGTAGCATCACTGCTGGTTGGAGTGAGATGATGAAGGTTTGTAACGCTGCTCACGACGGTTTCGGAACCACTCACATGTTCCACCCCGATCCAGCCGACCCAATGTATCCCCAGTTCCCTGGCTATGTAGTATTCCTTGGAGCCTCAATCATTGGTTTCTGGTACTGGTGTACCGACCAGCATATTGTTCAGCGTGTACTTGGTCAGGTGCCTGGCGAGGATAACAAGGAGGTGATGAAGCGTGCCCGCCGCGGTACTATCGCTGCCGGTTTCTTTAAGATTCTGCCTTGCTTCATGTTCTTGATTCCTGGTATGATTGCCTATGCCCTCTCACTGAAGACCGGTAGCGGTATCGAGATGGACATCACTAACCACGAATCTACCGACGGAGCATTCGCCATGATGGTGAAGAACATCCTGCCTGCAGGAATCAAAGGTATCGTGACTATTGGTTTCGTATGCGCACTGGTAGCTTCGCTTGCTGCCTTCTTCAACAGCTGCGCCACTCTCTTTACCGAGGACTTTTACAAGCCAATGAAGAAGGGTATGAGCGAGACCCACTACGTATTTGTAGGCCGCTGTGCTACTGTTGTTGTCGTACTGCTGGGTCTGGCTTGGATGCCTATTATGATGAACATGGGCAATCTCTACTCATATCTGCAGGACATCCAGTCGCTCATTGCTCCTGCTATGGTGGCTGTATTTACACTGGGTATCTTCTCAAAGAAGATTACGCCAAAGGCTGGTGAGTGGGGATTGATTGGCGGCTTCCTCATTGGTATGGTTCGCCTGATTACCAATGTAGTCACCGAATCGGGTAAGGCAACCATGGATGGTGCTTTCTGGGATGCTACCACATGGTTCTGGCAGACCAACTGGCTCATCTTCGAGTGCTGGCTACTGCTATTCATCATCCTGCTGATGGTGGCTGTAAGCTTCTTTACACCTGCACCATCGAAAGAGCAAATTGATGCCATCACGTTCTCATCCGACTTCAAGCAATCAATCAAGGAGAGTTGGGGGGCATTCGATATCATCGGTACTCTCATTGTTATCGGTCTCTGCGCATCATTCTATGCATACTTCTGGTAAAATAGCAATTACAAAATGACATATTATAACGAACATTCCAAAGTCTGGCTGTCGGTAGACTGCATCATCTTCGGATTCGACGAGAAGAAGCTGAAGATTCTTGTAGGCCGTCGCCAGATGGATCCAGGACGTGGTCAATGGAGCCTCTACGGAGGCTTCGTTGCCGCCACCGAAAGTGTAGATGAAGCAGCATCACGCACATTGTATGAACTGACAGGTCTGCGCAATATTTATATGAGTCAGATTGGTGCATTTGGTAAGGTGGACCGCGATCCAGGCGAGCGTGTGGTATCAATAGCATACTATGCCCTTATCAACGCCAGCGACTACGACGAGAAACTGCGTAAGTCGCATGGTGCAGAATGGATTGATATTGAGGAGATTCCTGAACTCTACTCTGACCATAATGAGATGGTAACAAAGGCTCGCAAACTGATTCAGGTCAAGATGTCGAACGAGCCAGTAGGTTTCAACCTGCTGCCAAGTCTGTTCACTCTCACCCAACTGCAGACTCTCTACGAGGCTGTGTATGGTGTAGAACTTGACAAGCGCAACTTCCGTAAGCGCGTAAAGGATATGGACTTTATCCAGAAGACCGACCTCATCGACAAGAAGAGTTCGAAACGCGGTGCATACCTCTACCGTTTCAACAAGAGAGCGTATACCGAAGATTCAAATTTTAAATTGTAAGAACAATGTTAGAAGAACTGAAAGAAAAAGTATTCAAGGCCAATCTAGACCTTGTGAAGCAGAACCTAGTAATCTTTACATGGGGCAATGTATCTGGTATCGACCGCGAGAAGGGACTGGTGGTAATCAAGCCCTCTGGTGTAGATTACGATGTGATGAAGGCCAGCGATATGGTAGTAGTTGACCTGGAGACAGGCGAAGTGGTAGATGGTGAGCTTAACCCATCATCAGATACTCCTACACACCTTGTATTATATAAGGCTTTCCCAAATATTCAGGGCGTGGTTCACACCCACTCTACCTATGCCACAGCTTTTGCTCAGGCAGGTCGTGACATCCCTAACATCGGCACTACTCACGCCGACTACTTCTACAAGGACATTCCTTGCACACGCGACATGACTGAGGAGGAGGTAAAGGGTCAGTATGAGTTGGAGACAGGTAATGTGATTGTGGATGAGATTCTGAACATCCGTAAGATCAATCCTGACCACACTCCTGCCGTGCTGGTTAAGAACCATGGTCCATTCTCATGGGGAACGTCACCCGACAATGCAGTGTACAATGCTAAGGTTATGGAGCAGTGTGCCAAAATGGCTTTCGTAGCCTTCTCGGTTAACCCAAAACTCACAATGAATCCACTGCTCATCGAGAAGCACTACATGCGCAAGCACGGACCTAACGCCTACTACGGCCAGAAGGGACAGAAACATTAAAATAAAAAGAATTATTAATTATTAACTAATAACACTAACGAATATGAAAGCTTTCGAAAATTTTGAAATTTGGTGGGTAACTGGCGCACAGCTTCTGTACGGAGGCGACGCTGTAGTTGCAGTTGATGGACACTCAAAGGAGATGGTTGAGGGTTTGAATGCCTCTGGCAACATCCCCGTCAAAATTGTATATAAAGGTACAGCCAACAGCTCTAAGGAAGTAGAGCAGATTATGCTGGCAGCCAACAACGACACGAAGTGCGTAGGTATCATCACCTGGATGCATACATTCTCACCTGCTAAGATGTGGATCAAGGGTCTGCAGCAGTTGCAGAAGCCTCTGCTCCACTTCCACACACAGTACAATGCCGAGATTCCCTGGAGCGAGATAGACATGGACTTCATGAATCTGAACCAGAGTGCTCACGGCGATATCGAGTTCGGACACATCTGCACTCGTATGCGTATCGCACGCAAGGTAGTTTGCGGATATTGGAAGGACGAGAAGGCTCAGAAGCAGATTGCCGTTTGGGCTCGTGTAGCTGCTGGTGTAGCTGATGCTCACAACGTACGTTGTCTGATGTTTGGTATGAACATGAACAACGTTGCCGTAACAGATGGCGACCGCGTAGAATTTGAGCAGCGTTTAGGCTACCATGTAGACTACTACCCAGTAAGTTCGCTGATGGAATACTTCAAGAAGGTAACAGATGCCGAGGCTGATGCCCTGGTTGAGGAGTACAAGAAGCTCTACACCATCAAGATTGACGAGAGTGGCGAGCAGGTTTACTGGGAGAAGGTTAAGAACGCAGCCAAGGCTGAGATTGCCCTGCGCCGCGTGCTGAAGGATGAGGGCGCTACAGCCTTTACAACCAACTTCGACGATCTGGGTGATGCCAACATAGATGATCCAAACTTCTGCGGTTTTGACCAGATTCCTGGTCTGGCTTCACAGCGCCTGATGCAGGAAGGCTATGGTTTCGGCGCCGAGGGCGACTGGAAGACTGCCTGTCTGTATCGCACACTGTGGGTAATCCAGCAGGGCATGCCTACAGGATGCTCATTCCTTGAGGACTACACCCTGAACTTCGCTGGCGACAAGAGTTCTTGCCTGCAGAGCCACATGCTCGAAGTTTGTCCGCTCATCGCTACCGACAAGCCAAAGCTCGAGGTACACTTCCTCGGCATCGGTATCCGCAAGCAGCAGACAGCCCGTCTGGTATTCACATCTAAGACAGGTGCAGGTATCAAGGCTACAGTTGTTGACCTTGGCAACCGTTTCCGTCTTATCAGCCAGGAGGTTGAGTGCATCGAGCCTCAGCCAATGCCAAAGCTCCCTGTAGCTTCAGCTCTGTGGGTTCCACAGCCTACATTCGAGATTGGTGCAGCAGCCTGGATTTTGGCAGGTGGTACACACCACAGCGCTTTCTCTTACGACATCAACGAGGAGTACTGGGAGGATTTTGCTGAGATGATTGGCATCGAGTATGTTCGCATCAACAAGCAGACTAACATCGCCGACTTCAAGCAGACACTCCGCAACAACGAAGTGTACTATATGCTGAATAAGGCGCTGCGATAAGCAAAACTGCAAATTATAAATATGATTAGGAGCACTCTATGGGTGCTCCTAATTTTTATTTAACTGGTAATGTCATTACAAAACGTGATCCACCGATATATGCCGTATCAACCTTGATGTCGCCACCTATACGACGCGCCAATGAGCGAGCTACAGTAAGACCTATGCCAGTACCATCATAATACTCATCCAACTGAACAAATTCGTCGAATATACGCTCTGCTTCCTTGTGCGGGATGCCAATACCTGTATCCTCAACGGAGAAGAACAAGCGCCCAGAAAAAACAGATACTCTAAGTACTACCTTCTGCAATTGATCAGAAGAAGAATTAAGAATACGTCCACCAGGGGGAACTGTAAACTTTCGGGCATTGTCGAGTATTAACGACAAAGCACGAACAGCCGCAGCAAGATTGGTTTGAATTCTTATTTGCTCAGCATCAGGCGAAATCAACATATCGAAGGTAAGATGGCTAGTATGATCTATCCCAGAAGCATTAATCGCCTCGGTAGCAATCTGAACAGCCATAACATGGTCTCCACGCTCAATAACAGTCTGATTCCTAGCTTCCGACAACTCAAGCATTTTGTTTACAAGGCTTGTAATACGATCTGTATTTTCCGTTATCTTGCTTTTGATTTCCAAAAGAGTAGCGTTGTCAAACTTTGCATCTGGCATTGTCAGCACCTGAGTGAAACCAGAGAGGATATTGAGCGGTGTACGAATCTCGTGAGAAATCTGCTGAATGAAATCACTCTTCATACGCGACAATTCCTGTGCACGATTGTTGGCTATCTCAAGTTCACGGTAAGCCTTTTTCAGGCGCACAGACGATCGATAATGGAAGAATATGAAAACACAAAACACAAGAATAACTAGAAACAATATCAAGATATTATAGAATCCGACTTGCTGTCCTTGGCACGACACAAACAGCATCGCACTCAATCCCCAAAGCAGTATAGACGAAATTCTCACTTGTTTCATCATCAACCAAATATTTGTTTGCAAAGATAGGTAAAAAATAGTAAATATAGCCCATTAATCAAAAAAAAATTGTATCTTTGCCGTCGAATATGGTACAAACAGACATTTATTACTGGTATGGATTGACAGCAGCCGCATATATAGTTACCTGCTGGGTATTTTCTGTAGTAAGAGGCGTACACAACTGTGGTACACCCAAGGAACGCAGAGCCTACATTTGGCCTGACCGCAAAATGCAGGTAATGATTTATCTTTGTGGCACTGTTCTGTTGCCATATGTATTAAATCCACAGAATGAGGCTGCGTGGATTCTGATGAAATCATACTTCCCATGTACCTATTATTTTTACTGCGGAGCATTGATTTTCTGTTTCTTTGGCACAGTAAAACAATGGGAAGTGTGGAAAAGAGCCAATCTTATTGCGTCTATTATCACCTTTCTGGCTATGGCACCGCTTATTGCCAATGCCTGGTGGCCGTCAGGGTTGCTTAGTCCTGAATTTGTAAGGTCATGGAACATTGTAGTGCTAGTGGTAAGCATCATCATGATGGTTTATTGCATTGTTGCTATGTGGCAAGTTATGAAGTGGATAAAAATGGCCCGCGAATTGAACTATTCAAACCCAGACGACTTTCCTACAGAATATGCCCACCGCATGTGGGTAATGCCTGTCATACTCACCCCATTTTTATGGCCAGCTTTCATCACCGATTCACAAACAGTCATGGCATTTGTTTGTATTCCATTGGCCATTTTCAATATAGTCCTACTGTTGAACGTGATGCCAGTATGGCGCCGTGCAGCTATTCTTACCGAAATTGATGAAGAGGATGCAGAGGCAGTCCCCTACGAAAACGATGAACTGGCAGAGGAACGTAGCAACAGAATAGCTACAGAAATCGAGCAGTTTGTAAATACAGAAGCAGCTTATCTTGATTCACATCTCAAACTGGAACAGGTTGTAGAACGTTGCAACTTCAGTCGCAGATATGTGTCAAAGGTGCTTACTGAACGTTTTGGCGGTTTCTCCGACTATGTTAACGGTTTGCGTCTCAACTATTTCGAGCGATATAAAGCACAACATCCTAATTCTACGGACGAAAGTGCTGCAGAGGCAAGTGGATTTACCTCATATAAATCGTATCTTAAAGCAAAAGAACGATTACCACAAAGATAATATTCCTAACTAATACAATATTATGACAGCAAAACAAGTTATTGAGGCCGGAAAGGCCATTTTGGGAATCGAATTCGGTTCTACAAGAATCAAGGCTGTCCTCATCGACGAGGACAATAAGCCTATTGCACAGGGCTCACACGAGTGGGAGAATCAGTTGGTAGACGGTCTGTGGACCTACTCTACCGAGGCTGTTTGGTATGGTCTGCAGGACTGCTATGCCGAGCTCCGCAAGGATGTTCAGAAGCAGTACGACTGCGAGATCGAATCGCTGGCAGCCATCGGATTCAGTGCTATGATGCACGGCTATATGGCATTCAACGAGAAGCAGGAGATCCTGGTTCCATTCCGCACATGGCGTAACACTAACACAGGCAAGGCAGCTGCAGAGCTTTCAAAGCTCTTCAACTACAACATCCCCCTGCGTTGGTCAATCTCGCACTTGTATCAGTGCATCCTTGACAACGAGGAGCACGTAAGCAACATCAAGTACCTCACCACCCTGGCAGGTTATGTACACTGGCAGGTAACAGGTCAGTTTGTACTGGGTGTTGGCGATGCATCAGGTATGATTCCTGTTGATCCTAATACCAAGACTTACGATGCCACAATGGTTAAGAAGTTCGACGAGCTCATCGCTCCAAAGGGATTCTCTTGGAAGCTGCTCGATATTCTGCCAAAGAGTCTGAACGCAGGCGAGAATGCTGGTTTCCTTACTCCCGAGGGTGCTAAGAAGCTCGACGTATCAGGCCACCTGAAGGCTGGTATCCCAGTATGTCCTCCTGAGGGCGATGCAGGTACAGGCATGGTTGCCACCAACGCTGTTAAGCAGCGTACTGGTAACGTATCTGCCGGTACATCTTCGTTCTCAATGATTGTACTGGAGAAAGAACTGAGCAAGCCTTACGAGATGATCGATATGGTTACTACACCTGACGGCTCACTGGTAGCTATGGTTCACTGCAACAACTGCACCAGCGACATCAACGCCTGGGTAGGTCTGTTCAAGGAGTATCAGCAGTTGCTTGGTGTGCCTGTAGATATGAACGAACTCTACGGCAAGCTGTTCAACGAAGCACTTAAGGGTGATACCGACTGCGGTGGACTGATGGCATACAACTATGTATCAGGCGAACCTGTTACAGGTCTGGCCGAGGGTCGTCCAATGTTCGTTCGCTCTGCTGGCGACAAGTTCAACCTGGCCAACTTTATGCGTGCCCACCTGTATGGCGCTATCGGTGTGCTGAAGATTGGTAATGACATCCTGCTGAAGGAAGAGAAGATCAAGGTTGACCGCATCACTGGTCATGGCGGTTACTTCAAGACTGCCGGTGTAGGTCAGCGCATGCTGGCTGCCGCCCTCAACTCTCCTATCTCTGTGATGGAGACTGCAGGCGAAGGTGGTGCATGGGGTATTGCTCTGCTGGCTGGTTACCTTATTAATAATAACGGAAAGAATCTGGCCGACTATCTGGAGGATGTAGTATTTGCTGGCAACACTGGCGTATCTATCGCTCCAACAGCCGAGGATGTAGCTGGTTTCGAGAAGTATATCGAAAACTACAAGCGCTGTCTCCCAATCGAGCAGGCTGCTGTAGATAATAAGTAATGTGGATATGAAGAAAGTATTTATAGCAACTATCGCAGCAGCATTTGCCATCACGGCAAATGCCGCTGATAATGTGAAAGCTACGGTTCATGCCAACCAGGCTGGTGCCAAGATCAACAAGGAGATTTATGGTCAGTTCTCTGAGCACCTTGGATCATGTATCTACGGCGGTCTCTGGGTTGGTGAGAATTCTCAGATTCCTAACATCAACGGCTATCGTAAGGATGTGTTCGAGGCACTCAAGGCCCTGAAGATTCCCGTACTGCGCTGGCCAGGCGGCTGCTTTGCCGACGATTATCACTGGATGGACGGTATCGGTCCAAAGTCGCAGCGCCCATCACTGCGCAACAACAACTGGGGTGGTACCATCGAGGACAACTCATTCGGTACCCACGAGTTCCTGAATCTCTGCGAGATGCTTGACTGCGAGCCATACATCAGCGGTAACGTAGGTTCGGGTACAGTTAAGGAGATGGCTCAGTGGGTTGAGTATATGACCAGCGATGGTGATACACCAATGGCCCGTCTGCGTCGTCAGAATGGCCGCGACAAGGCTTGGAAGGTTAAGTACTTCGGTATCGGAAACGAGGCTTGGGGCTGCGGTGGTAACATGACGCCACAGTACTACTCTGACGAGTTCCGTAAGTTCAACACCTACCTGCGCGATCAGGGCGAGAATCATCTGTATCGCATTGCATCAGGTGCCAGCGACTACGACTACGACTGGACCAAGGTGTGCATGGACAAGATTGGTAACCGTATGCAGGGTATCTCTCTGCACTACTACACCTGCACAGGCTGGAACGGTCCTAAGGGTTCGGCTACCAAGTTTGATACCGACCAGTACTACTGGGCTCTGGGCAAGTGTCTGGAGATTGAGGAGGTAATCAAGAAGCACAAGGCCATCATGGACGAGAAAGATCCAAAGAACCGCATCGGTCTGCTCGTTGATGAGTGGGGCACATGGTGGGACGAGGAGCCCGGTACTATCCCTGGTCACCTGTATCAGCAGAACGCCCTGCGCGACGCATTCGTAGCAGCACTCAGCCTCAACGTATTCCACAAGTATACCGACCGCGTAAAGATGGCTAACATCGCTCAGGTGGTTAACGTACTGCAGTCGATGATTCTGACCGATCAGGAGGGCACAGGCCACATGGTACTCACACCAACCTACTGGGTATTCCAGATGTACACTCCATTCCAGGAGGCTACCTATCTGCCAGTTGACCTTGAGAGCGAGACCATCCAGTGCAGCAAAGAGTACTTCAAGGAGAAGCAGAAAACTGCCGACAACACCACACGTCCTTGCCCACTGCTCTCTGCATCTGCAGCAAAGACTACCGATGGCGGCATCGTTCTGGCTCTTACCAACGTAAGTCTGGATAAGGCTCAGACAGTTGATTTCAACCTCGAGGGCTACAATGCAAAGACCGTCAGCGGTCGTATTCTTACATCAAAGAATGTTGCCGACTTCAACGACTTCAATAATCCTAACGTAGTTGCTCCCAAGGAGTACAAGGACGCAAAACTTAAGAAGAACGTCCTTTCGGTTAAGATACCAGCCAAATCGATTATAGTTCTCAACATCAAATAAAAATAATAAATCCTCGCCAATTGGCGGGGATTTATTATTTTGGTTCTACGTGTACTGCGATATGGGTTTCGGGACCGTAGTGTTGCCGTAGCACATCCTCTACCTCCGAAGCCTTATCATGTGCCTCGCATAGCGTAATGTTCCCATCCATCAGTATGTGCAACTCTATCGCATAGTGGTTGCCCAGTCGGCGTGTGCGCAGGTCGTGAGGATTATCCACCCCAGGCACTGATGCCGCCAACTGCAGTATCTCGTCCTCTACAGCATCGGGCAGCGACTGCTCCATCAGGTCGCCAATACCGTTTCGCAGCAAATCTACCGACACCTTTATGATAAACATACCAACAATGATTGATGCCACAGGGTCGAGCACAGTCCAGCGCTGTCCCAGGAATATTGCTCCGCCGATACCGATTGCGGTGCCAATTGACGACAACGCATCGCTACGATGATGCCATGCATTAGCCTCAACAGCCTGAGAGTTTAGCTTGCGTGCCTTAATCATCGAGTAATGATACACAGCCTCCTTAAGCACTATCGACAGGAGTGCTGCCCACAGAGCCAACAGTCCGGGAGCCTCAAGTTCCTCGCCCTGTGCCCAGGCAATAATCTTGGTCAGTCCACTGTATACGATACCCACAGCCACTATCAGCAGTGCCACACCGATAATGGTCATTGCCAGCGTTTCGTACTTGCCGTGACCATAGTCATGCGACTTATCCTTGGGTTTGCCGCTGATGTGCACAAACACCAGCACGATGATGTCAGTAACAAAGTCAGACAGCGAGTGCACAGCATCGGCCACCATAGCGGCACTATGCCCCACTATACCGGCCACGAACTTAAAGAGCAGCAGTATCACGTTGACTGCTCCTCCCACCATCGTAACCTTGTATATCTCCTTATTTCTTTCCATCACGTAGCATTTCTACATTACTTGTATATAACAATCCCCGCCCCAAGGATAAAGGGACGGGGAATTATTATTTCCTTTCCAGTTCAGAAGCTTGTTTTACTTCTTCTCTGCAGGTGCTGCAGGAGCCTCTGTTGCAGGAGCTGCGGCAGGAGCAGCAGCATCCTTCTGCTGACTAGCACCGAAGCCAGGCAGATTGTTAGGATTGGTGGCAGGAGCCTGGTAGTTCTCCATTACAGAGCTCTCGTTACCAGCCTGTGGAGCTACATAAGCGCAGCATACGCTAACCAATACCATGAAACCAGCGAGGAACCAAGTGGCCTTCTCGATGAAGTCGGTAGTCTTGCGAACACCGCCAATCTGGTTATAACCTGAGAACTGAGAAGCCAGACCGCCTCCCTTTGACTCCTGGATGAGCACAATGCCAATCATAAGCAGTGCTGCAATCACGATAAGAATTACAAATAAGATGTACATTTTTTTATTTATTTTTTTTGTTACTATTTACTATCAATTTCTCTAAGAAACGTATCTGATCTGCAAAGTAAGCATTTTTTTTCGGATTTTCCAAACTTAATCGCCTAATAATTTCTAATGCTTTCGAATATCTGCCTTGTTTTATATAAATTCGTGCCAAAGTTTCGGTAAAAAACTCATTTCCAACCTCAATTTCGTTATTTTCGGGCTCAGGTTGGGGCTCAGGACGATACTCTGGAGTATCGTTCAACTGGAACTTACCTTTGTCATCATTTATGAACGAATCTATGAGGTCTTGTCCGAACATTTTTGGCATCTCGCCAGGCATCTCCTGACCACCATCCGGTTCAACCTCAAGCAGGTACGACACATAGTCTACAGCAGCATCGGCTGGCGTAGGTTTGCGCTTGGTTTTCTGCGCATCCGGCTTTGAGTCTTCGGGTATCTGATCAAGAAAATTGTCGATAAGTGCAGTGGTGCGATCTGATGCCGACTCGGTTTTGGGCGCTGGTTTTGCCACCTTGGCCATCGGGCGATACTCGTAATGTCTGCCTTCGATCATATTGAACAGCACACGGCGATCGGTGATATAAGCCGAAGCGCGGCGCAGTTCCTCGTCGAATGTAGCATCGTGCAGCAGATACAGATTCTGCAGCATCAGCAGTCGGGCCGTCTGGAAATAAGGGTATAGAGCCAACAGCGAGCGCAACTCGTAGAGCGTGTCGCGGTCCATCCTTTCAGGATGCTGTATCAGTTCCGTTATTCTATCCATAGATGGTTTACCAGTTGGCTACGGCTTTGTTGAATATCTGATCGCAGAGGTCCTTCACCATCTGTGTCACAAGTTCTTCCTGAACGCTGTTGAGCGACTGGGTAGTCTCGTAACTCTGTGATGCAGAGAACTGCTGCTCGAAATCTTGTTCGTGTCTCTTATTATTTGTGAATCTTACGTTTACCGTCATCGTAAGCTCGGTCATTGCCGAATATCCCTCGGCGCTTACAGCCTTGTTGCGCTGTTCGTAGCGTACTATCTCACCCTCCAGCTTCAGGTCGCCATTACGCTTCACCTGCTCCAGCTTGGTATGATTGGCAAACTGGTCCTTTAGCTGATTGTTGAACATCGGCCCCATCGGACCCCACACATAGCTACTACGTATAGGGAATTCGGCTATCTGTATGGTCTTGGTCTCGTCATAGTTGATGCTGGCGCCATTGAATGAATAGCTTACCTTACATCCACTGATGGTGGCCATTACAACCGCTACCAGTGCAAAACGTATATATTTACTGATCCAAGCCATATTGTTTCAATCTGCGATAAAGGGTTCTGTCACTAATACCCAACTCCTGGGCTGCTTTCTTGCGGTTGCCATGATTGCGCTCAAGAGCCTTCTCAAGCATCTGCTTACCCATGTCGTTAAGGTTCAGACTCTCAAGCTCCTGGGCAGGCTCTATGTATTCCTCGGCGATAGCATCCTCGACAGATGCTACGGGGGTTGGGTGTTGGGTGATGGGTGTTGGATATGTGGTAGATGCAGGCAGAGGCTCTACGGTAGTAGACTTTGAGCTCTGCACATCGTCCAACTGTTTCTTGAGTGCACTCACCTCGCGGCGCATGTCGTTCACGTTGCCACGAAGCTCGAACAGTATCTTATACAGTATCTCGCGCTCGTTCTCGAAACTATGGTCGCCATTGCCTTCACGATGGATGGTGGCGAGCTGTGTCGACTCCTGATCCTGAGGAATAAACTGGCTGAGCACCTCGGCAGTGATGGTGCGCTCGGGCGACAGTATGCTTATCTGCTCGGTGATGTTCTTAAGCTGTCGCACGTTGCCTGGCCACTTGTAGTGCAGCAACAACTGCTTTGCGCCTTCGTCGAGCACCACGCGGTCCATCTTGTATTTCTCGGCCATCTGCAGCGCAAACAGGCGAAACAGCAATACTATATCCTCGCCGCGCTCGCGCAGAGGTGGCATCTGGATGGGTATAGAGTTCAGTCGATAGTACAGATCCTCGCGGAACCGGCCCTCGCTGATGGCCTGACGTATATTCACGTTTGTAGCGGCTACTATGCGCACATCGGTCTTGCGAATCTCGGTGCCGCCCACGGGGATATACTCGCCCGTCTCAAGCACACGCAGCAGTCTGGCCTGGGTGGCCAGTGGCAGTTCGCCCACCTCGTCGAGAAACAGCGTACCCTTGTTGGCCACGCCGAAATATCCAGGCGAATCGTTGATGGCTCCGGTATACGAACCCTTAACGTGTCCGAACAGCTCAGAGTCGATAGTACCTTCGGGGATAGAACCGCAGTTGATAGCGAAGTACTTCTCGCGGCGTCGTGGCGAGTTGTCGTGGATTACTCGTGGGATAATCTCCTTACCCACTCCACTCTCACCTACGATGAGTACACTGAGGTCGGTCGGCGCAACCTGCAGGGCTACGTCGAGCACGTGGTTCAATGCATCGCAATTGCCTACGATGTTGTACCGCTGTTTGATGTTTTGAAGTTCACTTGTCTTCATTGAGCTGACAAAATTACATATTTTTTCTGAAACATCTGCAATTTTGGCACAAATTTAACGGAATTTACTTAACTTTCTTGTCCAACTTGATTAAAAGCAGTCCAATAGCGGTCCAAATCAGTTCGCGCAGACGTACCAGCAGCGCCACAAAGATACCCGCATTGGCTGTCATACTCAGTCCCTCGGTACTCATCAGGAATCCACCCTCACGACCACCTAGCTGTAGCGGCATGAAGAACAGCATATTGGCAAACAGTGTGGTGAATGCGTATATCAGAATACACTGCGGTATGGTAACCTCGGGCATTATCACAAGCAGTATAAAGTAAATCTCGAATGTAGATGCCAGTCGGCACAGCAACTCCAGTATCACCGCAGCCTTAAACGTGCGAGGGTTCTGATTGTGCAGTGCAGCTATCTGCTGGTCAACCTCGGCCAGTTTTTCGCGGTTGCTCTCGATAAACGGCTGTGCCCACTTCTTCACCATCGGAAAGTGGCTCAGTATCTTCATACCCGTCATGGCTATACCTCGCTTATATCCACGCAGGAAGAACCAGATGGCCACCAGCGCCACGCCAGCTATTATCGGCAGCAGCACGTAGGTAAGCGGAGTCATCTTCTGCGTAATAATATAAAGAGGTACGCTGAGCAGCCAGAACCAGAAGTGGCTGTAGATGTGAGTCATCACATACAGTATCACCGACGATGATGCACGCTGGGTGCCGATCTTGGGTGACAGCGACATGATGCGATACGGCTCGCCGCCCATCAGTCCGCCTGGTGTGGCGTAGTTCAGCGAAAATGCGGATATCGTTATCTTGTACAGCCACCAGAATCCCACCTTACACTTGCGGCACACACCTTCTTCGTTGCCGATTGTATCGATGATGAGATACCACGATGTGGTGTTTATCATATACAGGAATGCCCACAGCAGTATAACAGCCACAAACCAATAGCCTGCGTGCTGTATGCCCTGCCATGCCTGGCGAAAGTCTAGTTGCGATGCCATAATTATCAGCACCACCAGTCCAAACAGAAAGAATCCGTTCTGATATTTCTTATTCATCAGTTGTGTTGGCGATTACTTAAATATATCCTTAGCTCTAGGCATGGCAAAACGTGCCTTGTCGCCATCCTCGCGCTTTTCGTGATACAGTTTTGGCAGAGGATTAGCCAGAGGCTCGTCGTAGTCAATGCGATGGCGATACATATCCACTGCAGTGTATATGGCCTGTCGCAGCGATGTCGGGTCGGCTATACCCTGACCGGCTATTTCGAACGATGGTCCGTGGTCGGTGGTTACGCAGATGGCAGTGATACCAGCCTTAAACTTCACTCCGAACTCAGGTGACAGCGCATTGAACGGCAGCATGCCCTGATCGTCGTACATAGCCAGCACACCGTCGAACTCCTCGTTCATATTGGCGGCAAAGAAATCCTCAGCATAATATGGACCGAATGCCTGCACATTCTGCTTCTCCAGTTCCTCTATTGCAGGTGCGATAATCTGCTCCTCCTCGGCACCTGGCTGTGGATTGAGCGACAGCACTGCGATACGGGGATTATTCACACGGAAATCGCGCTTCAAACTGTTAAAGAATATCTTTCCCTTGTCAACTATTTTTTCTACACTGATGGCCTGAGCCACCTCCTTGATGGGCAGATGAGTTGTAAGCAGGCCTATGCGCACGCGATCGCTGAGCATAATGGTCAGCGCCTTCTCGTCGCGATTAGGATTAGGGTTAGGCACCACAGGCCCCAGCACCAGCACATCGTAAAGCTGTTTCATCATATCCTCCTTGGCGCGTGCCATAGCAGCCTTGGCTGCACGGTCGCTCTGCTCGGTAGGCTTACCAAACTCTACCGGCACCTCCTCGTCCATTGCGGCCAGCAAGTTTACTCTGCCGTCGCGAGCCTCCTCAGCGCTCTTAATGATTGTAAACTGGGTTTCTATCCCCATCGACTTGCGATGGAATGTAGCTGTCTTGGGCGAACCATATATAATAGGTGTACACATATCCAGCATCATAGGGTCCTCGAATGCACGGAGTATTACCTCGTATCCGATGCCGTTGGTGTCGCCATGCGTGATAGCCACGCGAACTTTCTTATCCATAGATATATTTGACTATTGACTATTGACTATTGACTGTTTCTTGGCGGTTGATAGCAGACCGCAGGCTGCAAAGATGTCCTGACCACGACTGGCACGGATGGTGGTGAACACGCCGTGGGCAGTCAGATAGTCGCGCATTGACTCCATGCGCTTCTCGTCGGCCCCGGGCAGATCCACGTCGGGTATCTCGTGGAATCGTATCAGATTCACGCGACACTCCAGTCCCTTAAGCAGTTTCACTATCTCGCGGGCGTGCATGGTGGTATCGTTAAGTCCGGCAAAGCAGATGTACTCAAACGAGCAGCGGCGCTGATGACTGAAGTCGTACTGCTTCAGCAGTTCTACCACTTCAACTATCGACATCTGCTTCTCGGCTGGCATCAGCATCTTGCGCTGCTCGGGCAGTGGTGAGTGCATCGATATGGCCACGTGGCACTCACTCTCGTCGAGGAAACGCTTCAGCTTGTTCTTCACGCCCACACTCGACACGGTGATGCGGCGCGGACTCCAGGCGTATCCCCACTCTGACGTCAGCACCTCGGTAGCACGTAGCACTGCGTCGAGATTGTCCATAGGCTCGCCCTGACCCATAAACACTATGTTGGTCAGCGTGTCGCGCTCGGGCAGCGAGTATATCTGGTTCAGTATGTCGGCAGCAGTCAGACTACCCTCGTAACCCTGCTTGCCGGTCTGACAGAACAGGCAGTTCATCTTGCATCCCACCTGGCACGACACACACAGTGTGGCACGGTCGCCATCGGGTATGTAGACCGTCTCAACAAAGTGTCCGCTGGCCACTGGGAACAGGTATTTTATGGTACCGTCGACCGAGCGCTGACAATCTAGGGGAGCCATACAGCCCACCTGATATCCGGCAGCCAGCTTTTCGCGGTTAGCCTTCGATATGTTAGTCATCTCGTCGATGCTAGCTGCGTGCTGCTGGTATAGCCACTTAGCTATCTGCGCGGCGGTAAACTTTGGCATGCCCAACTCCTGCACCACTTGCTGCAATTCTGCGGGTTGCATGCCTAATAACACCTTCTTTTCGTCGCTCATCTTTACTTTTTGCCTGCAAAGGTAGAAAAATTTCTTGAATAATATGGTTTTCTCGGAAAATATTGCTACTTTTGCCTGCAATATAACAATTATTTCACAGAATGAGAGAAAAAATAGACTGTTTTTTGCCTTGCAATGACCTCGAAACAGCGCGCGATGTAGTGGCGCAAATCAAGGGCAGCAAGACTATTCAACATATCTGTCTGCTGGTAAACACCCCTCTTGGCGAGGGCGACGATGCACTAAGCGACTGCCAGCAGATAGTGGTTTCAGACCTTACTAGTAGTCAGACTCTGGCGGCGATAGCCAATGAGGCAAAGGCCGAATACGCACTGCTGCAGATACGTCCGCGACAGATACAGATGGGCCAGGGTACGCTCGACCGCATGGTGCGCATAGCCACCGATTCGGATGCTGCGATGATCTATGCCGATCATTACGACCTTATCGACGGCAAGCTCCAGCCCCACCCCGTCATCGACTATCAGATAGGTAGCGTGCGCGACGATTTCGACCTGGGATCGCTCATCCTGGTCAAGACCTCACTGCTGCGTGCCTTTGCCCATCAGAACACTGATTACCGGTTTGCCGGTGTGTATGCACTCCGACTGTTCCTGAGTCGCGAGGGCCGCATCTTCCACATCAACGAGAAGCTCTACACCGAGCAGGAGACCGACACTCGTGCCTCTGGAGAAAAACAGTTCGACTATGTGAACCCGCGCAACCGCGAGGTACAGATAGAGATGGAGCGTGCCGCCACAGCCCACCTAGCTGCCATCGGCGCCAAGATCGACCCGTCCTTCTATCGCACTCCCGACTTCAACGAGCAGGAATTTGATGTTGAGGCATCGGTGGTAATCCCCGTGTTCAACCGCGAAAAGACCATCTGCGACGCCGTAAACAGCGCACTCAGTCAGAAGTGTAAGTTCAAGTTCAATGTCATCGTGGTCGACAATCACTCTACCGATGGCACCACCGAACTTCTCAAGGGATTCCACGACGAGCGACTCATCCACATCATCCCCGAGCGCCGCGACCTGGGCATTGGCGGATGCTGGAACACTGCCATCAACGACGACCGCTGCGGCCGCTTTGCCGTACAGCTGGATAGCGACGACCTCTATTCGTCGCCCAAGACTCTGCAACAGATAGTAGACGCGTTCTACAAGCAGAATGCAGCCATGGTGATAGGTTCGTATCGCATGTGCGACTTCGACCTCAACACCCTGCCGCCAGGACTCATCGACCACGCTGAGTGGACCGACGAGAACGGACCTAACAATGCCCTGCGCATAAACGGTCTGGGTGCTCCGCGCGCATTCTTCACACCACTGCTGCGCCAGGTGGGATTCCCCAACACCTCGTATGGCGAGGACTACGCTCTGGGACTCATCTTCTCACGCCACTACCGCATAGGTCGTATCTTCACCGAGCTATATCTCTGTCGCCGCTGGGGCGGAAACAGCGATGCAGCCCTGTCGATAGATAAGGTTAATGCCAATAATCTGTACAAGGACCAGTTGCGTTCGCTCGAGATTCTGGCCCGCCAGCAGATGCTTAAGGGCAAGCAGGAGCTGCTCAACGACTCGCCGCTACTGCGATTCTTCAACCGCCAGCTCGAGAAGTGGGACGATGCACGCCGCCGCTATCAGGACCTGCGCAACGTCAAGACCCGCGAGCTCTCCGTTGGCACATCTACCATGAAGGTGCAGTGGAACCCCGCCCGCATAGTATCGACCGGAGCCAAGATCGACAAGCAGACACTGGCCGAGCGCCCCTGTTTCCTGTGCGAGCAGAATCGCCCCAAGGAGCAGGTCAAGAAGAGCATCGACGGACAGTACGACCTGCTGGTCAACCCGTTCCCCATATTGCCAATACACTTCACCATACCTTCGGTAAAACACGAGCCACAGCTCATCCGCAAGTCGTATGGCGAAATACATAAGTTGTTGGCAGAGTATCCGCAGATGATGGTGTTCTACAACGGACCCAAGTGCGGTGCCTCAGCGCCCGACCACGCCCACTTCCAGGGCGGCACATCGGGCATACTGCCACTGCAGATGTCGTGGGGTCGACTCTCGCGCGACCTTAAGCCAGTGTTCCGTCTCAACGACGAGGAGAGCATATCGCTCATCGAGGAATACCCCTGCCCCGCATTCCTCATCCACAGCAAGTCAGACTATGCCGACGAGCAGATGTTCATCCGCCTGTACGAGGCACTGCCAGTGCCCGAGGGCGAGCCAGAGCCAATGCTCAACATCGTGAGCTGGCGACACGAAGCCGACTACTACTCGGTAGTATTCCCACGCCAGAAGCACCGCCCCGACTGCTATTACAAGGAGGGCGACGAGCAGTTTATCATATCGCCGGGAGCACTCGACATGGCTGGATTCATCGTTACCCCGCGCAAGGAGGACTTTGAGCGAATCACCCCCGAGATTGCCCTGGGCATACTCAACGAGGTGTCACTCCAGCCTGATGCCCTCCAGCAGGTCATCGCCCGTCTTCAGGCCACCAAAAGTTCAATGGTCAATAGTCAATGTTCAATGAAGAAAGAGCCCAACGTCACCGTGGGTATCGTCAGCGGCGAGCGCATATCGTTCAGCCTCAACAAGCCTTACATGGCCAAGGGCGAGGTGATTACTGGCGACCAGGTGGTTGAGTTCAGCGATGGCGGCATACTGTGGCGCGGCACTCAGTACCGCAACCTCACGTTCACACCTCAGGCCGACGACGCCTCGTTCTCGCTCAACGATGTAACCATCGGCGTAAACTTCCACTGGGAGCGCAAGGAGACTCAGACCTTCGAGGGCACCCTACGCATCGTGGTCGAGGCCGACAAGATAGTAGCTATCAACGAGTTGCCTGTAGAAAAGTACCTCACCAGCGTCATCTCCAGCGAGATGAGCTCTACGTCGAGTCTTGAGTTCCTCAAGGCCCACGCCGTAATATCTCGCTCTTGGTTGCTGGCACAGATGGAGAAGCGCAAGCAGCACGAGAGTGGAGGCGACAACTTCTTCTCGTTCACCAAGAGCGACCAGGAGTTTATCCGCTGGTACGACCGCGAGGATCACACCATCTTCGACGTTTGTGCCGACGACCACTGCCAGCGCTATCAGGGCATCACCCGTGCCAACAACACCCATGTTGAGGAGGCTATCAGCCAGACTCGCGGACAGGTGCTGATGTATGGCGACGAGATATGCGACGCACGCTTCTCGAAGTGTTGCGGAGGCGAGACTGAGGAGTTCCAGTACTGCTGGGAAGATACTCCCAAGCCCTACCTCGTGTCGTTCCACGACCCATACTGCAACACCAGCGACAAGCACACCCTGTCGCAGGTGCTCAACGACTTCGACCAGGAGACGCCCGACTTCTATCGCTGGGAGGTGAGCTACACCCAGCAGGAGCTGTCCGCACTTGTAAACCGCAAGCTAAAGGACGATTTCGGCACCATCACCGACCTCATCCCCGTAGAGCGAGGCAAGAGCGGCCGCATCTGGAAGCTTAAGATTGTAGGCACCAAGAAGACACTTACCATCGGTAAGGAACTCGAGATACGTCGCGCCCTCAGCGAGAGCCATCTCTACTCATCGGCATTCGATGTAGAAAAGGATGGCGACAAGTTCGTGCTTAAGGGCAAGGGCTGGGGCCACGGTGTAGGTCTGTGCCAGATAGGTGCCGCAGTGATGGGCGAGCAGGGCCATCCTTACGACGACATCCTGCTGTTCTACTATCGCGGAGCCGAAATCAAGCGCCTCTACGATTAAAATATTTCGCTCGGCTTTGCCAAGAATGTTTAATGTTTAATGTTTCGCTCGGCTATGCCGCTTTTACAAAGGCGGAACGCCGACTAAAAGAATCTTTAATGAACAATAGAAACCCTTGGGCTTGGGTGCCCACACTTTACTTCGCCGAAGGCGTGCCTTACGTAGCCGTTATGACCATTTCGGTCATCATCTACAAGCGTCTCGGCCTGTCAAACACCGACATCACGCTCTACACCTCGTGGCTCTATCTGCCATGGGTCATCAAACCCCTGTGGAGCCCGTTTGTAGATATGCTGCGCACCAAGCGCTGGTGGATACTGATGATGCAGATACTCATCGCCGCCGCACTGGCTGGCGTGGCCTTCACCATCCCGGGACCGCTATGGCTGCAGGGATCGCTGGCATTCTTCTGGTTGCTGGCCTTCTCTAGCGCCACCCACGACATAGCTGCCGACGGTTTTTATATGCTCGGACTTGAGCAGCACCAGCAGGCCTACTTCGTGGGCATACGCTCCACGTTCTACCGCATAGCCACCATCTTTTCGTCTGGACTGCTAGTGGGCTTGGCCGGAGTGCTACAGGTGCTCACACGCAGCATAGCCTACGCCTGGAGCCTGGTGTTCTATCTGATAGCCGGATTGTTCATCGCCCTGTGGCTGTATCACAGTTGGGCACTGCCCCACCCCGCCGAGGACCAGAACCGCGTGCAGAAGACCGCTGCCGACATCGTCAACGAGTTCTGGCAGACGCTGGTCACCTTCTTCCGTAAACCGCAAGTATGGGTGGGCATCTGCTTCATGCTGTTCTACCGCATGCCTGAGGGACTGCTGGCCAAGGTTTCGGCTCTGTTCCTGGTAGATAAGGTCAGCAATGGCGGACTGGGTCTTAGCGATGTAGAGTTTGGTATGGTTCAGGGCACCGTGGGTGTCATCGGCCTCACGCTGGGCGGCATCCTTGGCGGTATCGCTGCCAGTCGCGACGGACTTAAGCGCTGGCTGTGGCCCATGGTTATGGCCATCACCATTCCCGACCTGGTCTACGTCTACCTGTCTTACGCTCTGCCGTCAAGTCTGCTCGTCATCAACATCTGTATCTTCCTCGAGCAGTTCGGCTACGGTTTCGGTTTCTCGGCCTACATGCTATACCTTATATATTATAGCCAGGGCGAGCACAAGACAGCCCACTACGCACTGTGCACAGCCTTCATGGCTCTGTCGATGATGATACCCGGACTGTTTGCCGGCGCCCTGCAAGAGTCGGTAGGCTATCAGGCGTTCTTCCTGATAGTGGTAGGCTGCTGCGCCATGACCTACATCGTGTCGGCTCTACTCAAGATAGATCCCGAGTTCGGAAAGAAAAAAGCTTCTGAGTAATTGTTTTGCCTACGGATTATACGGATTTTACGAATTTAATTATCCGCGAGATATAATCTGTATAATCCGTAAAATCCGTAGGCCTTATTATCAAATTCCTGCACCGTCTTCGAATGCTACGTCTACTGCTTTACTCTGCAGTATCTTTGAGTGAGGCGGCACACTGTGCGTAAGCCAGATGTTACCACCGATGGTAGAGTCGTGACCGATGGTGATACGACCCAGTATCGACGCGTTTGAATATACCGTCACGTTGTCCTCGATTATCGGGTGACGTGGTATGTTCAGCATGTTGCCCTGCTCGTCATACTTGAAACTCTTGGCACCCAGCGTCACACCCTGATACAGCGTCACGTGATTGCCTATGATGGTAGTCTCGCCGATAACCACACCCGTGCCGTGGTCGATAGCAAAGTACTCGCCTATCTGTGCACCCGGGTGTATGTCGATACCCGTCTTGCTGTGAGCCTGCTCGGTGATGATACGCGGTATTACAGGCACCTGCAGCTCGTGCAACTTGTGGGCTATGCGATAGTGCGTCATCGTGTTCATCGATGGGTAGCAGAATATCACCTCGCCAAAGTTGGGCGCAGCCGGGTCGTTGTCAAACATCGCCTGTATGTCAGTATACAGCAGTCGCTTTATCTCGGGCAGAGCATCGATAAACTGCAGCGCCTTCTCTTCGGCTATGCCATACACCTGCGCCTTGGTGCTGTTGGCCTCGCAGTCCTCGCAGAACTGCAGTCCGTGAGCTATCTGCTTAGTCAGAAGCGTGGTCAACTCCTCCATCGCCACACCTATATGGTATGCGCGTATAGCCTCGTCGGGCTGTCGCTTCTCAAAATAGTCGGGGAAGATAATGTTCTTTACCAGCGCCACTATGCGTTTCACCATCTCTACCGATGGCAGCGGTGCCACCGTGGCAGGCATCATGCCCACCTCCTTCTCAGTCTGCTTCGACAGCAGCGCCACATTCCTGCGCAGCGTCTCGTTTATCTTTGTCTTGTCCATACTTTCTTTCGATATTTGCCTGCAAAGGTATGAAAAAAGTGACGAAGTTCCAAACTTTTCGCCACTTTTTTATTAACAGGAATTTGCTTCCGGCCACACCACCTATCTTCTTATTCAATTGTGGCGATCGATAGCCAGAGTTGATGATTATCGCCTTCTCTTTGTCATCTCGAGCGTAGTCGAGATGACACAGGGGCCGTTGTCATGTCGAGCGTTCCCTCTCCTGTCATTTTGAACGTCTTAGCCACCTGAGTAGCGGTCAACGTATCCTCAGCTGGCTCGTTCAGCATGCGCAACCCCTTGCCGATGATGTCATCTGCCAGCGCCAGGATCTCCTTCGGACTGGGCAGTGCCAACTGCTGTGGCTGCTTAGCCAGTCGTTCGCGCTCCAAGAACTCCCAACGCAGCACCAGCTTGGCTCGCGCCTCCACGCTGGCTCCATCTTTCGGATGGCCTGCATCACATTCTTGTGCTGCTTACCAGTAACCTCTGCAATCTCTAGCGAAGTCATCATTTGCTTCTCTATGTTGTTGGTTGTTGTGTGTGTAATTCGTCGTGAATCTGCCACTCCTCATCAGCACTAACCGACGGATTTACGAAGACCGTTGGTTTCCCCTCTCTTTTCACTGGCACAGTAGCCTCCCCCTTCTGCTTCACCTGCAGCTCTATGCCCAACTGCTTCAGAATATCGGCCTGATACAGATGCTCCACGTTCTGAATGTTGATGCCACCTGGCTGAACATCCACCTGTGTGTAATGCGTTAGCTTGTTGCACATTTTTTATGGAGCTCGCTCGCTGTTGCGCGTTGCAGTGTTGCAGTTAGGAATCAGAGTGGTGTGAGAGTGGAAAATTATCTCTATATTTATATATAAATATAGAAGTATTTTTAGGGTATGAAGTAGACGAAAAACAACTGCAACGGTGCAACGCTGCAACGGCGTCAACTTTTTCAGTATAAACATTCGTGAACCGCAATGAAAATATCGTACCTTTGCATCGTCAAAATGAATGAGGAAGGGAGCGCCCGCACGAGGAAAAACTATTTCTCACGTGCACTAGGAAATTCTGTCACGTGCGGCAGCAAACTTACGTCAGACATTAAAGATTAAAGATTAAACATTAAACATTTAAATTTTTATTTACAAATTATCAATTATCAATTAAAGAACTATGGCACTAAAGGTAAAGGCACAGGAAAAGCTGCAGAAGATCGGCAAGTATGAGGGCACTTATCGCTACATCATGATGCCCGAGTTGTACACATC
>CACWMK010000007.1 GCA_902761905.1 uncultured Prevotellaceae bacterium
CTTATTTGGGTTGAACTTTGATTGACTACCCCTAAAAGTCATCAATTTTGCTCTCAGCGGAGAGAGAGGGATTCGAACCCCCGGTGCCTCTCAGCACGGTAGTTTTCAAGACTACTGTAATCGACCACTCTACCATCTCTCCAGAGCTCTGATTGTCTCGAAAGCGGGTGCAAAGGTACGGACTTTTTTTGAAACAAACAAATTTTTTGCCAACTTTTTATAAATAATTTGTGATTTTCTCTGTTTTTTGCCTAAAAATGAGTACTTTTGCAGCGTGATTTATCCAAATAACTTCGAGCATAAGCTTGGTTTCGATGAGATTAGAAGGCTGCTAAAGGCACGTTGCCAGAGCACCTTGGGGCAGGAGAAAGTCGACGAAATGACCTTCTCGGCCGACACTGCTGTTGTAAACGAACTGCTTTCGCAGGTACGCGAGTTCCGTCGTCTCACTACAGAACACGACGATTTCCCCATGCAATACTTCTTTGATGTGCGCGAGAGCATTGCGCGCATACGCCTGGAGAATACCCATCTGGAGGAAGATGAGGTGTGGGACCTGCGCCGCTCGCTCGAGACCATCGCCAACATTGTGCGCTTCCTGCAGCGCAATGGCGACGAGAAACCTAATGGCGAAGTGGTGTATCCCTATCCTGCGCTTTACCGTCTGACTGATGGTGTGGCTACATTTCCAGCCATGATACGTCGCATCGACTCGATACTGGATAAGTTTGGTAAGATAAAGGATTCTGCGTCGATGACGCTGGCTGGCATTCGCCACGACTTGGAGAAGACACAGGGCAGCATCTCGCGTACATTATATACTATACTGCACGCCGCCCAGCGCGACGGACTGGTGGACAAGGATGCCGCACCTGCCATGCGCGACGGACGACTGGTGATACCTGTGCAGCCACAGCTGAAGCGCAGGATAAACGGTATAGTGCACGACGAGAGTGCCACAGGTAAGACTGTGTTTATAGAACCCACTGAGGTGGTAGAGGCCAACAATAAGGTGCGCCAGCTGGAGGCAGAAGAGCGACGCGAGGTGATACGCATACTGACAGTGTTTACTGATGAGGTACGCCCGCACGTGCGCGAGATAATCGACTCGTATCAGTTGCTGGCCATGATAGACCTGATACAGGCCAAAGCCAAGTGGGCTGAACTTACCAAGGCTTATGAGCCAACGGTAAAGGCAGAACCAATGGCCGACTGGATACGTGCTGTGCACCCGCTGCTGCAACTGTCGCTCGAGAAGAAAGGCGGCCATGTGGTGCCGCTCGACATCATGCTGAAGCGCGAAAAACGACTGCTGCTTATCAGCGGACCAAACGCTGGTGGTAAGTCAGTGTGTCTGAAGACGGTGGGACTGCTGCAGTACATGCTGCAGTGTGGACTGCCCATCCCCATAAGCGAGCGTTCGACAGTAGGCACATTCCAGAGCATAATGATCGACATAGGCGACGAGCAGAGCATTGAGAACGACCTGAGTACATACTCCAGTCATCTAATGAACATGAAGCAGATGATGAAGCAGGCCGACGAGCACTCGCTGCTGCTTATCGACGAGTTTGGTAGCGGTACAGAGCCCACCATCGGCGGCGCCATAGCAGAGGCCATGCTGAAACAGTTCTGGAAGAAGAAGACCTTTGGCGTGATAACCACCCACTATCAGAACCTGAAGCACTTTGCTGAGGACCATGAGGGAGTGGTGAACGGTGCCATGCTGTACGATCGCCATGAGATGCAGGCGCTGTTCCAACTTTCGATTGGTCAGCCAGGCTCAAGCTTTGCCATCGAGATAGCACGAAAGACAGGTATACCTGAGGAGGTGATAAAGGATGCGAGCGACATAGTAGGACAGGACTATATACAGAGCGACAAGTATCTGCAGGACATCGTGCGCGACAAGCGCTACTGGGAAGGCAAGCGCCAGACCATACATCAGCACGAGAAGAAGTTGCAGGCCAGTGGCGAGCGACTTGAGGCTGCTGTAGAGGAGATCGAGGCAGAGCGCAAGGCAATACTGCGCAAGGCCAAGGAGCAGGCAGAGGAACTGCTGCGCGAGAGCAATAAGAAGATAGAAAACGCCATACGCGAGATACGTGAGGCTCAGGCAGAAAAGGAGCGCACACGCAAGATACGCGAGGAACTGGATACATTTAAGGAGGAGATAGCCGCAGTTGACACACGTGATACTGACGAGGCCATAGCCAAGAAGATGCGCCAGATACAAGAGCGCAAAGAGCGCAGAGAGAAGCGCAAGGCTGAGAAGAAGGAAAAGTTGACAGTTGATAGTGGACAGTTGACAATTGGCAACTCTGGTGCACAAGGTGTTCATAACTCTCAACTTTCAACTCTCAACTCTCAACTCCAGAAGGGCGACACAGTGCGCATCAAGGGACTTACCAGCGTGGGCACTATCGACAGCATAGACGGCAATAAGGCTGTGGTAATCTTTGGCGGCATGAAGACCAAGATGCGACTGGAGCGACTGGAGCATGCTGAAAAACCAAAGGGACAGATGACCAAGGCCGAGGAGCGCAACAGCAGCATAGCTGGATCGTATGGCGTAGTATCAAAGGATACTCGCAACGTGATAGATAACAGAAAACTAAACTTCAAACAAGACATCGACGTGCGTGGCATGCGCGGCGATGAAGCAATCAATGCCATCACTTATTTTATCGACGATGCCATACTGGTAGGAGTGAGTCGTGTGCGCATTCTTCATGGCACAGGAACAGGCATTCTGCGCCAGCTGATACGCCAGTATCTGGCCACTATTCCCAACGTGTCGCACTATCGTGATGAGCACGTTCAGTTTGGTGGTTCTGGTATCACAGTGGTCGATTTGGACTAATGTGAAGATTTCTTGATTTATATCGTGTACGTGCACAATTTTGGTTAAAAGTTCGAAAATTATTTGGAACGTATGTATATTCGTTGTAAATTTGCACCGGTTAAGCGTAACTAAGCGCTTGAAAGAACGCTTTTTCGATGTGATGTCGAAACTCTCAATTTCAACGAATTTATCTAAAGGATAACGCGGTTTTGTTCGTCAGGGCAGCCGCCTAAAGTATAGAGAAATATGATTGGTTTTATTAAAAGAGCAGTTCTTAGCTCGATGGCTCTGTTCTTGGTCTCTCTGACAGCTTCGGCTGAGGATAGTATCTGGACAAGCTTTAAAAAGTTGAGCTTTGACTGGAATCCTGTGATGGATGCGATTATTCAAGTAGAAAGCGATGGAAATCCCCGTGCCGTGAGTGGAAACTCAGTAGGCGTGATGCAGATTACTCCAGTACTTGTCAAGGAATGCAATGACATCCTGAAGAAACAAAAGAGTAATAAGCGCTACACACTAGACGACCGATACAGTGTGGAGAAATCAAAGGAGATGTTCCTGTTAATCCAAAAGTACTTTAACCCAGAGAACAACGTCGAGAAGGCTATACGTTCTTGGAATGGAGGAATGAAGTACAGTGTAAAGGCTACTAACAAGTACTACAAGAAAGTACTGGCCAAAATGAATTAAGGATTACCCTATAAATCCGATTGTCAAGGGTTCGAGGACCTGACGATCGGATAATTTTTTTTGTCTCAAAATCAAGCTGGTATATAAAACAAAAAAGCAAGCCTTTCAGCTTGCTTCCTCCTCTTTAGTTGCGGAGGCAGGATCCCATTTTTTTGAGATTTTTGTAGCCGTTGTAACGCCTTCTAATGCCTGCAAATATGGGCTTTTTCGTCTTTTCATGAATCCGATGTTTTACTGTCCGAGTTTTGTCCCTTCAGTTTCAGCAGGTCAACCATCGTTTCAAGTTGGCCGTTAACCTTTTTTAAATCGATAATTCTCTCATCTTTTTCCTTTATAAGCATTTTCAATGCTTTATTTTCAGCCATTAGTGATAATTGATCCTGATTGAAGACTGCGGAATTAACGATGTTCTGGTTTCCAATTATATAGGGTGATTCTCCAATTTTGTCCGAACCGCTGAACAGCTCGTCGAGAGATATGTCTAGAGTATTGCATATCTTCATTGCGGTTTCAATAGTGATGTTTGGTCTTCGGACAAACTCCTTAATTGTCCTATGGGTTTCTTCACCCCATGTTAGTACACAGAAATCTCTTTCTCTCAGCCCTCGAGCTTTGATTATAGACTTCAACTTTTCTAAATCAACATAAATTCTTTCGTACCTCATTTTAAAAATAGTTAAATATCACCATTATAATGGGAAATATTTCCCGATATATTTGGTGATACGGTTTTTTTGCCTTATATTTGCAGCAAATTTAAAACTTAAAATTGGAATAAACAAGAAATTATGGAGAAAAATTCAAGCTTAGACGTAAAGGGTTATTACAAGTCCTTGAGCAGATCTGAACGAGGCAGATTCCTGAAATACCTGTTTGTCAGGTATGAATACAATCCGCGTACAATGAGTATGAAACTCAACGGTACCTCTAATGTAGCAAAGCTGCGTCTTGACGAACGTGAGAATATCGAGAGTGTTATAACATCTGGTGTATGGAAGCAATAGAGTTCCGTGTATCTCCTGATGGTGAGGTATACTTCAAAGAGGGTAATAAGCCGGAAAGACGCCTCACACGCTTTGAAAAGACGGTGTGTGTGCATGTGCTAGGGCTTATTCATGATAAGTTCCCTGGCGCATGGGCGAGGCTTAAAACTATTTACAAGCCTAAATCCAATGGTCCTGCCCACATGGATCCGGCTTGTTTCGCCATGATTGACAGATTCATCCGTTGTAACTTCGGTGAACATGATCTTCTAACCCCTGATATCGAGCACGAAATTCTCCATTTTGAAGAGGTGCGTTGCCCGCTTCGTGGAAAATACTGCCCAGATGAAGGTGTGATTTGTAAACCGCAGAGCTTAATCAAACTTTCGCCTGCAGAGCGCGAGGTTGCAAACCTTTACCTCTATGGTGAGACTTTCGATGAGATTGCACGTCAACTGGGCAAGTCTCCTCAGACAGTTAAGGCTCAGCTCCATAGCATCAAAAAGAAGACAGGAGCCAAGAACTGCCGCGAGATTATTAAGGTTATGAGAATGCATAACATATAGGTCGCTCTACCACATTCGCCGCCTCGCCAAAGCCATAGATAATAATGTAGATGCCAATAATCGATATTTTCGGCGGGGCGGCATCTTTAATTACCTGGTTATGCATATTGACTGTCAAAATTGCAAGGATAAACGCAACTGCATCAACGGCGCTTGGTGCTTGAAATGCAGTTGCTATCTGGATAGAATAAATAAAAAACCGTGTGAATAAACTATTTTTATTATGAGACGTACTGATTTTGAAAATGCCATCGATGCGATCGGATGCGAACTGTTAAGCATCAGATATCGCTATAATACTGGTGGCAAGGTCATTTCTGCATTCGGTCAGGTTCCTGGCACTCTCACTTATATCATGTGGGATGAAAACGGCAGAGCCTTTGCCTATGCTCAGAATGAGGGTTCTGAAGACTGTGTGAGTGAATTTAATCTAACCTCACTCCCATACGAGCGGGATGCAAAGTTTGACCTAAAATTCGAGTAATATGAAAACAAAAATGCTGCCCCCACCTACAGTGTTGTTGGATATCGTGCTGAATGGCCGGTTCCTGTGCCAGTTGCCCTATCGCTGGGTTGGCCACCTAGAGATAATAGACGGCAATCCGGTGTATGTTTGCACCGAAGCCGAAGTCAGATCTTTCGTCGAATCAAAGCGACCTTCTCTCATTGGCAAAGATTTCAAGATTGAATTATCTAATCAGAGAGTGATATGATGTATGAATATTGTGATGCTATCATCGACTGGGGCCATGTGGTGGCCACCATCGACCGCGAGCGTAAGAACAAGGAGATTACCAAGTATGCCCGCCAACGTGAGGTGCTAAGAAAAGTTCTAAAGTCAAACAAAAAGTGAATATAAATATTTTGTGTGTATGAAAGTTAGATAATTAATGTCAGAGCTCCTGGAGAAGGATCCAGACGACGTAGTAGAGCTCGAAGTGAAAGTAAATCTCTGCATCAATGACAGGAGCGTTAATAAGGTAGAGCGCTCTGTACCTGTAACAGACGTGGCCGGTGGCAACACCCCCGTGCTGCTGCAGGCCGATCTCACAATCAATGTTGATTCTAGAGTTGAAGTATATTAGTATATGGATAAGTATTATTTTATTTCAGTAATGGCTTACCAGTCTGTGAACAATATGGGGCTGGAGCTGAATAAATATGTGGTTGGTCGATATGACCAGGCTGTGGTTCACGCCAACTGCATCTATGGTATAAAGGCCGATATCGAGCAGAAGATGGGAGAACTCCAGGAGAAATATCCCAGGAGTCGCCCATTTAAGCTAATCGTTAATGATAGAAAAGATAAGTATGGTGAGTCATATAAAGATCTCTACGTAACAGCGAATAAGGATATCGATAAGCATATCTTCGTTATGAATGTTTCTGTGGTGAGACACTTGAATCTAGAATGTAACTTATTGTATTGACGTATGATTGATGATATAGATCCTGCAGAGCTGGAGACTCATTGCCCGTTTCCTGATAGAAAGTGTTGTGATGGGTGCGGAAATTGGGATGAGGATGAATTGTTTTGTGTATTAGAAGTCGTGTTCTTATGAAACAAGTATCCATCATCATCAATGATACCACCTACGATCTCCTGGATCTTGGTGAGCAGCAGCTGAGCAGTTCGCACCTCAGGAGCGATATCTGCGTTAAGTACTGCGACCTTATGAAACTCTGTGGCCAGTTCCTGTATAATGCTGCAGTACCTTGCATGCTGGCCATGGATTCTAAAGAAGAGGGTTCTGGTTTTTATTTTAAAAAGAGATTAAAGTAAATATGAAAAAGAGCAAACCATGCTTGCCTCGTAAGCTAAAGAAGGCCATCAAGGGTCTCGAGATATATAAGGATACCGGCGAAGTCCGTTATAATTGGCACTTCCGTGTGCGCCGCTATCCACGCACCAGATGGGTTGTAAAAGCAGAGCGCCTGTTCATACGCACCTGGCGCGAGCTGAAGGCTAAAGATGCCCGCATCAAAGAACTCGAGGCGCAACTTCAGATAATGAAAGACCTAAAAGAATTATTGCCAAATTAATGTATGTAGTGTAAATCTGTACACCTCGATGGTGTTTTTTATGCTCCAGTCAAACACATTATTTTTGCATCCGGAAAAGAAATGAATAAAATATGATCGACAGACAGCGCGTGATGGACGAGACCAGGAACGGACTCGACATCCTATTAGACCTCTACCCGCAGGCTAAAGACTGTGTGGGCAACAAAAACAAACAGTTTAAGATGCGTCTCTCTGAGAAGACGCCATCGGCCACCATCCGCCAGAACAAGGCAGGCCTTTGGGTGGTTCATGACTTCGGTGGTGACGATGAAGATCTCAATGCTATCGATGCATGGATGCGCGTCAACGGCTGGGACCGTAGTCGCTTCGGTGCTGCAGTACTGGCCATCGCACAGCAGTTCGGCATTAAAGACGAACTGTCACCCGACAAGAATTTTGCCCGTGTGGTTGAGCGCGCGGCCAATGAAGAGGAATTAGAGGGTCAGTGGTATTATGAGATACGTGAATTCACAGACCGCGAATTGAAGATCCTCGGCCCCATGGTGACACGCGACACCTGTGAGCGTCTTCACTGGCACGCTCTCGAGTGGCTGGGTAAGGTCAAGGACCGTCGTATCAAAGAGTTCCACTCTAACGAACAGTTCCCCATCTTCCTGCGTGAATGCTTCGTCGAGCATCCTGAAGAGGGTAAGCCCGATCGATTCTATAAGGTTTACCGTCCATACGAGCCCGATAAGAAATGGCGTTTCATGTATTTCCCTGAAGGTGCCAAGCCTACAAACTATATCAATGGCCTGGCCGAACTTCGAAAAGCTCACGAACAACTTAATAAGGAGCAGCGCGACGAGAACGACGATTGGCAGACATCAAAGCTCTGTGATATCCCTCGCCCTGGCGTCGATCGCGGCATTACCCGCTATTATCGTGCTGTACTCTGCTCAGGCGAACGTGATGCCCTCTGTGTGGCCGCCCGTGGCGACTGCCCAGTATGGCTTAACTCAGAGACTGCACGCCTTGACCAGCATGACTATATGACCATCATCCGCTATGCAGGCGAACTGGTCAATATCCCTGATCTCGACGCCACAGGAATCTCCCGTGGTTCTGCCCAGGCGCTCAAATATATGGAGATGAAAACATGCTGGCTGCCTGAGTCGCTCAAGGATATGAAGGACAACCGCGGACGTCCTTCAAAGGATTTCCGCGACTGGTGCCAGTACTTCCCCACCATGACTGACTATTTCGACCTGATGGACCGTGCCGTCGAGGCCAAGTTCTGGGTCACAAAGACCAGTGAGAAATCCGGCGAGCGACGTCATAAGATTGATGCTACCTGCCTGCATCAGTTCCTGCGCCTGAATGGCTTTTCAATCCTGCGCGATGATCTGGCCGATGAACCACAGTTGGTGCGCGTTAAGAATAACATTGTGTATAAAAAGCGCCCTCGAGACGTACGCGATTTTGTACAGCAGTGGGCATTGGGTGCTAAGGATCCTGACTGCCCCGGCGAGACACTACGTCAGGACACTATGATACGCCTGGAGCATGGCGTGCGCAATCTGATACTTACCGATGTGGCTTTTACATCGTCCTATCTGTCAGCGCTTACTGCCATCGATCCTGACTTTACCAGTTTTACTATTACCACCCAGGACTTCTATTTCCGCAATGGTCTGGTGCACTGTCATCCTGATGGCTACGATCTGCACCTGTACCGCGACCACTCACTTGATAAATGTGTCTGGAGCCAGGAGGTGATTCCACATGATTTCCGCAAGCTCGAACCGATGTTCAAGATAGAGTGGGTGCCTGGTGAGATGATGAGCGACGGGCGCACTCCGAAGTTCAATCTCGAGGTTACAGACCCCAAGTCAAGCCACCTCTTCGGCTATCTCATCAACACCTCACGTTTGTACTGGCGCCAGGAGATCGAGGAACAGTTCCCGGGCTCGCCCGATGCACAGCGTGCATATTTGGAACTGCACCCGTTCGAGATAGCAGGCGAAAGCCTTACCGATCAGCAGCGCGAAGAGCAGGCTCAGTGCCTGGTTAACAAGCTCTTCACACTGGGTTATCTGCTGCATGCCTACAAATCTCCGTCACGCACCTGGGCTGCGTTCCTGATGGATAACCGCATAGCAGAGACTAATGAGGCCAATGGCCGTAGCGGTAAGTCATTCTTTACCGAGGCCCTGAAGCAGCTGTTGCACCTCGATATCACCACACTCGATGGTAAGGTGCTCGACCTGCAGAAGGATACCCATGCACTGTCTGATGTGACACGATACACCCGTATGGTACGTGTCGAGGATATCAACCAGTACACCAGCGTAAAGGACTTCTACAACCTGATCAGCGGCGATATGCGTGTGAATCCTAAAGGCCTCACACCTTACACCATACCGTTCTCTGAGAGCCCTAAGTTCCTGTTCTCGACCAACTACGTGCCCAGTGATTTCGACGCCAGCAGCGATGCTCGTATGCTCTACGTGACATTCTCTGACTATTATCATCAGTGCACGGCTGAGAACCCGTTTGGCTACCATGAGAGCCGCACAATCTACGATGACTTCCAGAAGGTGCTTTTCGATTCATTCTATGGCGAGGATGAGTGGAATGCCGACCTTAACCTGCTGATGCAATGCGAGCAGTTCTATCTGTCTATCGCCATGAAATCCATCAAGATCCTGCCACCTATGCAGAACATCATCCAGCGCAAGCTGAAGACCGAGATGGGCCCACAGTTCGAGGAGTGGGCCACTGGCTTCTTTGCGCCTGATGGGCCTAACGTCAACAAGCAGCTGGTACGCAAGACTATTTACGAGACATATCTGAAGGACTGTCCTGGCACAAAGGACTCCATGCGACGCTTCTCTGGCCGCCTGAAGGCCTTTGCCAAGTGGGCGTCGTGGATTTATGCCCTGAACCCTCAGGACGTACTGAATACCCAAGGACGCAACATACAGACCTCACGCGATCCTGTTAACGGAGAGCTCATTCAGTTCGAGATGATACATCTTCGTACTGTCGACGAGGAAAAGCGTCTGAAGGCGGTAACACAGGACATCTGGGGTTCTGCAGATACATAACATTTCTTTTCTGACACCTGGTTTTAGGTACTTGGCGAGGCGACCACCAACATTCCATATACGGATGCGGTGGCCGCCTTCTGTTTTGTCAACATTTTCGCCAAGTAGCCGTTTTCCCTCTCCCTTTCCCCTCTTTCTGAATGTGCATTTCGTCTGTATATCTGTATATTCCAATTTGCGAAACGTGAAAAAACCTTGTGTTTATGCGGGTTTGCGGCCTATTCTTTGTTGTACAGATATACATTTCTTATCTGTAATCAGAATAATAGTTTTGTATATTTGTATAAAGGATGTGAAAACCTCGTTTACACTTTTTAACGCGGAATAACGGCTTTACAGCCATATACAAATGGGGGTGGGGCGATACAAATCGGTTTTCAGAACCTTTTATAAACATAAGGTCCTAGTGTTTATGGGCATTTCCAGCGATTTTTGACCCCATTTACAAAAAATACAGTAAAAAGTGCTCTAAAAACCAATAGACCAGGAAAAATATTTCCGTCATTATTAGGTGATTATCAAAAAATTAAATATCTTTGCACCCAAAAACTGATTCCTATGAGCAAATTCGTCGTTTACCTAAAACTCCAACCTTTCGTAGCTCAGTGGCTACATCATCACTTCGGTAATCCAGTCAAGTTCCAGCCTCAGTCGGTCGAGAACTCCACCATCCTGCAGTTTACCCAGAAACTTCCTGAAGGCCGGCAGCCAGATACTGCCGCTGATGGGCTGACTGCTGTGTGCATTCCCGATAATGAGAAAAAAGATCCTGCCACATATAACTATCTGGCACCTAAGGGTAAGGAGGCTGTCATCGATTGCATCGAACGCACATTCAAACTTATGATGTGGAATGAACTCAATGATATGTCTGATGTCGGTTGCTCGGTACTGGGGGCCATCGATGCCTGGTGTGAGATGCATGGCATCGATATCGATTATGACCGCACCATCCTGATGAGATATAACAGGCTTCGTAATTCTTATGTGAAAAAGGGTATCGACCTTCGACGTCGGATGCGTAGCCACGATAATCCGTTTAACAAAAAATAACTATAAAATTCATCACCATGAGATGGCTGTTTTTGTTACTACTCGTTAAACCCCGTTACTACCCGTTACTACCCGTTACTACCCGTTACTACCCGTTAACACCCGTTACTACCCGTTAAACTCCGATAATTTATGAAACAGATCAACATCATCACAGCGGTGGATCGTATTCCGGTCACCAGCCTCCAGGGAATGATCCGTATGTCAGCAACTAATGTCAGTCTCCCTTCCGGCATTAGTTGGCAGTCTTTGAAAATAAAGCCCCATGCGCAGCTTACCATCAGCGACAAAGTCGAGGATAGGGCCACCGTCTTTACAGCCAAGCTCGTATTCAAGACCTGCGAGCAGTTCGGCGATCGTGGCCGTTGGGCTTACCGCTGCAAGCTGTCTAATGGGCGATATCGCCTGATCGGTTCCGATGAAAGACCTTATCCGATTGCATCGGTACTCGAGAATATGCCTGACAACGTGACCGAAAATCAGCTTAACGAGGTCACTGTCACATGGCAGTCTCCAAGTTTAATCCCGTATATCCTATAATAATAGGTATTTTTCGCTATCCGTGTTCTGATATACCTTTGCGCTGTAAATTTACGACGCAATGGAATATCAGTTTATCATTTCCGGAGAAATCGGTGTTGCCTTCGACTGGTGGACAGGCCAGCGTGGTACCACCGCTAACCAGGTTAAGAACTTCCTCGATGCCCATAAGGATGAGGACGTTCATATTGCAGTCTGCTCTCCCGGCGGATACGTCGATGCAGGACTGCAGATCTACCAGCATATCAAGAATCATGGCCGTGTTCATTGCCACATCATAGGCATGACGGCAAGTGCAGCAACCTTCCTCACCATGGGAGCCAAGGAGGTTGACATGGTGGATGGATCGCTTATGCTCATCCACAATGTCTCAACTCAGGTGCTGGAGTGGCAGATGGCCAACAAAGAGCAGCTCGACCAGATTATAGCTGCATTCCAGAAGGAACGCAAGGATCTGGACACCATCGACCGCGTCATTGCCTCACTCTATGCCAAGAAAAACGGCAAGAGTGTTGAGGACTGCATGACGAAGATGACAGCTGCAGCTTGGCTGTCACCTCAGGATGCTCTCGACTTCGGACTGATCGACCACATCGTGGATGATGAGGACGTCAAAAAGAAGTCGAACCGTTTGCGTACAACATTCACGAATTCAATATTCAAGGATTTCGGTCTTCCTTCCCTGCCTGCGGACACTACGGAGGGTTTATCTGCCGTAGTGGACCAGGAAGGTAATCCAGCTGAAGGTTTCATGCAGAAGGCGACTGCATGGATGCAGAAGCGATTTCCTAAACTTTTCGCCGAAGAGAGTTCAAACCCTATGAAGAAAGTTTTTACTTGCCTGTGCGCCTTGTTGGCTGTACAGGACTTCGAGGTGACTGACGGTAAGATTACCATCACCGAGGAGAATGCAGGCAAGATTGAGGGTCAGTTGGATCAGCTGGGAAAGGATCTCCAGGCAGCTAAGGATGCTGAGAAGGCAGCCAAGGATGCTCAGGCCGACCTCCAGGCTAAGCTCGACAAGGCTCTTCAGGACGTGCAGCAGCGCGACCAGCAGATTGCCAACCTCAAGAAGTCTGCAGGGGTAGAGGATACAACCTCGCCCGGAGAGAAAGGTAATGGTGTGCAGGATATCAATTCTGCCGCTGAGTTGTTTAACAGTGTAAATGTAGATTAATCTATGGGTCCTGTTTTTAATCTTGGTCAGCCTGTGGTAGATCCGCAGGTAACCTTTACTCCTGAGGAACTGAGCACCTCGTTCCAGAAGTATCGCAAAGAGCTCATCGTGATGCCTATGTTCGCTATGAATGCCGCTATGCAGCACATGGGCTTCCGTGATGGCATCCGCTATAAGGAGCACCTCCACGAGATGAAGGGCAACTTCGAGTTTGGTAACTACGACAAGTATAAGAAGGGCAATGGCGCCGTCCAGATTGTGCAGCGCACACTGGAGACCTTCTTCGGTAACTGTATCGAGCCTATCGATCCCAACAGCATCTATAAGACTCTGTGGGGCAGCGACATTACCAAGGGCGATGCCTTGAAGAATGTCGACTGGACTAAGCGCGTCTGTGCTTATATCATGAAGAAACTCGGTGAGAACATGTTCCTGAACATGTGGACCGCTAAGCACGATCCAACTGACACCACTAAGACAGCTAAGTGGTTCAACGGTTTCTGCACCATTGAGGATATTGAGATTGCTGCTGGTACCATGACAAAGGAACTGCGCAACCTCTACTATCTGCCTGAGGCATTCAATGCCAACAACGCAGAGGATCTTATCAACGACTTCTTCTGGGGTGATGCAGCTGCCGGATGGCTCGGTGTTCACACCTTGCTCCGCGGTCAGAACGTCAAGCTCTTCATGAGCGAGACTGTCAAGCACTACTATGAGGTGGCCTACCAGACCAACCATGGTGCTCTGCCTTATAACCTCCAGTTCACCAAGGCTCACCTCGAGGGTAAGCTGAACGTTGAGTTCGTGGCTCTGCCTAACGTGCCTGAGAACTACCTGTCTCTCACACCAAAGGGTAACATCCTGACACTGTGGAACCTCCGCACCGCTGATGAGACCTTCCTTTGTGAGAAGTCACTTACTTCTCACTATGATGTTGACTTCCTGGCCAACATGTTCTATGGTGAGCAGTACGAGAGCATCAATCCTGAGAAACTCTGTGTTGCTCGTTACAATGGTATCGAGCTGAAGGAGTACAACTTCACCTCTTATGATTCTAACAACGAGCAGCTGGCAACCGGCAAGGCAGCTACCACTGGTGGCGTCAAGTCGTTCAGCGGCGTGAGGTACAACGAGATCCTGGTCAAGGAGAACTCTGTTGAGGGCTTCGCTGGCTTGAAGTTCTTCGTCGTTGCTACTGCTACTGCAGACGGTACCACTAAGTACGCTCTGTACGATGCTCAGGGCCACGACACTGGCATGAAGGTGACTATCTCTGCGGTTAGTGATTAATTATTCTCATCATTAAAAACAAATTTCATTATGTCAGACATTTGTTCATCTGAGAAAACCCTGTTGCAGGACGTAAAGTTCTGCCAGGGTAAAAAGTCGCTTCCTGGTACCAAGAAGCGCGTGTATATCGCTGATCAGCGTGACATCCTCGGATATCCTACAAAGCCTAACCGCGCTGCTGAAGGCTTCTCTCTTGATAAAGTCCCCGTTCTGACGGGTGCCTTTACCATGGCTCAGGGCAAGTTCTTCGCTGCTGTGGATATCATTAACAACAACGGTCAGCTCACCGTCGAGGGGCAGGGATCATTCCCTTCAAAGACCTTCAAGTGTACCTATAAGGGCAACGCCCCAGGTACCGAGGAGGAGGTTTCCGGCCTGATTGCCGAGCTGCTCAACGCTGAGATCGTTTCTGTGGTTCCTACCCGCTCGGGTAAGTTCCGTATCGTCGGCTCTGAGGATTTCCCAGCCGAGATCAATCCTTCACAGGATACTGGCCAGTCTCCCACCGACACCAATCAGACTGTGCTCGAGATTGTTGCTGATGATGAGCTTCCTGCTCCATTCTTCACTGGCACGCTGCCTGTAAGCGGTGGTATCCTCAATTGTAGTACGGGCGAGGTTACTGCTGCTGAGTAGATTCCTCGGATATCACTAATGTTTTAATTTTAATAACCGGAGGCGGGATGCGGCAAGGTTGCCTCATTCCGCCTTTTTAAATAAAGGTAAACTATGAATGGAATAGACAGACTTTTTCGAGCCAGGGTCTCTGAATGGCTCTCAAAGACAAAGCATACCGAGGCCGAACTGGTCGAGGGTGCTACCATGGTTCTGCAGTGCAACCGCAACCAGGCGCTCTACAACACGATTATGCGCCGCCCTTCTCGCTACGAGGATAAGATTGCCTACGAGCTTCGTAAGCATCTCCGCTATCTGAAGGATGATTTGACTCTCGATGATGTCAAGTCGATTGAGAACAGGATCCTCCCTGTCATCGGCAAGGCCATCGCTGAAACTGAGGAAACCACTGATAAGGCTGCAGCAGCCCTTGGTGAGATTCCTGCAAACAGTTTCCTGCCTGCTCCTGCACTTGCTCCTGAGGAGCCCTTCAGTCAGACTGATACCATCGTCGCACGCGGCAAGCGTACCGACCATGACTCTCTGCCTGAGGTCATCCGTGCCATCTGGGATAAGAACGCAGAGCGCTATAAGAAGATCAAGCAGGCCCACGAGACCTGTAAGACTCTTACCGCTGCCTGCGATCGCTACGAATACACTTCTGCCATCGCAGAGCTGTGGGCCGACTATAAAAAGGATTTCGACACCTACGACCACTACGTGCTCGTTCCTGTCAACGACGAAGCCGGCACTCAGACATCTCCAGCTGATCAGCTGCAGCTGTCTGCAGAGGATATCAAGGCCATTAACGCCGCACGTCCTTATATCTCCAACAACCTGCCTAAGTTGCTTGACCTGGTAAAACTCGCTAAGGAAGAGGGATTCACCAAGGAGCAGCAGGATAAGCTGGAGAGCTGGCGTGAGAAGATCCAGCAGCGCGTCGATGTCCTGGTTCGTTGTAAGCAGGTCATCAAAGATGAGCTGAGAACAAAGCTCATAGAGGCTGACATAACTCTCGAGATTGCTGATTCGGATGAGCAGGGGCCGGAACATAGCGACGATCCTTCAGCCGCTCAATAAATGTGCTACCCAGACCTATCTCGGTACTGGGCTTCATACGCTCGGTTTGTTGAACTGGATTCTTCAGCAGACCGGGCGTGCTGATGTGTACGTCAGCACCTTCAGTACCTCTGAAGCGTTCCTGAATGGCTTCTACAACCTCCGTAAAAAGCATCTCGTTGGTCATAGTGTTCTGCTGGCAGACCTGAAGGCCTCGCGAAAGACGCTGCACCTCTATCGTCAGATGCAGTGCTGTTTCGACTCGGTGTATCTGGGCATGAATCACTCTAAGATAGTGCTCGTGCAGAATGACAAACACCTGGTGTCTGTCATCTCCAGTCAGAACCAGACATACGGCGACCGTGCCGAATGTACCATGGTCACCACTGACCAGATGGCGTTTTATAACCTCTACAGCGGATTACGCGATATCGTGGATAATAACTCAATTCAACTCAATGGATTATTCAACAGAATTACTGAAAGAGATAACTGCCTGCGCGAAGACACTAATGACCCCGTCGCAGGTGTCCTTCCGTTTGGATATTGACGAAGTGCAGCTGCTCGATGATATCAACACTATCGGTAATCCAGCACGCAGTGCTTATTATAAAGGGCTCGAGGAAACCGATTGCGAGGTACGCACTCAGTTGCTCGACCTGATGCGTGTAGGCAGCCCGTCGGCCATTGCCGACTGTCAGCAGCGCATCGAACGATGCCTTAGTGAAATCACAATTTAATTGTCTATTATCAATTTTCAATTCTCAATTATCAATGCCTCTGCCTGTCAACATCGATGAATATGTGAGCTACATCGTCATGAATGATGAAGAGCTTCGCGATCAGCACGTCAGCCCTGCTGTCATTCAGCGGCTGCATCGTCTGCGTGGACTGTACGCCTACTGGCTCCAGTTCCCGGATAAGTTCGAGCGTGATATCCTGCAGCAGGATATATCACTCTTCGGCGTGGGCCGTGCACAGGCTTACGATGACGTGCGCCTGGTGCAGATCCTGCTGGGCAATATGCAGCAGGCCACACGCAATTTCATGCGGTGGAAGATTAACCAGGATCTCGAGGCAGATCTTCGGACAGCCAGACGTCAGGGCGATTACCGCTCTGTCGCCTCGCTGGAAAAGGTGCGAGTGATGAACAACCGCACCGATAAGGAGGATGAGCCGGAAACGAATTACGATCGTATCCCGCTCTTCGGTGTTGTCTTCACCAGCAATCCTTCTGCGCTTAATATCCCTGGTTACGACAACGAAGCCTCACTGCGTAAGGATATCATTGCTATGAACAAGCGCTATAGCCGTGAGATTGAGAATGAGAAGGAATTTACCGATTACGAAGAGGTAGAAGAGGATGGAGCAGGAACCGATATTTAAGCAGTACCTCAACGACGGCCAGGCATATATGCTGATGATGATGCCGCGCGACCTCGTAGCCGAGTGTGGACGTGGTTTCGGTAAGGGTCTTGTACAGGCAGGCCGTGGCCTTACTGCAGCACAGCAAATGGAAGGATCCTGCGGTGCTGCTGTCTGTCCGTCCGTCAAGCGCGGTCTGACTAACATTGTTCCATCATGGATGGTACACTGGGAAAACTGGGGTCTGCGCCGCGACCGCCATTATACCGTTGGTAAGAAACCATGGAAGGCCCTCGGCTGGAAGAAACCCATCTTCGAGCCTGCCAACTGGGAGAATACCATTGCATTCTATAATGGCTCCATCATCAATCTGGTCAGTCAGGACCGCAGCGGTACCAGTAACTCACTGTCTCTCGACTACGTGATTCTGGATGAAGCAAAACTTCTCGACTTCGAGCAGCTCAAGGATGAGACCTTTCAGGCAAACCGTGGTAATCAGATGTACTTCGGCAAGTGCTACATGCACCATGGCATGACCATCACATCTGATACGGCCATGACCAAGAAAGGATCCTGGTACTTCCGATATGAGGAACAGATGGATCCGGCACTCGTGCGGGTCATCGAGGGGCTGGTGAATCATATATGGGTGCTCAAACAGAAGATGAGAAAGCATCCTGATCGTGCACTTTACTACGAGCAGAAGATCCGTAAAGAGGAAGAACAGCTTAATTTCTTCCGCTCCAAGTGCCTGCTCTACTGTAAGTACTCCAGCATCACGAACCTCGCCGTGTTAGGTCCTGAGTTCGTCAAGCGCATGAAGCGTGAGTTGCCTCTGCTTACCTTCATGACATCCATCATGTGTATACGTGTGATGATATCGCTCGATGGCTTCTATGGTGGCTTGCGCGAGTCGGTCAACCTCTACACGGCTCCGAATAACAGCGTGCTGCAGCTGGAGGCTCTTAATGCCGAGGGCGGTATCCCCAATGACTGTCGTACCGACGGCGATCTCGAACCTGATAAACCTATTATCATTGCCTTCGATGCCAATGCTCTTATCAACTGGCTGGTGTGTGGTCAGGTGGGCGATGACGGTAAGTTGAGGGTGCTGAAGAGTTTCTTCGTGAAGTATGATCGCAAACTCGAGGAACTGTGTGAGGACTTCCTCGCTTATTACCAATATCATCGTAGTCATCGGGTCATCTTCTATTATGACTCCACGTTCCTTGGTCAGGAATATGCCTCGTCAAAGGGTCAGAGCTTTGCCAATATCATCAAGAGTATGTTCCGCCGTCATCGATGGGCCGTGCGTGAAAAATATATCGGCAAACCTTGGGACCATATCAGGAAATGCGAACTCATCAACCGTATGTTCCAGGGCCGTGCACGTCATCAGGTGCTCATCAATCGTGACAACAATCCTGACCTGCTTATCTCCATACAGTCTGCAGGCGTCAGGAACGGCAAGAAGGATAAGTCGGGTGAGAAGTTGGCTGAGACCGAGGAAGACCGTTTGGAGGCTCGCACTGACGGCTCCGATGCTTTCGACACACTCTGCATAGGCGTTGAGCGTTATCCGGTAGCCTGGGGGCGTGGAGGTCAGGCTAACGAATATCCTGAGTAGGCATTCCTCACCTTGTTGTATATATGCGGTAGGGGCATGGCCACCCTGTCATTGTTCCCTGATCGTACTTCTGGCCGCACCGCTGATGGATTCTGTTCCACCATCTTTATTTGTCGGTCGTTTGCCTTTCATTTGCTTTCTGTCACCCTCCAGGTGATGTCTTGGGCTGCCGTGGCTTCTCTGCCTTGGTGGCCTTTCTGTTTTGTCGGCCTCTCGTATCCTTAGGCCTGTCTTCTGTTGACACATATCCTATTGGTTGCCTTGATGTGTATCTCCAGATAGTTGTTGCGACGGCTGATCGGATGTCTGATCGCTGTCACGTTATTTTTTCCTGAGAACTCTCCAGCTTCCCTGTGGGCTTTGATTTTTCCTTTGCAAAGGTAGGGGAAGCACGTGCCCTGCAAGTACCATAAATTATTTCTGCAGAAAATAATCAGCAGCCTTCCATCATTTTCGTGAAGTCACGGAAATGAGGTATTCCGATGATTTTCCTTGAAATTCCTTGCATCCAGGCACTACCACTTCCTACCTGATTGAAGCAACGTAAAAATTACAAAAGCTCCCAGAGCTTATAAGTTTAATCTTTAAAAAAAATAACAATTATGACAGCTTCAGTTCAGACATCATTCTTCAGCCGCTCTCGCTTGTTCAACAAGAGATACTATTCAGGCAACCTCTACACAGTGTACGTCAACACAGAAGATGGCGAAAGCCATGAATACGAAGTCGAGGCCGACTCTTTCGCAGAGGCCACCCGTCAGGCAGAGGAAATGGCTTACAGCCTCTATATAGACATCACCTACATCGAGGTATACCAGTTCGCTTAAATGTCAAACCAAATAAAATATGTGATTATGGAACAGATTCAGTTAATCAGCGTCAGGACCGAGAAGTCCAATCGTTCAGAGAACAATGTATGGGTTGTCAGCACACCCGAATTCGAAGACAAGTTCTGCCGTAATGCCCTCAAGGCTCTCCGTTACGCCTTCTTCCTCAAGCGTGGTACCGGCCGCCGTATCACCGACGAAGCCTTCCAGTCTCTCATCGAGGCCGTCAAAGCCCGCAAGTCACAAACTCAGGAGTCGGCCAACAGCTGACTCCTCTTTAATCCTCATGCCTTATGTTGTGCTACGCGTTATTCCCGTATGTGCCTAAGAGGTTCCTCTGTGTGGCATCGTTCGAAGAGATAGTTCTTCACTACATGATCCTTGGATTCAAGGATGGTCGCAATGTCCATACCCGATGGGCTGCCCGACAGTTCGCAATGGCACTCTCAGGCATCGACCTGCACGATGTGGCTATTGTCTGCATCCCTGCCAGCACAGGCTGGTCACACGTCCGTCGTTGGCGTCGGTTCTCCCAGATGCTCTGCAGCCTCACAGGGGCCATAGATGGCTTCGACCGCGTACACGTCAGTGGAAGCCGGAAGCGGGCTCATATCACAGGTGAGAATGAGCTGGCCACCAACATCAAGCGATATGTGCATATCGATCCTTCATGGTTCCGTGGCCGCAAGGTTCTGGTCATCGATGATATCTGCACCACTGGCCGCTCCTCTCAGGCTTTCATCGGAGCGATGGAAGCAGCTGGTGCAACAGTCACCATGGCGATGTTCCTCGCCAAGACGAAGAGGTACAGGGTCTGAAAAGGTCCGTATTTCGGACCTTGTATAATAGGTATTGCGCCTATCGTACCCCGCCCACCCTGGGCCGTGCGCTTTGCTTATGCCCGGTGAACGATAGGCGCAATGGGGCAAAGCCCCCGTTGTCTAATGGCCCACCCTCATTCCCCTGCGCACCTGAACGTTCATAATTCGACACTGTCAGATGAACAGACAGAGTCATTCACGTCCATCATACAGCACGCGCACCATGTCACCACGCCCCTGCTGCCTGAACCCGTTCCGCTCCGTTGCGCATTAGCCGATGAGAGAGCCTTATCGGCTGATATGTGGTGGTTCGCATCGAAGAGAGTATGACTGTCATCACGCAGGCTTAGACAACATTCATACACACATCGATGACGTGCCTCTGGCACCACCGCCACGTATCAGCCAGGCACACTCCTCGGCTGATGCTCCACTATGCTCCACGGATTCTGACTGCAGTTTCGGATGACATCGTGCCACGCTGTATGTACGTATAAATACGTGAAGGTGCTTGCCTATCCCAGCCACAAAAATGTGGCTTTTTCCTTCCGAAATGTTAAATCTTCAGCAAAAACTAAAAATAATCATTTGATTATTTGGCGGTTTCAATTATTATTCGTATCTTTGCATTGTCAATTAGAAATAAGTCGAACATTCAAAATTCAAAGCAAATGGCAACAAACGAAGAGTGGTGGGAGTACTTCAAGAACCTTCAGGAACAGCTCAAGAAGATTCAAGATTCAAATCTCCCAAGCGATGTAAAAGAAGAGCTGACAGACAAAATCTTGGAAAAGATTAGCATCGTAAAAAAGTATTTCTTAGAGTAATTAACAAGAGCCCCTTCGGGGGCTCACAAATCAAATCGATATGGAAACTACAGTACAACATGAGAGTGCAGTTCGCCTCCAGACAAAGCACGAATTAGAAGAGATGAATGCCCAGCTTATAGCAGAGACTGAGGCACTGCTTGCTAAGGGCGATCGTATGATGGCTGAAGATATTAATGATATCAAGGAGAAACTTGGCAATATCCCTGAGATTATTAACCTTAGCGCTGTGGCTAGACAATGTTTCGGTAAGTCGCGTACATGGCTTTACCAGCGTTTAAATGGTAACATCGTAAACGGCAAACCTGCCTACTTTACACGTGCAGAGCGCAAGCAGCTCCTTGACTTCTTGCATGGCTTAGGAAATAACCTCTTGGCCGTCGAGCTCGTTTGATGCAAGACTGTTTCTAATTGACAATCGAAACACAAGAGTGTGCCCCGACCTCGAATAGGCCGGGGCTTTTCATGTCGTATGGCACGCCATGACCGCGGATATGGCTCGGGTTGACGTAGGCGATGGCGACACAAGGCGTTTGTTTACACAAGTAAAAAGTCCTTACATATTCCGCTTAAAAAAAAGAGGCAATTGCCTCGGGAGCGTAGGGCGGTGCGGGCTGTGCTTTCAGCAGTGGGGCGCTTTTTTCGCGCCCCACACCCCTGAAACGCCGATAAATAGGGACTTTTATCGTCGATGAGTGTGGAATTTTTGCAAAAATCGACCCAAATTGCCGCCTCTCGATGCAGCAATTCGGGGCCCAAAGCGGAAAAATGTGGTCAATTGCCGTCCTACGGATGCCGATTGCCACACGTTTTGATTAAAAAATAAAAAAGTCGGCTGCAGGTGCATTCTTCTCAGAAAAAATGCTTACCTTTGCCGACGTGATTAAATTCTGCAAACATTAGTCACACCAATTTTTGGAAACACTAACATCCCTCGCTTGTGAAAGCCAGGGATGTTTCGTTTCTTTTGTGTTTTTTGTATTTATTCTGCGCTAAAATTTGCATTTTTCAATTTTATTGTTTACTTTTGCTCCTAATATAGTTACAACTTATGTGTAAGGTAGATAAGAAAACGATAACTCGCGTAAACAATAATATGATAAGCCGCGTGAAGTTGGGTACCATCCATTTTCAAAAATCAATGGATGGTCACTTGGTTGTTCCAATCCATGCGCTTGGATCCTACCCGTACAGAATTTCTATCGACAGAGTGAATGAAATCTACGGTCAGGTTCGCCGTAGTGTGATTGGTAAATGATATTTGTAATAAAGAAAACCTAAAGGCAAAACAATTATGGCAAACAAGAGAATCAATGGCGATATGGAGGTTTAATCCTCCATTCGTCGCAACTACTCAGGATGTCATCGCGTTAGACGAATCTGAAACCAAAGCCCTGCCTTCTTCTCTTCCTCAGTTAGAGGATAGCAGCGAACATGACGAACTACCAGAACTACCGAAAGAATAAATGCAGCGATGTCGGCGATGTATGAAGCAATGTCTGAATGTGGAAATACAAACGCCGACAACTCGCCCATCAACTTATCCAGAATGATATAGGCTAGTACGGTTACGCAAACGTATAGGCGTATCTGATCGAGTTTATATTTCGTCGTTTGTTTCATTACGCGGCAAAGATACGAAAAAAATGCAAACCGCGTGTTAAAATCGCCGTTTTTTGATGCGAAATGCGATTTTCGGCGATATTTTTGCCCGTTTTCCACCGATTTTCGCGTTTTTGCGTAGTTTTTTTACGTTTTTCTTTGGTCGTTTCGATTTTTTTCTCATCTTTGCTGTGTCCTAAAATTTGTGGCTTATGGAGAAAAGAGAAATTATCGATGCTATTAAACTTCGAGCATCTGCTATCTTCGGTTATCTCAGTGAAAACGAAGATTTGTTTTTGAGTGAGAAAACAAGTGAGCTTGATTACACTATTGGAGTAGAAAATCTTCTCAGGTGGAGCGGTGAGTTAAATCAGCACATCAACGGTTTAAAAGGTTTTAAGTATGTAGATGCTGCTGCTAAATTCGTGAAAGCTGTAACAAAACTACCTTTACCTGATAGCGAAATTGAAAATAAAGATACTCCTTTTTACAGAAAAAAAGTTGTCTTCACAGGAAACCTTAAAGCATTTCCCTATCGTGATGAAATCGCTTCTATTATAAAACAATATGGAGCAGATATCAATTCTTCCATCTCCTCCAGAACGGATATTGTTATTGTTGGGAGTGGGGCAGGTCCTTCGAAGATGAAGAAAATTGAAGAACTTCAGGCAAATGGTTCATCTATTCGTCTGATTTATGAGCCTGAATTCCTCGAAATATTAGAAAAATACAATATTAAATAAAAATAATCCCGAATTTCTTTGGAGGTTCGGGATTTTTTTGTAATTTTGCCACCGCTATAGAACAGTGGTAGTCCACTCGTCAGGGCGCACGTCAGACGCTCAGCTTGTTTCAGCCGGGCATTTTTTATGCCATCAGAGTATTTACTCGTAATATACTACTGCGGCTGCCATTCCGAGAATTGAATTTGCCCTTCGGGTGAGTCACTGTTCTATAGCAACGGGATGTGCAGCCGTTTCTCTGTCTCCTCGCCAGTGGGGTTCGCTGGCATGCTATAGAACAGTGCATTATGCAACAGTTAACTTTACAGTTCGAGGGCTATGCCGACGAGATGCATCACCCCATCGACGCTTCTGCAGCGAAACAGCAGGCAGCACACGCCATCCGTAGTGGCGCTGGTGCCGTGGTTAACAATTGTTCCCACGTTGGGAAAAAATTATTCCCTCGTTGGGAAGTAAAAATTCCCTCGTTGGGAATTACTCTCACTAAGGCTAATCTGGGCGAGGCTTGCCTGGCAGCCGTATCCGTTGTGGGCAGTTTCGCCCTTATGTTCTTCTGTGCAATACTTCAGGGATAGGCCTATGTCTATGCAGTTATCAGAATACCAGGCCAAGCGCGAGGCGCTTGAGCGCAAGATGCAGGAGATAGGCGACCGCGAGGCTGAGCACAAGATGGAACTCTCCATCAAGCACCAGGCCGAGCTGAAGAAGATTGCCACACAGATAGGCAACCTGAAACACAAGCGTGCTGAGATTAACAAACAGTACGAGGCTGAGAAGAACTACACCCATCGCAAGTATCGCGAGGAGAAACACCAGGTTATTGAGGCTATCCACGCCCTGAAGATGGAGTATCTGACTGTTAACGGACTGACTGCCCAGAAAGGAGAATCTGAGTAATGGCAAAGTCAATTCCATTTACCCCTGCGGCTATAAAAGCCATCAATGATTTCTGCGATCCTGAGGAACTCGAGGTTCGTGCCCAGCTGATGGACGAACTCGTGGGATTCTTCCTGGAGAGCGACGAAGTGGATGATCACCGTGCACGCGACTATGCCCGTGCGCTGCGCCTCTTGAAGAATGATTTGCAAAATTTATTATTAACCACTAAAAGTGAACAGCAGTTATGAGTGAAATGAGTGATAAGATACGCGAGAGAGTAGAGAAATGGCTGGAGTCGCTCGATGAGACCGAGAAGGCACAGGCCGAGTTGTTGGATTCTTACTTCACCTTCCGTCGCAACCTGCCCGAGGAGGATAAGGGCTTGGGCCGCGCCGTAGAGGAACCTAAGACCACAGAGGATATCATCGACGACTTGATGCCGATGATGAATATGTCGAAGGATGTGGTGGTAGGCTGGTTGATTTCACACGATTACCACATCACCACCGTGGCCGATGGTTCACCCCGTTGGGCTATATGGCGGTATGTCGATACGTCAGTTCTGACTTAATCATGCGCAAATAGTAATATTTTCTGGAACATTTTTTTTTGAGACCGGTGGCCCGTCGTGATGATGCGCCACCGGTTTTTTGTTGTATTTTTACTTTCCGCCTGGTATGGTTACCTTTGCCGAAAAGTTGTAAATGCAATGGAATCAGTAAGTCTTTCACAACTGGATGGCAGCAAATACTTCACATCGGGCATGCCTGATGTGGAGATTGCTGGCACCGACGGCACCTCGCAGTTGGTGACCATCACCTGCGACGGCCAGCAGCTGCTGCAGGAGACGCTCTGGCCGGTTGACAGCAAGATCACCCTGTCAGAGCTGGGACAGCTGCTCGAGCCATACGCCCGCAAGCAGCTGGTGAGCACCGTGACGATATCGGCAGGTTCCGACTCGTCTACCTGCACCGTGCTCTATTCTATATGCGACGTGGGCATAGATGCCGAGGATTTCTATACAGACTACTTCCTGTCTATCCTGATGGGTACCAAGGTGACAGCCAGCGGACGCCGTGAGCTGCTGTGGTACTACGGCTCTGACGAAGCATCGGTGGTGGCCGAGTATTCCGACGGCACCACTGCCACGTTCACGCCTACGGCTGTTGGCGGCAGCAGCACCTATACCTGCATCGATGTGAGCCCTGATAACTTCACGGCTCAGAACAAAACTCTGGTGGCATATACGGCTTCGGCCGGCAATCGCGCCCAGCGCTTCGAGATGGACTTTGCCGAACCTGACTGTGCGCCTATCCTCGAGTTCTACAACTCGTTCGGCGTGTGGGAATATATCTACTGCACGGGTACCCACCGTGTCAGTCCTGACTATAAGCGCTCTGCAGCCCGCATCGGTGGTATGCTGCGCAACTACCGCATCGAGGAGACCCGCACCTTCAAGGCCGATACGGGCATCCTCAATACACCCATGGCCGGCTGGGCTGATGACCTGTTCCGCTCGGATGAGGTGTATGTGGTAAACGTGATCAGCGGCCAGGTGGTGAGCCGCGACGGTGGAAAACAGGTGGTGATAACCGACTCGAAGTCGGAACTCACCAACGATGATGACCACCTGCCTCGCTTCACCTTCTCTTACCAGTATGCCCAGCGCATCCATAATGTGCTGCAGATGAACCGCGTCGGACGTATCTTCGACAATACCTTCGATCATACCTTCAATTAAATAAATTAGCACTCAACTTAATGAAAGAAGCGTTACACATTAATTACGTGCTCGAGCAGCTGGACCTCGCCGCCAAGTATAAGCAGCGGGTGCAGCTCAAGGCCTGGAAGAAAGACGGCAACGCCGTGGACTACTCCGGATGGATTCCCACATCGGGCCACTGGCGAGGTGGCATACACCGCCTGATGAATCCCGTGAACAACGAGATCCGTGCCGTGATTGACGTGCTGATATATGAGTTTAACGGACATCAAGTATATCTATGAGTGAGGAGAATAAACAAGACCTGGTGCCCATAGGGCATGCGGGTAACCGTACGCGCTATGCCATAGGCAGCGCCATCATGAATGCCAGCGGAGCCGACGCAGGCAGTCCGGCTGAGCACTACCGCGACAGCAGCCTGATAGTGGATGACTTCGACGATGATCTGCAGCTCACGCCTATCGAGATAGGTGGCGTGCGCTACGACTATGTGCCCTACGGTGGTGATGACCAGATGCCCTGGGAGGTGATGAACTGTCTGGGCAAGAACATGGTGACATCGCAATGCCAGCTTTTCAACGTTCAGGCCTGCTATGGTCAGGGCATACGCTTCATCGATCGCGACACCCGCGAGGATACGCAGAATGCCGATATCCGCCGTTTCTGCCTCAGGAACTCGCTGCATGAGTTGTTCCTCGAGCAGGTCACAGACATGAAGTATTTCTTCCTGACCGTGACTCGCATCGTACTGTCGCGCGACCATTCCCAGATAGTAAAGGTGCGCCACATGGAGACGTGCTACTGTCGCATAGCCCGCAAGGGCGGTAACCAGCGCTTCGACTGGATTCTCTATGGCGACTGGCGTAAGAAGAGTTTCTCTACTTTCAAGGTGCAGGCCGTGCCGCTGCTCGACTTCTACGATCCCCTGGGCGACCTGATGGTGCGCATGGGCCGTGAACCTGACCCGATGACGGGTGAGAAACGTCCTGTGCCCAAGGATGGCAAGGACTGCGAGTTTGCCATTGTGTGCCGCATGGCCACACCTGGGCGTCAGTTCTATTCGCGCCCGTATTACTTCTCGGTGTTCCTCGACTACTGGTTCGATATCTACGAGCTCATCGGTCTGGGCAAGCGCTTCATGATTAAGAACACCTCGGCTCCGCGTCTGCAGATCGAGGTGCACGATGACTATTGGGACATCGTGTGTGATAACGAGGGTATCACCGATGAAGACGCACGCAAGGAGCGTATCAAGCTGGAGAAACAGAATATCATCGACTTCGTTTGTGGCCCGAAGAATGCCGGTAAGGCACTCATCAGCGGCTACTACGTCGACCCCAGCGGAAAAGAGCACTCTATGGTGCGCGTCATCAACCTGAATCAGGGTAAGAAGGAGGGTGGCGACTGGGCCGACGATATGCAGGAGGCTGCCAACACTCTCTGTTTCGGCTTTGGCGTGCATCCCAATCTCATCGGAGCCACACCGGGCAAGAGCCAAATGAACAATTCCGGCTCTGACAAACGCGAACTGTTTGTCATGAAACAGGCGATGGAAAAGCCCTTCCACGATGTGATGATGAAACCCTACCATGTGGTGCTGCATTACAATGGCTGGAGCGAAAATGTGACTGTTGATGTGCCCATGATCATGCCTACCACTCTCGATGAGAATACTGATGCTAAGAAGGTAACATTAAATAATGACGGCGATGGAAATAACCAAGAGTGAATTCGAAGAGATCCTGTCGGTAGCGACTAGCTCCCATGTAGAGGTATATGATAAGGTGAAACCACATTTCTCCGTGAGTTATAATGAATGTAAGGCTGACGTGCTCGGGGCTGTGGGCACGTCGGCCGCTGAGGATGAGCAGCACGCCGCTCTGACTGCTGACGTGAAGCGATGGGTGGCCCTGCAGGCTTTCCTCGCTGTGTTTCGCCAGCTCGACCTGGTACTGACACCTACCGGATTCGGTGTGATCAGCACTAATCAGATGGCTCCTGCCTCGAAGCAGCGCGTGGATGCCCTCGTAGGTCATCTGCGTGACAGCGCACTACGTGCCCATGGTCAGCTGCTATCCTCACTCTGCCAGTTGTCAGGGTGGGGCGCAACAGACCAGGCAAAGGAAAACATCACCACGCTGTTCTATGATTTCCGTATGCTGCAGAAGATGCAAGGCCCTGCGGTCTCACATATTGACTGGCAGGCAGCGCAGAGACTCATCGCCGAGGCTGATGAGACACTGCGCCTGAAACTAAGCCCCCAGTATATGGATCATCTGCTGGATGCTGTGCGCAGCGGCTCGGTGTCGGCTGATGATAAGCCTATCATCTTCCAGTGCCGCCACATTATTAACCTGTGGGTTTGTGGCGATCAGGATGCTGTAAAGCTGAAGATGCGCCGACTGTTGAGCCAGTTGGATGCTGACTTGGAGAAATATGCTATTTATGGTGAATTCGGATACCCAGTAAACCATCATGAGAATTTTCAGAACACTCAGGACTCGCCGGCCTTCATTTTTGGCTGATGGCTCCATCGATATCTATGCGCCCACCTCTTGGCGCAAGATGACCCAGCAGCAGCTGCGCTATGTGCTCACGCTGCTGTCGATGTGGGAGGATATGGACCGTGTAAAGACTTACATGCTCATCCGCTTCTCGGGTATCCATATCTGCGGCTACACCGAGCGTGTCACCCGCGACCAGCCCAAGGCGTTCAGCTGCTGGTTCCGCCCTGCATGGTGGAAACCGCGCCACTGGTTCACTCTCGAGCCTTGGCAGGTGGCTAGTTTGATTTCACAGTTTGACTTCATCGACCAGTTCGACGGCATGGATGTGCGGCTGGAGCGCATCCACGGCTGTCGGGCGGTCGACGATATCCTGGATCATTATCCCTTCGGCGATTATCTCTTTGCTGAACAGTATTACCAGCTGTCAGTCAGCAGCGGCAAGCCAGAGATGATTGAGAAGCTGGCCTGCTTCCTCTATGTGAAGCGTAACGGCAAGCACCCCAAGCGACTGTCGCTCTCGCCGGCCGAACAGATGGGCACGCTACGCTGGTTCGCCCATGTAAAATCGTATTTCGCCGAGCGTTGGCCGTACTTCTTCCGTCGCGTTGATACCGATATCGAGGAATTGGATATCGATATCGCAGGCGCTATGGATACGCAGATCCGTGCGCTTACTGATGGCGATATCACCAAGGAGTCTCTCATCAAGTCGCTGCCGTGCTGGCGTGCGCTGACTGAGCTTAACGAGAAGGCCCGCGAGGCTAAGGAATTTCACGAAAAATATGATAAGAAATGATATTTGACGCACTCCACTACTTTGAGACACTGGCCCGTCAGAATAAACTCTGCGTGGAAAACGGCTTCGAGCCTGTGTTCTGCTCCGGCCCCGACAGCATCGAGGGCCTGATGCAGCAGTTCCAGAAGGTTTCTAACTTCGTGATGATCGATGACACCACCGACCAGAATCTCTTTTCGGAGGGTGTCTCTTACTTCAAGCGCCGTGTCTACACGGTGTTCATCCTCGCTGCATACCGATGGGATGACATGGAGGATCGCGAAGAGAAGCTCAACCTCTGCCGCGAGGTGTTCCAGCAGTTCGTGCGCCGTATGATATGGGACAGAGCCCGTCATGAGGATGCCGGCGATGATATCACCTTCCTCAATGTAGAGAAGGTGTACTCCAAGGAGTTCGGCCGCTACACCATGAGTGGTGTCACCGGTCTCTACTTCATGGTAGAGAACGATGAGCCTGAATCGATGGAATACGAGGATGAGCAGCAGCTGGAGAGTGAGTGGCTGATAGTATAAGGAGGACGCACCATGGGACTGATGAAGAACCTCGCCGTCGAGCGGGCGGAACGCTGGAAACACGGCGGCAGCAACAGGAACTACTTCACACGAGCTGAGATCGAGCGATACGAGCGCGGCTGGTCGAGGATGATGATCGATATCTGGCGTGAGAAGATCCAGCAGCTCAACATCAACGACTCAGGCGCCCTGCAGAACTCCATGGAGGAACTGGTGACCACTGGACAGGTGACCACCATCGAACACAAATTCCTGCAGTATGGTCTCTTCGTGGCTGCAGGTGTAGGTAAGGGCTTCGCTCATGATAATGGTGGAGATCTGCTTTTCATGGGCGACAGATACCGCGAGGGTAAGCGTGCATACGGCTCGCGTCAGGTGGGCGCTGGTCTGTCTGAGGAACACATGAAAAGCCCTAAGTTCGAGCACGTCACGGTGCAGCGTGGCCCGAACAAGGGCAAGGAGGCTGCTCTTACCTCCGGAGAGAAGCGCATGCCTCGCGATTGGTTCTTCAAGAAATACTACTATTCCATCCGCCGCCTGAACCTCACCGAGTCGGCATTCTATGGCCGTGCATACCAGGGCCTCATGTCATCGTTCCTCGATGAGCTCTTCTCTGGCGGTATCCGTAGTAACCGCTTCTAGTGGGGTATTTTTATTTCGGTGGTGGAATAGCTACTTTTGCAATAAAATCATTCGATATGCCAAGCATCAACTCTATTAGAACACAGTTCGAGGGCATCCGCGACGAACGCCGCACTGCCGCGAACACCGCCGTGAGGATAGGTAACGCCTTCCTCGCGCTGCTTGGTATTGTCGAGGACTGGAGCACCAAGTTCCTCTCCAAGGTCGAAGCTGACCAGGCACAGGGCCTTATAACCTTCCTCAGCGGCCTGTTGTTCGCTGGCGACGTCAAGAGCCAGGGCGCACGCCGTGGATTCACCGACGGCAAGGGCATCTGGATGGATCCGCTCATCGGCCTTATTCAGACCGAGGGTCTCGAGGTGACAGGTTTCATGCGCATCATGGAACTGGTCATCAACCGTCTCCAGCTGATGGAGTCGGACTACTCCTTCACCGAGGGTGGCGAGATCGAACATGTCGACTATACCGATGACGGCCGCCTGGTGCTCACCATGCACAAGCGCCATGATAATGACTATACGCCGTTCTATCTTGGCGATATCCTCTATGCCAAGGTCAATGACCTGCTGCCTCGTGATGCCACTATTCCCACTGGTCATATCGTAACCAAGAATGGTTCTTACTTTACCGTGTGGATGGTGGTCGATGCCGTTGACTACACCGATAACACGCTTACTGTGTCGCTGTATCATAGTCTGGAGAATAGCGGTGACCCCATCGTGCCCGGTGGACTTAACTTCACGCCCTATGGCACGCCCATCACTGGTACCGACCATCCTTCAGTGGCTCTCACTACAGAGATGGCCATCGTGGTTGATGGCCACACGCTGGGTGAGACTGGATATGACTGCAGCATCAATGTGACACGTCATGGCAACGTGGCCGGTTCTGCCGATGAGACCATCCGAAATATGCAGCTGGAGCGTCAGCAGGCATGGGTGCTCTCCACCACAGATAAACGCCTTAGTTTCTTCTGGCGTGTTGACCAGCCCATCATCCGTGATGATAACTACGCCCTGTGTCTGGGCATACTGCCTGACCTGGCTAACCTGCCCAGCACACGCGACCGCTCGATGCCGTCGCTGTATATCAACACCATCTTCTACGAGAACATGCACCACATCCATTACCCCTCACGCATTGTGAAGGAGGATCGTGGTGAATGGACGGCTAATCCTCAGGTGGAATACACCGGTCCTTCAGGTACCTATACGCCTGATGAGACGCTCTCTGCAGCCGAACAGCAGCAGGTGGGGCAGGGTGGTACCTTCACCCAAGGGGATATGATCTCAGAGCCGTATCACTTCAAGACTGTCACTCGCAATCTGTGGCTGACCTCTCGACTGTCACCTGCTTGGGTTCATCTGACCGATAAGCAGCTGCTGGATAAGATCCTGGTGGAATGGCATCTTGATATCGAGGTGAGCCGTGTGTGGCGTTTCAGCGCTCTGTGGGAGTGCCGCACCGATGCTACGGCTGAGGAGCCTTGGCTGGGTTCCGCTGCTTGGCTCTGCCTGAATAGCGGCGCCGTGGTGCTAAAGATAGGCATGACCAAACGTTTCATCCGACAGTCGGATATCGCTGGCGGTCGTGTTGCCACCACACTGTCGTTTGTGCTCTCCATCGGTGGTTCTGATGTGTCGTCGCGCATAGCTGCTTCTGCAGCTGTCTGGACCAGACAGTCTAGCGGTGCTGATAGCGAAGCTGAAGAGGGCACTGAGGCTCGTGCACTCTACGAGGCTGATGAGGTGTGGAATCAGGCACACCGCTACGGCAACCTGACTCTGCCCATCACCTCGGATGATCTTCCCTCTAACTTCCTCACAGCCCGTGAGGTACAGTTCACTCTGACTGTTACCATCGGTGGCCAGACGGCATCTCGTTCTATAATGATTCATTAACTTTTTAAACTTAGATAGATATGAGCCAGATTTTAAGTGACGAAGCGGTCATCCTCTATGATCCGATACAGACCACGTTCGATGTGCATGTGATTGGTGGTTCCATAACCCAGCAACAGGATATGTTTACGGGCCAGTATGATCCTGACAGGTCGCGTTTCCCTATCATGCTGGTACCTTCACTGTTGGTAACCGACCCAAACACCGGTCGCAAAGGTGTCGAGGATATCGACCTTTGCCTGGTTAACTGGTATTTGGTGGCCGCCAATGGTACCGAGACTGAGATTACATCGACTGACACCATAAATGATGACTATGCCATTGATGGCAAGTCGTTGGTGATTCATGCCAACATCGCTGCGGGGCAGGTCCAGTCGGTGGCCGTTCAGGTTCAGTACCCTAACGCGTCTCTTGGCAATAACATGAAGTTCCGCCGAAAATTCACACTTTCCACCTCGGCCATGGCTTCTTTTGACCCGATGCTTTCGCTCGATATTCCTAACCTTGCGACTGTCAACCCTTTCCACTTGGGCGACGCTGTCACTCGTACTGTCACGGCTTCATTTTTTGCCGGCAAACAGGATATCAGTACCCATGCCAAGGTGGTGTATGTATGGGAAATATGGGGCGGCAGTGCCTATAGGGCAATTACTGCCGAGGATGTCGAGGTGGATTCGGTATCTACTCGCTCAGTTGTTATTGGTGGCGTGGCTACCACTGTCCAGTACCGTACCATCGTGCTCCGTCTCGAGTGCATCAAACAGTTAAAGATTCGATGCACGGCCTATCATGCCGATATCGACGCTGCACAGTTCCGCCAGAGTGCCGTCTTCACGGTCGACCGTAAGATGTATGGCGCCCGTCCTATGATTAAGGTTACCAAAGGTAAACACGTCAAGGGCGATACGCTTGAATCCGAGGCAGAGTTCTCACTGGCGGTAAACTCTAACCTAGTTGATAACCCGATGGACTTCTTCTGCGTCCGCTGGAAATTCTTCCGCCTGGCAGGTACCAGCCGCCAGAATGAGGTCGATTTGGGCTGGGGCCAGTCGGCTGTGGCTTCCCGTGCCATGATTGGTACCGACAAGACCAAGAAGCCTACCTTCGAGGGACAGGCTTACTCGCTGGGCGAATATGCGCTACTCGAGGATGAGAATGGCGATATCATCGAGGATGATGACAGCACCGACCTCGTCATTGGTCAGTATCTTGAGGATAAAACTTATTCATAACATCAAATTCACTTTAATATGAACGACTATCTTGTACCAAGAGAGATCGCAGAGACATTGGGCCTCGTGCGACTCAGAAAATCTACTTCACAGGGCTTGTTCCTCCTTTCGGAGAGCGACCTGTTGGGTTATGGTATCCAGAGATCCATTGATGAGGGTGCTCTTGTACTTTCTAATGGTGGCATCAAGTTGGATTCTAACAACAGCTCTGTAGAGTCTGTGGGTGGTGAACCGCCTGCAGAGAATCAGCAGTCGGATCAGGAACCCGAGCCGGAACCTGAGGTTGAAGATGAGCCTGAGGATGACCCCGAACCGGAATCTGAGGAGGAAACTGACCCCGAGCCTGCAGTAGAGAATAATGAAAATGAAGAAGAGGAGGAAAGCGTATGATTATTCAGGATGTTGACCAATTGGTATGTATCGACGAAAGCGACAGCTTCGCATCGTCTATGGGTATGACGTTCCCCACTGATGGTGGTAACGCCCAGTATTACGAGAAGACTGGAGACACTGTCTCGCAGGTGTCACCGTCATTCTCTGACGCGAATAACAAGCGCATGATCTACTTCCCGCAGATATTCTCTGCCATCGGTAACCAGTATCTTACTCCAGGTGCTAATGATATCTTCACCTTCCGTCTGAATAACCTCAGTGCCGACAATGCCATCATCGCACAGGGCACACTGGCACAGTTCACAGCAGGTACCGCTCTGGTGAACGGCAGCCGCGTGTGGTCTACAGCCGCACAGGGTAAGGCTCAGACCTATGCCCAGGTGTTCAAGGCCATGACTCAGACCTTCAACAATATCACCGTTCCTGCCTTGGCTATCATCGGTGATCCTGCTTATGGCACGCAGGCTGATATCCAGATCTACTGCACTTGCCAGTTCGAGAACGGCAAGATCAGCTCCAAGGGTGACTTCGAAATCCGTCCTATGAGTGATTCGGCCTTCAAGGTGGTTATTGACGCATCTAGCTCTCTGGGTGGTAACGACCAGGTGATCGATGCTTCGTCTGAGTATATCATGCTGACAGCCTCTCTCCTGAAGAATGGTTCGGCCAGTGGTATCAGCGGTGCTACCTATAAGTGGTGGAAGCTCGCGGATAAGGGTGATGATACCAAGGTGTTGACGGCTGAGACCGGCCATCCTGAGAAACTCAAGGTCGTTGAGTCCATGGTTAACGGACATCAGGAATTCGTGGTTGAGGTGACTTATGAGAGTAGTGCTTATTATGCCACCATTACCATCAATGATATCCAGGACCAGTGGGTCATCAACAAAGGCCGTACCGTCTATGCTGACTCGAATAAGACCACTACCGTCGAGAACTCGAATATCATCAAGGCTGCCAACGTGGTGTCTTACACTCCGACCATCGTCGATTCTCATACTGGTTCGGCCTATAGCGGCTCCGGTTCGTGGTCGTTTGGGTTCGTGCTCAAGGATAACCATGGCACTACCATATCAACCTCCAGCGCGGTTCCGTTCGAGGTCTCAGGGGCGGTTGTAAAACAGTATGGCGGTGTTAATGTTCATATCACTGCAACAAACAGCAGTATCTGATGAAACTCACTGTTATAGATAACCTGAATCTCGCTCCCGATGATGGCGTCACCTATTCGGTTGAGACATCGGTGGGGTCGATCCGCATAGCCTCAGGAGCGGCTAACTTCACCCTCTCTCTCTCCGCCTACGGGTGGAGAAAGATGGGTGATGCCGCTCGCACGGCCTACTCCTGCCACTATGCACTGTACACGCGTGTAGGATCAACCTACACCCGTCGTGCATATTCCAGTTCCAAGAGCACATCATGGGCTTCTGGCCTTATATCTATGGTTTCGACTATTGATGAGGTAGTGGTGGTTATCTCTAACTCTGTGATGTCGGCAAACTCTTATGCAGCCGCATTGCCTACATCTATCTTGGCAAAGACTTCCATCTCCGTGTCAAAAGACGGTACAGCAGGATCTGCCGGCGCCACCGGTAAGATGTGCTACATCGTGGGCGAATATTCGGATGATATCGAATATACCAGCAACTCCAGTTCAACTGTGGCTGTCGAGATTGTTAATGCCAGTGGTACCACGTCTGAGCTATGGATCCTCACTGCTGCCACCAACGTCGTGGGTGGCGTGCATATCGGTCCTAAGGACTCGGGACAACAGGTGTGGGAGCAGGGGCTTAACACTTACAACCTCATCCGCACCAAATACCTCTTCGCTGACTTCGCACAGCTGGGCTCTGGTATCGTCAGCGGTGACTGGCTATTCTCGATGTCTGGTGTCATCTATCTCAATGGGGTTCCTCAGGAATATGGCCCGTCTTCGATGTATGCAAATAAACCCGCATACCTCCGCTTTGATCCTGATTATCCGGACTCGGATTCTGGCTATGATAACTTCATCCCCAACTATGCCGTTGACCTCAAGACTGGTAAGTCCTATCAGCAGGCTGCTTATGTGCGAGGCACTGTCATGGCTGAAAATCTGTTCCGCAAAGTATGCTTTGTCACTGATGGTGGTATCTACTCCGAGGGTGGCTCTAACACAGGTTCTGCTGACCTCGTTATCCTTGTTCAGACTAGGGGACGCAAGTGGACCTATGACGTTGCCAATGGATATGGCACGGTATATATCCCTAACCCTGAAGATTATCAGGGTAAGTCCATCGAGATCCGACATACTGTTGCACCGAGTAACAGTGACTCTGCTCGCTTCCTGACTCTCGACGAAGACCCGCATTTCGCTGTCGGTCTGGCCTATTCTAATGGTTCATTTGAAGCCAGCACCATTCAGTCTCAACTGATGGTGTCATACGGCACTACTGTAATCCTACAGTCTGTGAATATTGGGGGCTCCTGGTATTGGCTTAAGGTTCCTTCTTAATTCTGATTATATAACATTTAAATGTAACAATTATGGCAAGAAAAAAACTAAAGGCGGCCATTGCCGCTCTGCTTTCACAGGGCAATAGCCTAGGTTCTTCTCACAAGATTCCCTTCTCAGATGCCGATGGCATCCTCAAGGGGCAGGCTACTCCGGCCCAGCTGGCTGCGCTGTTAGAGAAACAGCGTGTCGACGGTGCACCACGTCTGGGTAACAGCGTGTTCATCTGTACTGTTGAAGATGATTACTACCGCTTCTATCATCCTGAGGCATTCTCGTCATCTAAAGTTGCTAATGCCGTCGGCGTGATGGTCAAGGATGGTGATAACCATATCATCATCGCCAAGGACTATGCGCCATCTACACTGCAGTGGGCAACTTCTAACGTGGCCGGTGGTACTGCTTACCTGGGCCGCGAGGCCGCCATGAAGGATCATGACGGTCGTACTAAGACGGCCACGGTTGTAAACACCCTGGGCGACAATGCACCTGCAGCTAAGTTCTGTGCAAACTATTATCCGTCAAACATGACAGAGAATAATGGCATGTTCGGCAAAGGCCGTTGGTGGTTGCCGGCATCTGGTGACCTCTGGATGATGTATCAGCACTTTAACGAAATTAATTATGCGTTAAGTTTAATTAACGGTACACTGTTGGTACGTGACACGCATTGGTCAATCACCGAGTATAATGCTACGAATGCTTGGTATCTGGGTTTCAGCGATGGCTATTTCTACCACGACAACAAGGAGTATACCCGCAGGGTACGGCCCGTGTCCGCATTTTATTAACTCTTCACCTCTTTAAAACTTTAACACTTTTTAAAAGGGTGATACATCGGCCGCAAGGCCGATTTTTTTTTGCTCTCTTTTTTTTCGAGTGAACTTTTGGTGGTTCGGTCTTTTCTTCGTACCTTTGCAGCCGCAGAATTTAATTGCGTTATCTGTTATGTTGGCTAAAGAGACAAAGGTATACAGGGATACGCTGCTCTTCGTTGATGAGCTCATGAAAGTGACCATCAACTTCAAACGTGAGTACCGCCGCACCCTGGCCGAGAGACTTGAGAACAAGTCCCTCGAGCTCATCGATTATATCGTGCTGGCGAACTCCAGCCGTGAGTATCGCCTGCACTACCTCCAGCAGTTCACCGTATGCTTCGAGCAGGTGAATGCGCTGATGGATCTCTCTGTGCGCCGCAGGCAGGTGTCGCTGAAGCAGGAAGCAAACCTCGCGCGTATGATGGAGGGTATCGGTCGTCAGATATCTGGCTGGAAGAAGTCTGCCGGCGAACGGCAGAGCCAAGGGGCGCCTTAGCTTAAGGGCGGGCGTGAGTATCTCTTCCTATTAAATGGTCCGCGTGCTGTCTTTTACAGCTAAGAACAAGGTAATCGCGGAAACACACCGAGAATAATGCTACAAATGCTTGGAATCTGAATTTCAGCAATGGCAATTTCAACAACAACAACAAGGAGAATACCCGCAGGGTACGGCCCGTGTCCGAATCTATTAGGAGAATACTGTTTATATGGTGACTGACGAGGATATATTCAGCGCTTACTACTTGTGCCTGAAGCACAAGGGTAGCTCGCCCAGCACTATTAACTATATGCTGGACCACCGCCAGGACCTTATCCGCCTGGCTGACGAGATTAACTCTCGGGAATATCATCCGTCCACCAGCATCACTTTCGTCGTTACCCGTCCGAAATACCGCGAGGTCTTTGCTGCTAACTTCCGTGACCGTGTGGTACATCACCTCATAGCTATGCGTATCGAGCCGCTCTTTGAAGAGATCTTCGGCGACCGTACATTTAACTGCCGTAAGGAGAAAGGCGTGCTCTACGGCATTAATATGCTCCGTGATGATATCGCTAAGTGCTCCGAGAACTACACACGTAGCTGCTACGTGATGCGCCTCGATCTCAAGGGCTTCTTCATGTCTATCGACAAACAGCTGCTCGATGGCATGCTCCGCGAGTTCATTACCCGCTATTACTTCGGCCCTGATAAGGATGATATCCTCTGGCTCACCCATGTCGTGGTGATGCATCGCCCCGAACTTGACTGCGAGCGTCGCTCTGCTCCTCAGAAATGGGATCATCTGCCGCCTAACAAGTCTCTCTTCACTAATGGCGATGGCCTTGGCCTGCCCATCGGAAACCTCTCCAGTCAGCTGTTCGCTAACTTCCTGCTCAACCTGCTTGACTGGTATCTCGAGCGTTCTCTTGGATTCCCTTATCATGGGCGCTATGTCGATGACTTCTATGTCATAGACCGTAGTAAGCGCCGTCTGCTGCGTGCCGTGCCTAAAATCCGTCAGATGCTCCTTGACCGTTGCCATGTCCAGCTGCATCAGGATAAGTTCTATATCCAGCATTATTCTAAGGGAATCAAATTCACTGGTGCTGTGGTCAAGTTCGGCCGTATCTATCCTGCCAAGCGTACCATAGGCAATTTTATTTCCTCTGTTTACCGCTTTAACCAGGCACAGTCCATCGATGAGATCAAACATGGCCTTCAGTCCATCAACAGCTATCTGGGTATCCTGCGCCACATGAATAGCTATGCGCTTCGCCGCAGGATCCTCTCTATGATCGATGACCGTCTTTGGCAATATGTCTATGTCAAAGGCCATCACGAAGTGCTGTGCCTAAAGTCCCGTTATAAGAAGAATCCTGTCCCTTGGCGTGACTCCGGCCTTCAGGTCTATTACATGAAGGATCCCATAAACTGGGACCTCCTCGATGAGGATAACCCCTTGCTCTGACCCGCGTATTTTTATGATCCTGTATTTCTGGCTACATTTGCAGAAAAATAGTCAGAGATTATGTTTGAGCAAGTAAAAAACGTTGTTGTCGGTATAGCCATGGCCATCCTGGCTTACCTCAAGCCCATCGAGGGGGAACTGTGGAGTCTCTTCCTGGTATTCTTCCTTAATTTCTTTTTCGGCTATCTATCGGGCATGATTGCTAACCGCGAGGATTTCAACATCAAAAAGGCATTCCGCTGTATTGGAGAGGCATCGGTATTCTTCGTTTTATGTACTGCGATCTACGCTATAGGAAAGCTGAAGGGGCAGGATGGTGGTGCTCTGCAATGTGTAAGTTTCATTACCTACACGATCATTTATTTCTATGGTACCAATGTTCTGAAGAATCTGAAAAAGATTTTTAAACCACACACAGCCCCATGGCTAGTAATCTCATTCCTCTATTATGTTCTTCGCTTCAAATTCATTGAGCGTATCCCGTTCCTATCAGATTACCTTAATTTGAAAGAAGCATGAGACGGATAAGTAGAATCTTCGTGCATTGCACGGCCAGTTATCAGAATTCAACCACGGAGGCCACTCTTCGCGCTGAGTTTAAGCGTAATGGTTGGAAGAATCCTGGCTATCATTATGTCATCAAGACCGATGGTAATATCATCGTCATGCTAGATGAATCGAAGGTGGCTAACGGTGTGAAGGACTATAATTCACATAGTATCCATGTGGCATGGATTGGTGGTATCGACCGTGATCATCCCAAGGGGATTGATAACCGCACTCCTGAGCAGAAGGTGGCGCTCTTCGACCTGCTCACTAAACTCAAACTGAAGTATCCAGATGCTATGATTATGGGTCATCGTGATATATCACCCGACCTTAATCATAATGGCGTGGTGGATCCATGGGAACGTATCAAAGAGTGCCCCTGTTTTGATGCGATGATTGAGTATATGGACATAAATAAGATCACAGTATAACAACTCCAAAATCATTATGTTATGACTAAGAATCAGAAATTTGTTTTGGCCATTACTTTGGCTATCATCGCCGTCGCATGGTTGCGCGAATATTGTGGTGGTCAGGTTACTGAGATTGCTCAGCTGAAAGAACAACTGGCCAAGGCCAATACCAATGTCCCGCTGAAGCATGACACCGTCTATCTGCATAAGACAGACACTGTGCACGATGTGGTCACCTCTCCTGTTATTATGGCTGAGCTGAAGGCGCTCCGTCGTCAGCGCATCCTCGATGAACAGACCATTAAGGATCTGGGCCTCCGTCTCAAGCAACTCGATGCTATGCAGACCACTGTTACTGAAACAAAAGACTCCGCGAGAGCGGCATACGATCACAATTTTAGGTTTTTTAGTTATTCTGATAGGTGGAGTCATCTCCAGTTCAGGTTGAATGACTCCACCTTCTATTACAACATCCGTGATTCGCTGTTATTCACCGTCTATCACGAATACCGTCACCGCTTCCTCTGGTGGCGTTGGGGCATCAAGGGCTATTACGTGAAAGCCCTGAACTTCAACCCCCACACCACCATCATATATAACCAATATGTAAAGCCCGAGAAATAGTCTCGGGTTTTATTATTTGATGCATTTAATGTTATTTTTTTATTGAAACGTTTGGTAGTTTCGGGAAAATTGCTTATATTTGCAGCAAAAGGTAGAATTATATATGTGGTACTTCTTAGCTTCTCCTGAGACAGGTCTTCTGATAGGCTTAGCACTTATCGTTTTCCTGATAGCAACCGTTATTAAGTCGGCTGGCTCTAAGATGGTTGTCTCAATAGATAAGGCCCAGGCTGATGAGAATTGGAGAAAATATAGGGAGACTGTTGGCCCCATGAGTTGGCCGGAGCGCATTTTTACTGTAGTAGTAATTGCACTGTTTGTTGCCTTTGTGGTATGGCTAGCTAACGTAACATAGTATTTTTGTGTATGTTCCATAAGCGGTATATTTGCAGCATTATTGCATATATATCGCTTTTTTTATGGCACATACTGAGGAATATAAAACCGTCATCAAACTCAATTCTGATCAGGCACAGAAAGAGATTGATAAACTGGAGAAAAAAGTTGCCGACCTGAGAAAGAGTCAGGCCGACTACAAAACCGATTCTGTCAAGTATAAGAATCTGCAGAAGGAGATTGACAAAACAATGTCGAAACTCGGAACTATGAAAAACCGGGTTAAGTCTGTCGAGGATGCTTTGAAAAATATGTCTAATGCCACTCCTAAACAGCTTAAGGCCACTATCAAGGATATTAATGCTCTGCTTAACAGTGGAGATATTAAACGCGGTAGTAGGGAGTGGGATTCTCTTACTGTGGCTTTGAAGCAGGCCAACACTGAATTAGGAAAGATCAAGGCTGAAACAAAGGCCTCGCAGCCTGTCCTAAGTAAGTTCTTCAAATTCCTGAACGACAGTTGGGGTGGTATATTTGTACTCGTACAGAGCATATCCGGCATATCTACTACCATCCGCAAGTCTGTTGAAGACTATGCAAAGATGGAAGAGGAGATGGCCGACGTGCGTAAATATACTGGAATGACCGCTGATCAGGTCAGTGACCTCAATGAAGAGCTCAAGCGAATGGATACCCGCACGTCTCGCGAGCAGCTTAATCAGTTGGCTGGCAGTGCCGGTCGCCTTGGTCTCCAGTCAAAGAAGGATATCCTGGAGTTCGTCGAGGCTGCTGATATGATTGGTGTGGCACTGGGTGACGACCTCGGTGATGGTGCTGTCGATAAGATCGGTAAGTTGGCCATGGCCTTTGGCGAGGATGACAATATGGGCTTGAAAAAGGCTATGCTCTCCACTGGTTCTGCACTCAATGAATTGGCCCAGAACTCTTCTGCTCAGGCAGGCTACCTGGTTGAGTTCACAGCACGCGTGGCTGGCTTTGGTAAGCAGCTGGGATTGACTCAGGCTCAGATCATGGGCTTCGGTACCGTGATGGATGAAAACCTGTTGAAGGATGAGATGGCTGCCACCGCTTTCGGTAATATGCTCACCAAGATGCAGACCGATACAGCTAAGTTCGCCAAGATTGCGGGTAAGGATGTAAAGGAGTTCTCTGACCTCCTCCGTAAGGATGCCAACTCTGCTATCCTCGCACTGGCTGACAGTCTGAAGGCTGCAGATCCGCAGAACATGATGAAGATGCTCGATGACATGGGCCTTGATGGCTCACGTGCAGTCGGTGTACTTTCTACTCTGGCCGATAAGATCGACGACGTGCGTAAACACCAGGCACGCGCCACTGAGGCCTATGCTAAGGCTACCAGCGTACAGGGTGAGTTCAACACAATGAACAACACTGTACAGGCCCGTCTCGATAAATGTAAGAAACAGTTCAAGGAAATGTCCGTTGAACTGGGCGAGCGCCTGCTTCCATTGGTTAGATATACCATTACTGGTGCATCCATGCTGGCTAAGTCTTTGAGCGTATTGACCGGCTTCGTCTATGATAATTGGAAGGCTCTCGCTGTGTTGTCTGCACAGGTAGCTACCCTTACTGTTTTATGGAAAGCTCATTCTATTTGGCTGGCTATTATCGATGCCAGGAATAAAGCTGTTGCTTTCAGTACTGCTGCACTCACGGCCGCACAAAATCTTCTTCGCTCTGCAGGGGTTGCATTACATGCTATGTGGGCTCTGCTGACAAAGGGTGTGGCTGGTTATACTGTTGTCATGAGAGCAGCCAGGTTGGCTTCTATCACTCAACCTTGGGCTGCTTTGGCTACCGTTCTGTCTGTAGTTGGTGTTGCTATATATGGTGTCGTCAAAGCTTGGAAAAGCCATAGCGAAGCCGTTAAGAGCAATCTTCAGCAGGTCAAAGAAATGCGTGCCCAGCAGCAGCTGGAGGCTGACTTGAATAAGAAAGTCAGTGAGTCAATTGTTGACCAGAAAACTAAGGTCGAGCAACTGTCACGCATTATCCATTCGAATGCCTATACTATTGATGAACGTCGCACTGCCATCAAGAAACTTCAGGATATCGTGCCTGATTATCATGCTGCCATAACTAACGAGGGCAAGTTATACAATGATAACTCTACGGCCATCAAACAGTATATTCAGGATCTGAATGACGCTGCTTTGGCCGAGGCGGTTTATCAGAAAAAAGTTGAGATCAATCGAAAGAAGATGGAGCTCAACTTCAAACAGAACCGCATCGAGAACTCTCTGAAGGCTGTACAGGCTTACCGCGACACTCAGCAGCAGGTAACAGAAGAGTTGGTTTATGAGAATGGTAGCGTCGTAAAGAAACAGCATAAAACAAAATCGGCCGAAGAGAGCGACCGTCAGCAGAAAAGACACGAACAGCGTCTGGCCGAAGTCAAGTCAGAGACTAAGGTTGTGGAAGCTGAGGAAAAGTACATCGACAAGGTTCTCGAGAAGAATAAGAAAGTCAACGAACTGTTTACAAAGAAAGTGACTACTACCACAACACCTCCCGTTGTGCCGGAGCCAGTTAAAACTCCGGAACCATATAAGTCCGATGGTGATGAGAAGAAAGAGGAAACTGAGCGTAAGAAAAAAGCTGCAGAGGAACGTAAGGCCTTGCTCGAGCAAAGTAAACAGTTAAAGGCCGAGATGGAAAACCGTCTTGCTGAGGAATCGCTTAGTTATAGCATGGGTCTGACAAACTATCGTGACTACATCGAGAAACGTAGACAGATTCAGTTGGAGGGAATACGTCAGCGCAAGGCTCTCTTCACTGAGGGCAGTGCCGAATACTTGCGTTTGGATGCTGAGGAGAAAAAGGTGTTGTTGCATGGTGATGACGAGCAGCGCAAGTTGGAACTTAAGGAATACGAGCGTATGCATAAGGACCTCTTGCTTGAATTGGAAAGTGCTTTCAATACCGAGGGGTCTGCGATCTATAAGAATGAGGCTGCTTATCGTGAGGCTCGGTTCCAGGAGGAAATGGATTTCCTCGAGAATAAAAAGAAACTCACCAGTGATGGCTCGCTTGAGCAGATGCAGATAGAGTGGGAGATTGAAGACCGCAATAAAGAGCATAAGATGCAGCGTGAGCGTGAGTATATGACTCAGCTCAGCAAGTACCGCGAAGAGGTGGGTCGTACTGATTACGACCGTCTGCAGCAGATAGAACTGGCAGGCGCTGAATCTTTATATAACGCACTGTTGGCTGATGGCAAGATGACTAAGGATGAATATGATGCCATCATCGAGCACATCCGCCGCAAATATGCCGGTCTGAAGGCCGAGCAGGCTGCAAACACCGATATCCAGGCTAAAGCTTCTGCATCGCTCGATACGGCTAAGAAAAATGCCGGTGTCAAGGATATGTCTGCAGGTGACAATGCAGCCACTGGTATATTCTCGATTTCCGAGGCTGTGCGTAACCAGAAACTGATCAATGCCCAGCTGCAGGAACTCTACGGCGAGGATTACGAGAACAACCGCGAGTATCAGGAGGCCAAGCGACAGTTGGATCAGGAGACCATGCAGCAGATCGTGGCCGGCGCACAGGCTGCCTATCAGACCATTGGGCAGTTCATGTCTGCGGCCAGTGCATACTCTCAGGCTTGCAGCGACCTCGAGGTGGCAAAGATTACGGCCAACTATGACAAGCAGATCGAGGCTGCAGGGAATAATACTAAGAAGAAAGAGAAGCTAGAGAAAGAGCGTGATAAGAAGATCGCCGATGCCAAGACCAAGGCCAATAAAAAGGCTATGGTCATGGAGATGGCTCAGGCTGTCGCACAGTCGGCTATGGGTGCCATCAGCGCCTACAGCTCCACCATGGCTGGTGCTCCTTATCCTGCTAACCTCATTCTCGCTCCGATATCTGCGGGCATCGCTCTAGCTGCTGGTGCTCTCCAGATAGCCACTATTAAAAAGCAGCATCAGGCTGAAGAGGCAGGCTACTATGAGGGTGGTTTCACCGGTGGCCACCGATATCGTCAAGAGGCTGGTGTGGTCCATGAGGGTGAGTTCGTGGCCAACCATCAGGCTGTCAACAACCCCAACATCCTTCCGTTCCTCACCTTCCTCGACCTGGCGCAGCGTAACAACACCGTCGGTTCGCTCTCCGCTCAGGATGTATCCCGCTCCATGGGCGCTGGTACCAGCCAGCTGCTTGCACCTATCGTCAACGTCAATGTCGACAATGAACGTCTCAACGATTCCATCGACCGCATCAACGAGAACCAGGATCGCCTTGCATCACAGCTGGAGCAGGGTATCGGTGTTGATATTCCTATCGATGGTGAAAACGGCCTTTACCGCAGAATGAAAAGATACGAAGACTTATTAAAGAAGAAATAAATGGCTACTGTTCTATATCTGAATAATACTCAGGTCTATCCTGACAGCTCGCAGTCTATAAAACTGATCCGTGAAAACCCTTACTTCACGGAATCTGAGTCTTATACTCTCGAGGTTAATCTGCCTATGTCAATATTAGAAAACCGTCGTTTCTTTGGCAATATTCACCGTATTGAAAAAGCAAAGCAGATGAGTCCTATGAATTGTAGGATGCTTGTTGACAACCGCCCTGTCTTGGATGGAAAAGCTCGCGTGACTCAGATTACTGATGATTCCATTAAATTGCAACTGCTTGGTGGCCGTTCCGAGGTGAACTTCCTCTCGTCTGATAACCAAGACTATATCGATGAACTAGATCTTGGTTACGTCATAGCCACACGTGTTAATACACGTTCTGGCACTATCGATCCTAGTGGTGGCGGTAGGGCAGAATACACATACTCTCTATCCACTGGCATGCGCATCAAGTCAACTCCTGTCTATGATGAGACTAACTTGAGATATCAGGCTACTCGCCAGTTATGCCTGGTTGACTTGATGGTTTTCTGTATCGAGCATTATGGTTATACTGTAACAGCTAATGCAGTTGATGTTTCTCCATGGAATGACATTTATATTGCCACAGCAATTGCTACTCGTATCATCCGTCACACACTGCCTCATTGGACTGTGTCCCAGTTCCTGCAGGAGACCTGCAAGTTTTTCAATGTTACCATATACACAGACCAGATTCATAAGACTGCTAGGATTGTGAGTAACGTTGGCCTGCCTAGTCGTACCATTGTCAACCTGGAACCCGTTGATGAATACTCGGTGGAAGTGGCAGAGGAAGATAATGGTTGCATAGCCAACGATACTCTTGAGTATCAATTGTCTGATAGCGAACATCATGAATATGACTGTATGGATGATGAACTGCGTAACACCATTAGCCACTTGGATTATGAAAGTAAGACTGCGGCTCTGCAGGCCTGGCGTGGTATGTCTTCTGCCACTCGCGTTTTATCTGTGTTCAGAACATTATCGGATGGTGATTATGCTTCATGGACTCGTGAATTCAACTGGAAGGATGAGAATCCTCCCGTCGAAGAGTTTATCAAAATTGATATGTTCGCACCTCTAAGTAGGGGTGGTAATACTTCTGAGCTGAAAATTGTTCCTGTGGCTATTGGCTATATCTATGATGAATCCGAAAGAGATGCCACTACTTACAAAGACTGGTTGGTTATGCCTTCTATGGCCAATTCCTTCCCTACTGAGGGATACGGGCAGAGAATGGGTGGAAGAAGAAATTCTTCTTCAGGATCCTCTGATGATGATTCTTTATCGGTTCAAAGTTATATCGAGGGTGCTGAAGCTCCGGACAAATCTGAAAAAGAAGATCGTATGCAGGTGATGTTTGTTGACTCTGCTATTCAGACGTATGCTGCTCATTACAATTCGCTTAGGGGCTGGTCAGAGACTCAGGGCATTGTAGGTTTCACGGATCCTGTCCTGAAACCGCAGTTTGCAGGTGCTGGTCATCAATCCTGGTCATTGGCTCTCAGACCAACTTTGGCTACCAGCTTCCTTGGCCAGCTGCATGTTAATGGCTATTCGTTCATCACTAAGGCAAAGATCGCGATTAAGTTTATGGCAGAATTTATGCCTGATCCTACGGATGTTTTCATTATCAGAAATAAACGATATGGATGTGAGAAGATCGAGGCAAATATTACTGCAGATGGTTTCGACAGATTGATGACCGGCTATTTCTACGAGATGACATCATAGTCCACCCTCGAAGTTCTTCACGCTGTCTGGTACCTTATATCCTTTCTTCAGATATCGGTTTGTGACAGCGATATCGGTGTGCCCTGCCTGATCTCGGGCCACCACTATTCCCTCTGCATTGGCCAGGTCACGTATGCCTGAGTCCTTCAGACTGTAGAACTGGTAGCTGTCCGGCCAATGCAGATCCTTGCGCATCTTGTTCCATTCGTATCTGAAACTGTTCAGATAGGTCATCTTTGGTCCTGGCTTCAGGTCTTCTCCGAACAAATAGTAATGCGACGGCGCATCGAATATCCTCAGCTCATTCATCAGATAGAGCAGCTTCTTATTTAGTCCCACACGGCGGTCCCTGTGGTTCTTCGATATCTCTGCAGGAACAGTCACTTCCATGTCTGTGACAGAGACGTTACCTATCCTGATATGTCGCAGTTCATCTGGCCTGATGAAGGTATAGTATTCCATCATACACGCCAGCAGAAATTGTTTGTTGTTCTTATTTAGGTACTCGCGCATGCGCGTAAGGGCTGCCTCTGTCAGAGCGTCGCGTTTCTTTTCGCTCTGCCTTAGCATGTGGATATCCTCGCAGAGGTTCCTTTCGATATACTTCCTTTCCACTAGCCAGCTGCATAGTGTCGATAGCCATGTGCGGTAGTTGTTGCGTGTAGTGGCACTCACATCCTTGTCCAGAATGAGATAGTCCAGGAACTCGACTATGAATCCCCTGTCAAACTGGTACATGAACCTGATTCCAACATGACACTCCTCAATGTAACTCTCCAGTGTTCCTACTCTGGAGAGATAGTCGTATGCAGTTTTTGATTTCAGTGTCCCTTTCACCTCCATGGCCGACACATACTCGCGGTAGTTCTTCAGCACCTCACTGAACGGTGTAAGGTGCCTGGTGCTGTCGCTCTTGACAAACGGGTTCCATCCCTGGATCAGTCGCTGGGTTAGGTTTGTGATCAGCAGCGCGGCCAACTTCAGTTTGTCCGCTCTGCTCTTGGTCTTGTCGAGCATGTATTTCTTGCGCTTCATCCCATTATAAACGGGGTCGTACGCCCAAAAATCCACATACCAACTCTTGCCGGTATGCAGCCTTGGCAGCGTGAAACCTATTATACTAGACGCGCAAAGAAAATTTTCTGGTAATGCCATTTTTTTTGTTGGGGAAGATCCGGAGGATTCCCCAACAGGTACTACATTAATATCATTACTGTCCGAATACTGTCCGAGCTCTGTCGCATCGGAAATGAAAAAAGCCCCGTCTATACAGGGCTTCTCGGGCATTTTAGTTGCGGAGGCAGGATTCGAACGTGCGACCTCCAGGTTATGAGCCTGGCGAGCTACCAACTGCTCCACTCCGCGATGTTATTTTTCTTAAGCGGGTGCAAAGGTACGACTATTTTTTGAATTGACCAAATATTTGTGGCATTTTTTTAGAAAAAAGTTCTTTTTTGCACTTTTTCTGCTTTTTTTCTTGTGTAATTCAAAGAAATAGTTTACTTTTGCACACTATAGAAATGTGTGCAATTTAAAAATATAGGAGGAAACAGTCATGTCCATATCCAAAACCAGACAGAAGTTGGTTGACGTAGCACGCCAGTTGTTCGCAAAGAACGGACTGGAAAATACTACGATGAACGACATCGCCCTGCAGTCAGGCAAGGGTCGACGTACGCTATATACCTATTTCAAGTCGAAAGAGGAGATATACTATGCTGTGATCGAGAGTGAGCTGGAGCGACTTAGCGATAAACTCGATGAAGTGGCAGCCCGTCGCATTCGTCCACAGGATAAGATTATCGAACTGATATACACCCATCTCAGCATGATCAGAGAGACGGTAGTGCGCAATGGTAACCTGCGTGCAGAGTTCTTCAGAAACATCTGGATGGTAGAGAAGGTGCGCCGCCACTTTGACGATGCAGAGATAGAACTGTTTCGCAAAGTGTATGCTGAAGGCAAGGAAGACGGTGAGTTTGATATCGACAACGTAGACCTGGTGGCCGACATTACCCACTATTGTATCAAGGGACTGGAGGTACCTTATATATATGGACGTATTGCGCACGGCATGAAGGAGGAGGATACCAAGCCCCAGGTGGCCAAGGTGGTATATGGTGCGCTGGGTAAACTGCAGAGAAAATAAAGAAAACTGGAAATTATAATTGAAGAATTAAAAATTAAAAAAGAATTATGGGATTATTAAGTGGTAAGACAGCGCTGATTACAGGTGCTGCACGCGGTATCGGAAAGGCTATCGCACTGAAGTATGCCTCAGAGGGCTGTAACATCGCATTCACCGACCTCGAGATTAACGAGGAGACTGAGAAGGAGATCGCTGCTCTGGGTGTTAAGGCTAAGAGTTATGCATCAAATGCAGCTGACTTTGCTCAGACTGAGGAGGTGGTTAAGGCCGTTAAGGAGGAGTTTGGTTCAATCGATATCCTGGTTAACAACGCTGGTATCACCAAGGACGGACTGATGCTGCGCATGACTGAGCAGCAGTGGGACGCTGTTATCGCAGTAAACCTGAAGAGTGCATTCAACTTCATCCACGCATGTGTGCCTGTAATGATGCGTCAGCGTGGTGGTTCAATCATCAACATGGCATCGGTAGTAGGTGTACATGGTAACGCTGGTCAGGCTAACTACGCTGCATCAAAGGCTGGTCTGATTGCTCTGGCTAAGAGTATCGCACAGGAGATGGGACCAAAGGGTATCCGTGCAAACGCTATCGCTCCAGGTTTCATCGAGACAGCCATGACAGCTGCTCTGCCTGAGGACATCCGTAAGGAGTGGTGCAACAAGATTCCTCTGCGTCGTGGTGGACAGGTTGAGGATATCGCCAACGTTGCTACCTTCCTGGCTTCTGATATGTCTAGCTACGTTAGCGGTCAGGTCATCCAGGTTGATGGTGGTATGAACATGTAATCAATTGATAATTGACAATTGAAGATTGATAATTATGGAAGTCGTTTACGAAGACAACCATATTATAATAGTTAACAAACAGAGTGGGGAGATCGTGCAGGGTGATAAAACTGGCGATCGCCCCCTTTCTGATTTGGTGAAAGACTATATAAAAGATAGGTACGCGAAGCCAGGAGCCGTTTTTCTGGGGGTAGTGCACCGTCTGGATCGTCCTGTTTCAGGACTTGTAGTCTTTGCCAGAACATCTAAAGCTTTGACCAGACTCAACAAGATGTTTGCTGAAGGCGAGGTGCACAAGACTTATTGGGCGATAGTAAAGAATACGCCAAAGCAGCTTGAGGGCACACTCGAGAACTGGCTGGTGCGCAATGAGAAGCAGAACAAGAGTTATGCATACGATCGTGAGCGTCCAAACGCCAAGAAGGCAATACTGAAGTATCGCACGATAGGACACTCTGACAACTATACTCTGCTTGAGGTGCAGCTTATGACAGGCCGTCATCATCAGATACGTTGCCAGCTTGCAGCCATGGGTTGTCCCATCAAGGGCGACCTGAAGTATGGTGCCCCACGCAGCAATCCTGACGGCAGCATATCGCTACTGTCACGCCGTGTTGAGTTTGTTCATCCTGTATCAAAGGAAACCATAACCGCTGTAGCTCCACTGCCCAAAGATGCGCTGTGGCAGGCTATAGCACCTAAGTAAGAAATGAAGAAGGCACTGAAGTGGTTGGGTATAGCGGTGTTGACACCCATACTGCTCTTTGTGATACTAGCCGCACTTATCTACTTTCCGCCAGTGCAGAACTGGGCGGTAAAGAAGGTGGCCGCCATCGCCTCAGAGAAGACAGGCATGGACATCACCATCGAGCACGTATGCCTGGAGTTCCCACTCGACCTGGGCATCGAGGGCTTTCGTGCACTGCATAAAAACGACTCAGTAGCCAATCAAATAGACACCATCGCTGACGTAAAGAAGATGGTGTGCGACGTGCGCCTGTTGCCACTGCTTGACAGTCGTGTTGTTATCGACGAGCTATCGCTGACACAGGCCAAGATAAACACCAACGGCTTCATAGGCGACCTGAGAATAAAGGGCGAACTGCAAGAACTCTGGCTTTCGTCCAGAGGCATCGACCTCGACAAGGAGACTGTTGAGGTAAATGGAGCACGACTATCAGAAGCACGACTGGACATCGCACTTAGCGATACAGCGGCTGTAGACACCACAGAATCAACAATGAAGTGGATAGTAAATGCTGATTCAGTGAGTATCCTGAAGAGTGACTTCATGGTTCATCTGCCTGGCGACACACTTAATGCTCAGGCATATATGGGTAGGGCAGTGGCGCGCGACGTGCTGGCCGACCTGGGTAATAATATATATAAGGTGGGAAGTCTTGACTGGCATGATGGTCGGCTGAACTACGACAATCGTTTTGAGCCTGCTGTCGAAGGACTAGATTATAACCATCTGGCGCTTAGCGATATCAACCTGCGTGTAGAGTCGATAGAGTACATGGCGCCTAACACCTCTCTTATAATAAAGGACCTGCGAGCCAAAGAGAAGAGTGGGTTGGAGATAAGTCACCTGTCGGCCAAAATAACCATGGACGACAAGCGTGTTACCATCCCACAACTAAAGCTGAAGACGCCTGACACAGAGATAGTGACGGAACTGGCGATGGACTTCAACACCTTTGATGATATGAATCCAGGCGCGATGAAGTTCCGCCTGAATGCCCAGATAGGCAAGCAGGACCTGATGCGATTTATGGGCGATATGCCACAGCAGTTTGTGCGCAACTATCCTAACCATCCCATCAGCATCAAGGGCTCTATCAATGGCAACATGCAGCACATGACGTTTACTGGGCTCGACATCCATCTGCCCACAGCCTTCCGCATGACAGCCAGTGGTAAGGCCGACAATGTGACTGACATCACCAAGATGAAGGCCGACATAGCGCTGAGTGCAAGGACTGAGAATATCAATTTTGCACTGGCACTGGCTGATCCTGCCATGATGCGCGATTATCGCATACCTGGCGGCATGCAGCTTGATGGCACACTGAAGGCCGACTGCACACGATATGCCACCAACCTGACAGCACGCGAGGGTGCAGGCACTGTCAAGTTGAATGGCTCTGCCAGCATACCTACCAATGCCAAGGGCGACCTGCTGATGGAGGCTATCAGCTACGATGCAGATATCAGCGTGGACCGCTTGAACCTGCACCACTTTATGCCACGCGACTCTATCTATACTTGCAGTGCAGACATCAAGGCAAAGGGTTATGGCACTGACTTCCTGTCGAACAAGAGCAAGCTTACTGCCAGTGCTAAGGTGCACCAGTTGCAGTATGGTAGTTGGAATCTGAAGAACATCACTGCCGAAAGCACTCTGGCTAATGGTCATGCACTGGCATCGATCATTGGTCATAATGAGTTGTTTAATGGTACAGTGGGTGTAGACGCACTGCTTAACACCAAGAAACTGATGGCCACTGTAAGCGCCGACCTTGACAAGGCCGACCTGTATAGAATGCGACTGGTAGACACACCACTTACTATAGGTATGTGTGGCTCTGTGGATGTAGTATCAGACATGAAGCTGACCCACAAGGTAACTGGACTGGTTGACGAGATATTCATCGAGGGACAGAAAGAGACACTGCGTCCTGACTTCATAGGTCTGCATATCAATACAACGCCTGACACTGTTATAGGTCGCATACAGAGTGGCGACTTTATAGTGAAATTCGATGCACGTGGCGACTATGAGCGTCTGCTTAACAGACTCAGCATGCTGGGCGATTCTGTTATGGCGCAGTTTGATAAGCGCATTATCGACCAGTCGGTCATCAAGCGCCTGTTGCCTGAAATGAAACTTCACGTAGAGAGTAAGCGCGAAAACCCTGTGGCAAGCCTGATGAAGGCACTCGACATCAACTTCAAGGAACTGATGCTCGATGTAACTACATCGCCTACAACGGGTATCAATGGTAAGAGCTATCTGTACTCGCTGGTTTACGACAGCACACGCATCGACACCATACGTCTGAACCTCACACAGAAGGGCGAACGACTGACATATCAAGGACAGATACGCAACAACAAGCGTAATCCTCAGTTCGTGTTCAATGCACTTGTGGATGGCGCTGTTCACCAGCATGGTGCCTTGGTGGGCCTGCGCTATTTCGACCAGCACGACAAGATGGGCGTACGCTTGGGTGCAACAGCTGAGATGGAGGAGGATGGCATACGATTCAAGCTGATGCCAGAACGCCCAACAATCGGCTATAAGGTGTTCAACCTCAACAAGGACAACTATCTGTTTATGGGCCGCAACAAGCGATTGCAGGCTAAGGTCGACCTGATAGCCGACGACAAGACAGGTATCAAGCTGTATACAGAGAATCAGGATTCTACCATGCTGCAGGATATCACCATGAGTATCAACCAGTTGGATCTTGGCGAACTCACCTCAGTGATACCTTATCTGCCCAGAATCACTGGTAAGCTTAACGGCGACTACCACATACTTGAGGATCAGAACGAGAACATCTCTATAGCATCTGATATGGGTGTGCAGAAGATGACCTACGAGGGATCGCCCATTGGTAATATCAGCACAGAGTTGGTATATCTGATGAAGGAGGACGATACCCACGCAGTAGAGGCACGCCTGATGCTTGATGAGGAGGAGTTTGGTATGCTCAGTGGTATCTACAAGAGCGAAGGCGAAGGATTTATCGATGCCAACTTCACTATGACTCGTCTGCCACTATCGCTGGTAAATGGTTTCGTGCCAGATCAGATGGTAGGTCTTGAGGGTTATGGTGAGGGTAGTGTAACCATACGTGGTACCACCAGTCATCCAGAGGTAAACGGTGAGATGTTTGTGGATTCTGCCTATCTGGTTAGTATCCCATACGGCATACGAATGCGATTTGATGACGACCCAGTGCGCATAGTGGGTTCTAAGCTGTTGCTCGAGAACTTTGGTTTGCGTTCAAGTAATAACGACCTGCTAAACCTGATGGGTAGCATCGACTTCAGCGATACAGAGCATATCATGATGGATATGCGTATGAGAGCGCGCAACTTCCTGCTTATCGACTCTAAGCAGCAGGCCAAGAGTGTAGCATGGGGTAAGGCCTATGTCAACTTCCTTACTCGACTGCAAGGACCGCTCGAGGCTCTCAACATGCGTGGACGTCTGGATGTGCTTGGTTCTACTGATATGAAATACCTGTTGCTCGACTCGCCGTTGAGCACAGACACACGTCTGGATGAGTTGGTTAAGTTTACTGACTTCAGCGACTCTACACAGACAGTAGTAACACAGCCCACACCGTCAGGACTTAATATCGACCTCACCGTCAATGTGTCGCAGGGTGCCCACATAGTCTGCAACCTGAATGCCGATGAGAGCAACTATGTGGACCTGATGGGTGGTGGCGACCTCAGAATGAAGTACAACTCTGAGGGCATTAACCTTACAGGCCGCTACACACTGTCGAGTGGCGAGATGAAGTACTCGCTGCCAGTAATTCCACTTAAGACCTTTACTGTCAAGGAGGGCAGCTACGTCGAGTTTACTGGCGATCCTATGAATCCTAAGCTTAACATCACTGCTGTAGAGCGCACCAAGTCGAATGTCACCAACGAGGCTGGCGTAAGCCGCACTGTGCAGTTCGATTGTGGTGTTGTAATCACCAAGACTCTCAATGACATGGGACTTGAGTTTATTATCGATGCACCTGAGGATCAGACAGTAAGTGGCGAGCTTGCCACCATGTCGAAGGAGGAAAGAGGTAAGATGGCCGTTGCCATGCTTACCACAGGTATGTATCTGGCCGACGGCAATACTGGCGGATTCTCGATGAACTCTGCACTGAGCTCATTCCTGCAGAGCGAGATCAACAGCATAGCTGGTTCTGCACTGAAGACACTCGACCTCAGTGTGGGTATCGACAACTCTACTGATGCCTCTGGAACCATGCATACAGACTATTCGTTCAAGTTTGCCAAGCGATTCTTCAACAATCGACTTAAGATAGAGCTTGGTGGTAAGGTGTCATCAGGTCATTCTGAAGATATGGGAGGAGCAGACAACCATTCGTTCTTCGACAATGTCACGATGGAGTATCGCCTGAACCAGGATGCCACCAAGAACCTGAAGCTGTTCTACAATCAGAACGTCTACGACTGGCTTGAGGGCTACACAGGCGAATACGGCTTAGGTTTTGTATGGCGTCGCAAGCTCAACAGCCTGCTCGATGTACTTACATTCTGGAAGAAGGATCAGCCCGCGATGATGCCGCGTACCACAACTCCACGCGACACACTGCGTACTGATAGTGTCAGACCCATAAACAGACAGCCCAATGCTAAGTAGAATTAAATATATAGCCCTAGTGCTTTGTCTCGTGTCATGTTCGATGACAAAGAACATCCCTGACGATGACCAGCTCTTCACAGGTCTTACCAAGATTGCCTATGAGGATGATAAGGAATATGACGTTGAGGCTTACGACGCCCACTTGGAGAACACCAAGCTTGAGGTAGAGGCTGCACTGGCCACCCAGCCCAACGGATCGCTGTTTGGCAGTAGTACCATCACCGTTCCATGGTCGTGGCATCTGTGGGTGTATAATAAATTCTCAGGCAAGGAGTCTGGTTTTGCTAAGTGGATGACCAAGACCTTTGGTAAGGCTCCTGTTCTTATGAGTAATGTAAACCCCACGCTTCGCAGTAGTGTGGCCCGTTCTGTGCTGCGCAATAACGGCTATTTCCGTGGCGACGTGACCTACGAACTTGTGCCACAGAAGAATCCTAAGAAGTGCAAGATAGGGTATACCATCCATCTCGATTCGCTCTTCACGCTCGACTCTGTAAGCTATGTCAACTTCCCAGCGCCCATACAGACACTCATCGACTCTACCAGCGAAGAGAGTCTCATCAAGAGCCAGTCGCCGTTCAGTATCAACAATCTCGATGCAGAGCGTTCGCGCATCAGCACCATGCTGCGCAATAGCGGCTACTACTATTACAGCCCCAGCTACGCATCATATCTGGCTGATACCTTTGCTGTAGATAACAAGACACAACTGCGATTCCAGTTGGCTAATGGCGTACCTGATGCTGCCCTGCATAAGTGGTACATAGGCAAGCTCGATGTAAACTTCCGCAAGTCGGCACGCGAGGTGCTGACCGACTCTGTACAGCGTCGTTACCTCACCATCCATTTTAATGGCAAGAAGTCGCCCATCATGCCTCGCGTGGTGCTGCGCAACCTTCGCTTGCGCCCACGTCAGGAGTTCAGTTATGAGAAGTACCAGGAGTCGGCCAGCAAAATCAATGCTACAGGCGTGTTCAGCAGCACCGACTTCCAGTTCACTCCTCGCACAGATTCTGATACACTCGATCTGCGATTGAACTGCACGTTCGACAAGCCATACGATTTCTATATAGAGGGCAATGCCATCGGCCGTACCAGTGGCCGTTATGGTCCTGAGCTCAAGGTCGGTCTTACACGTCGTAATGCCTTTCGTGCTGGCGAAAAGCTCGATCTCAACCTTCATGGCGCCTACGAGTGGCAGAAGGGTGCCAATGCCGATATGAACAGCTACCAGTATGGTGCCGATGTGTCGATAGAGTTCCCACGCATCATCGCACCTTTCTATAATAGCGATCGTGTGCGTCGCGACAAGAACGGGCGTCCCATCCGTCGCCGTTTCTTCTCATCGCCCACCACCTTTGCCAAGGTGTCGAGCGATGTGATACGTCGCCCAGAATATTACAAGATGCATATCGTTACTGGCGAGTGGACCTATCGCTGGCAGTCGTCGGCCAACAGCCGTCATGAGTTCTCGCCACTCACACTTAAGTATCAGTACATGAACAGCCATACAGAGAAGTTCGACTCTGTCATTATCACCAATCCATATCTGGCTGCTTCGATGGAAGACTGGTTTACGCCCAAGATGCGCTATACCTATATGTACACCAGTCCCACCACAAAGCGACACCCCATACGTTGGGAGTTCACTATCGAGGAGTCAGGCAATCTCCTGTCGTTATGGGATTATATAGGCGGTCACCCGTTCGACGAGAAGGATAAGACCCTCTTTAAGACACCATATTCGCAGTTCCTGCGCTTCGAGACCGATTTCACTAAGACGTGGAATATCACTCCTACGTCGAGTCTCGTAGGCCATGTCAATGGAGGTGTCTTGTATAACTATGGCAACAGCAGCGAGGCTCCTTACAGCGAGTACTTCTATGCAGGCGGAGCCAATACCATCAGAGCCTTTGGAGTGCGCGAGATAGGTCCTGGCAACTTTAATGGCGCTGGTCTGGGCCGCCAGTTGTGCTATCTTATACAGAATGGTGAGATTAAGTTGGTGGGCAACCTGGAGTATCGCACCAAACTCTTTGGCGATCTTAACGGCGCCATATTCCTTGATGCAGGTAACGTCTGGGACTTTAATAACGACTTCGTCGATGGAGGCGGATTCCCCACGTCAGTCAAGTCGTTTATAGATCAGACCGCTCTTGGCACAGGTGTTGGTATCCGCTACGATATGGGCTTCCTCGTTATCCGTCTGGATTGGGGCTTAGCCATTCATTGTCCATACGATACTGGCAAGTCGGGCTACTTCAATGTACCAAGCTTCAGCAAGGCCCATACACTGCATTTTGCCATTGGATATCCGTTCTAAAACTATTTTTTGCGTTGTTTTTGTTCTTATATCCAAAATAATTATTATCTTTGCACGCAAATTAATATAACTCAATAAAAAATTATCAATATGAAACCAACTCTATTTCTGCTTGCAGCTGGTATGGGTAGCCGTTACGGCGGCCTGAAACAGCTCGACGGTCTGGGCCCTAACGGCGAGACCATCATGGATTACAGTATTTACGATGCCATTCAGGCTGGCTTCGGCAAGATCGTATGGGTTATCCGTAAGGATTTCGAGGAGCAGTTCCGTACGCAGATCCTCGCTAAGTACGAGGGTAAGGTAAAGTGTGAGATCTGCTTCCAGGCACTCGATGCACTGCCAGAGGGATTCAGCGTACCTGAGGGCCGTCAGAAGCCTTGGGGCACCAACCACGCTGTGCTGATGGGTAAGGACGTGATCAAGGAGCCATTCTGTGTAATCAATTGCGACGACTTCTATAATCGCGATGCATTCATGGTTATCGGCAAGTATCTGGCTAATCTGCCTGAGGGCGCCAAGAACCAGTATGCTATGGTAGGTTTCCGTGTAGGCAACACTCTTAGCGAGAACGGTACTGTAGCCCGTGGCGTTTGCTCTAAGAACGAAAAGGGACACCTCACCACCGTTGTAGAGCGCACAGAGATCGTACGTTGCGCTGCTGATGGTTCAAATGCAGGTGCTGCCAGCGAGTCAGTACGCTATAAGGACGAAGACGGCAAGTGGGTAGCTGTAGATGATAACACCCCTGTTTCAATGAACATGTGGGGCTTCACTCCTGACTACTTCGCATACTCTGAGGAGTATTTCAAAGAGTTCCTCAGCGATCCTAAGAACCTCGAGAATCTCAAGGCCGAGTTCTTCATTCCACTGATGGTTAATAAGCTCATCAACGACGGCACTGCTACTGTCGAGGTACTCGATACCACCAGCAAGTGGTTTGGTGTGACCTACGCAGCCGACCGCGATGCTACTGTAGCACGCATCAAGCAGCTCGTCGACGAGGGCGTATATCCTAACAAGCTTTTTTAAAGGTGAAAAGGTAAAAGATTGAAAAAGTGAATATAGACATATTAGATAATGATCAGCTGGCCCTGATGGACCAGCTGATTTCTGATGCACAGACAGTGCTTGTGGTTTGTCACAAGAGTCCTGACGGCGATGCCATAGGTTCATCGCTGGCCTGGGCCGAGTTCCTGCGCCATCGTGGCAAGGATGTCACAGTGATGGTGCCCGACCAGTATCCTGACTTCTTCAAGTGGCTGCCCAATACAGATAAGATAGTACGTTACGACAAGCACCCTGACAAGGGCGACATGCTGCTTAAGATAGCCGACTTGGTGTTCTGTCTCGACTTCAATACCCCTAGTCGTGTCGACGAGATGGCGCAGCCGCTCGTTGATAGTCCAGCTAAGAAGGTGCTCATCGACCATCATCTCAAGCCCGATGTACCTGCCGATCTGATCGTCTCTCATCCAGATGCATCGAGCACCAGCGAACTGGTGTTCCGTATCGCTTGGCAGATGGGCGATTTCAATATGCTCGACAAGGCGTTTGCTGTGCCTGTGTATTGCGGTATGATGACCGATACAGGTGGCTTTACCTACAACAGTTCTCGTCCTGAAATCTACTTCATCATCGGCGAGCTGCTCACCAAGCGTATCGACAAGGACCGCATCTATCGCAACGTGTTCCACAACTACTCTGAGAATCGCATCCGCCTGATGGGCTATGTGATGTACGAGAAACTGGTCTACATGCCAGAGTGTCATGCAGCCTTCTATTCGCTCACGCGTGATGAGCTTAAGCGCTTTAACTATGTTAAGGGTGATTCTGAGGGATTGGTCAATATTCCACAGCAGATCAAGGGCCTCAAACTCTCTATCTCTCTGCGCGAGGATACTGATAAGCCTAACCTGGTCTGGGTCAGTCTGCGTTCGGTCGATGACTTCCCTTGCAACCTCATGGCCGAGGAGTTCTTTAATGGTGGCGGACACCTTAATGCATCGGGTGGAAGAGTGGATGGAACCATCGAAGAGGCTATCGAAATCACAAAAAAAGCTATTATTGCATATCAAAACAAGTTAAAGTAGCCTAATAATGTTGGTGTTTACAAAATAATTCGTATTTTTGCACCATCAATATGAATGTAAAATGAAGAAAATACTGTTTATCATGATAGCTATTGCCGCTGTTCTCAGCAGTTGTAACGACTACGAGACCTACGGCGACAAGAAGGAAAAGGAGCGCAATGCGATAGCAAAGTTCATTTCCGACTCTTCTATCGTTGTCATTACTGAGGATCAGTTCAACCAGCAGAGCTACACCACCAATGTTACTCGAAATGAGTATGTAAAGCTCGACAAGAGCGGTGTGTATATGCAGATCGTTCGCGATGGCTGCGGCTCTATGCTGCAGGATGGCGAGTCTACCCGTCTGGTATGTCGCTTCTCTGAGTTCTCTATCCTCGACGATACCACTACCGTTTGCAACAACAGAGCCGATCTGGCCATTTATGGCAAGTCGGTTGTCGGCATGCCTGATATTATCCAGGTGTCACGCTCTAGTGGTTCTTACACTGCATCGTTCGAGAGCGGAGCCATGTACACAGCTTATGGCAGTTCGTCAGTACCTTCAGGCTGGCTCGTACCCCTGTCTTACGTCAAGGTGGGGCGTCCGCAGTCGCCTAGCGATCAGTGTGCCAAGGTGCGCCTTATCGTTCCTCATTCTCAGGGTCACGCCACTGCATCTAGCAATGTCGCTCCCTACTATTATGAAATCACGTATCAACGAGAATCATAACGATTTTTTATAAAGTAATATGACACTAATTAAATCTATTTCTGGCATCCGCGGTACTATCGGCGGACGCACTGGCGACACGCTTAACCCTTTAGACATTGTAAAGTTCACAACAGCCTATGCACAGTTCATTGGTGGTAAGAAGATCGTAGTAGGCCGCGATGGCCGTATCTCTGGTCTTATGGTCCGCAACGTAGTTGTGGGCACACTCATGGGCATGGGCTATGATGTAATAGATATTGGCTATGCCACAACTCCAACTACCGAGTTGGCTGTACGCATGGCTGGTGCCGATGGTGGTATCATCATCACCGCATCGCACAATCCACGTCAGTGGAACGCCCTGAAGCTCCTTAATAGCGAGGGCGAGTTCCTTACAGCAGCCGATGGTGCAGAGGTACTGCGTATGGCCGAGGCAGAGGACTTCAACTATGCTGAGGTTGATCATCTTGGTTCTCTCACTATCGACGATAGCTACAACCAGCGTCACATCGACTCTGTGCTTGCTCTCAAGCTTGTTGATGTAGATGCCATCAAGGCCCGCAAGTTCCGCGTATGCGTTGATACCATCAACTCTGTAGGTGGCATCATCCTGCCCGACCTGTTCAAGGCACTTGGTGTTGACTACGAAATACTCAATGGCGAGTGCACAGGCGACTTCGCTCACAATCCAGAGCCCCTCGAGAAGAATCTCCAGGGCATCATGGACAAGATGAAGCAGGGTGGTTTCGATCTTGGTATCGTAGTCGATCCAGATGTTGACCGTCTGGCATTCATCAGCGAGGATGGCACTATGTTCGGCGAGGAGTACACACTTGTGTCAGTAGCCGACTACGTGCTCAGTCATACCGTAGGTAACACTGTTTCTAACCTCAGCTCTACACGCGCCCTGCGCGATGTTACTGAGAAGCATGGCGGCAAGTACACCGCTGCTGCAGTAGGCGAAGTCAACGTTACCACTAAGATGAAGGAAGTAGGCGCCGTTATCGGTGGTGAGGGTAATGGTGGAGTAATCTATCCTGAGAGCCACTACGGTCGCGATGCCCTCGTAGGTATTGCCCTGTTCCTGTCTAGTCTGGCACAGAAGGGTTGTAAGGTCAGCGAGCTCCGCGCCACATTCCCTGAGTATCAGATAGCCAAGAACCGCATCGACCTCACCCCAGAGACCGATGTTGACGCTATCCTTGTCAAGGTCAAGGAGATGTTTGCCAAGGACGCTACTGCACAGGTCAACGACATCGACGGTGTAAAGATCGACTTCCCTGATCGTTGGGTACACCTGCGCAAGTCAAACACCGAGCCAATCATCCGCGTCTACAGCGAGGCTCAGACCATGAAGCAGGCCGACGAACTAGGCAAGCAGCTCATGCAAGTAGTCTACGACATGCAGTAAAAACATTTCAACTCACATAAAAAAATGCCTCGCATCATTCTTCCGATGCGAGGCATTTTGTTATAGTTGTTATGTGTGATATGATCAGGAGCGCTTGACTCTGTGATCGTCTTGATCGCACTTTAATAAAGATCAAAGACCTGTCACCTTGATTCATTTCGCGTTAGGGCGCTGTTGGGTAGTAGAATGGGCTCTCTGTCACACCTACAGCGTAGGTTGTGGCATCGCCGCCGATGGTAATAGTGCCGCAGGTTTGAGTGCCGTTATTTGCAGCAAATCCTTTACCTATACTATTAGGGCTTCTATTACCCAATGTTGCAGTAACGCTTGTAACACCAGTACTAATTGTGATAGTCCCACATTTATTGCTGCCACTGTTGTTAGCGTAGCCCGTTCCGATTGCAGCAGATCTCTGGCCACCAGTAGCGGTTACCGTACCACCATTAATCGTGATAGCGCCACATTCATTGCTGCTGCTTTGGTTAGCGCCGCCCGTTCCGATACCAGCGTAGCCACCATAAGCGGTCACCGTACCGCCATTAATCGTGATAGCGCCACATTCATTGCTGCTGCCGTTTTGGTAGGCATATCCCGTTCCGATTGCAGCAGAACTCTGGCCACCAGTAGCGTTTACCGTGCCGCCATTAATTTCAATATTTCCACCAGCAACACTAGCATTGTTAGCATATCCCGTTCCGATAGCAGCAGCATATTGTCCGCCTTTCACGGTAAGTGAACCAGAGCCCGTAATGGTCAGCGTGGTGCTTGAGCCGCCTATTTTGATGGCAGCTGTATTAGCGGCGGCAGTAACTGTATTGCTCCCCATAAGGATAATGGTGGCATCGCCAGAGCAGGCGATTTGGTCGCCAGAGATAGTGACGCCAGAGAGCACAACCGTCTTGCCGGCAGGGATGGTGCCTGCTCCCGTCATCTTATAGACATCCGCAGTGCTTTCGTTACCAAGTGCGGTCATCGACGTCAACGTACTCTGATAGTACTTGCCTTTTTCGAGGGTAGCAGTATTTGAGTAGCTCCAGCAGCCGCTGGTTCCGTCTGTGGCCACGATGGTGACCTTTGAGCTTACTGCGGGAACGGCTGCGGGAACGGCAACGGTGAAGTCGGTGCCTGGATCACTGAGGATAGCGCCGGCTAAAAACTCGCCGGCTTCCGATATGACATACATGTCCTTAGACGCTTGGGGTAGTGTCAGCTTCCAGATGGCGAACTGCGCTGCGGGCTGCGTGGTGACGGTCAGGCTCGGAGTAGAGGTCTGAATCTTACCTGCGCCCACGCGGACATCGAGGTTCGCATTCAGCGTGCCGTCCTGTGCGCCCAGCAGCGTAGAGTTGTCCTTCACGCCTGTCTTATCTTCTTTAGCTGCCGAGTAGGGATAGATGATCTGGCACTCGGTGTCGTCAGCCGTACCCTCCACCACTGTGAATGTGATGGTGGCTGCGCCGTCGTCGTCAACAGCGGTAATCGTTGCATCGGCCATTTGATTGCCGTCCTTATCGTAGAGAATGGCGAGATGCTCATTTACGGCCCAATCTACTACAATCTTGTTTCCACTTTCGGTCACGGCACGAGTCTTTGCGTTGCTGCTCTTGGGAGCGAGTTGTGCTGTGATGGTGATGCCCTCAGCCTTTACGGGCAGCTGGGTTAGTTCGTTGTCGTCGCTGCTGCATGCAGTCATCAGGATTGCCAGTGCAGCCATAAAGAAATACTTCATTGTCTTCATTGTCTTTACGTTTTTAATTGTTACTACACTGTTGTTTAAGGAACAGGATTAAATGGATCGCCGCCGTTATTATAATCGTCGGGGTTTCCTAATCCACTACCAGCCAGCAGCTGTGGCTGTTGTTTCAACTCGTAAACCTTCGTCGTAGGTTTCTCATACATTTTCTTTTTCATAAACTAATAGAATTAAATTGTTTTTTTGTTTCGTTTTTGATTTTTGTTATATTTTGGCTACAAAGATATATATTTAACTGATAAAACTGTTAGCTTATTTTAACTACCCCCCCCCATTTTTAATTATATTTAACTAATATAAACGCGCCTTATCACCCACATTGTCTAAAAATATCTTTGATTATCGCACGAGTTCGACTTTTTTTTGCTACTTTTGCAATCCGAAATGAAGGAAGCAGATTACTTAACAACTAATTATCTAAGCCCAGGATCGATTTGTTGGGCTGCTTTCCTGGCTATGGGCGCCCGCTTAGAGAATTCTCCTAACATCCCCATCTGTCATCTAATCTATTAATCATTTGGCTATAATGATAAGTTGAATTAGAGACAGATAATCGTGAAATATATTTTTCCAGCCGACGCTCCGCTGTCGGCGCTGTTCAGAATAGAGTTTCATGATGAATTGGCTGCCATTATACAATCGTGGCGACCTTTTCTGATTGATGATGATCCCACTGTTGAAGTATTGAAGTTGAATTATTTCAAGTTCGATAAGCAGCGTTTACGAGCTAAGGATGTATATGCAGACCTGTTGGCTCTAGTGAATAAAAATGCGCTCAATACCCCTATATCATTGTTGGCGCATTACCTCAGCACTCATTCAAACTTGAGTATGAGTTATTCTACGCTGTATCAGCAGTTGAGACGTTTGCATGCACAAATAAAGTAAACATATTTTAAGGAATTTGTATACTGGTTTTTGCGTGAATACTTGATTTCTGCTTGCGATTGTTGTACCTTTGCAGTATACTTAAAACCAATTAAGATACTGTAAAATATGAATCTACAACAACCCCGTAACAGATTATTACCGTCGGGCGTCACTCCACAAGTGGCGCCCTTCTTAGGATCGCGTTCAACACTAGTATTAACAATCAAAGCCAAATCAATATGAAGCAAATTGTTGACATGAGCATGCGCCTCTCTGCGCATTTCACTCTCGGCGAGATGTGTTACTCTGACACAGCTGCTAACCATAAGCCGAAACCTATCCCCAACATTCCTCTGAAGCTGCACATCACTGCGCTGCAGAATCTGGTGGACCGTTGCCTGGAGCCTATGCGAATGGCCCTCAAACTGCCAATACAGGTGAACAGCGGCTACCGCTGTCAGCATGTAAACACGCTGGTGCACGGTGTGCCCACATCGCAACACATGAAGGGTGAGGCTGCCGACCTGACCATCCTGCTACTGATGTATGCCAAGCAATACGCCGACTACGACCAGCTGATACTGGAGCACTACAAAAAAGGCGATAAGGAAGTATGGTGGCTCCACATCAGCTGCCGCATAGACTACCGCAAAAACCGACACGAGATAAAGGAAATAATAAAAAAATAAAAAAATAAAAGAATAAAAAAATAAGGCTCGATGAAGAACAAAGGATTTGTAAAGTTATACCGCAGCATGCTGTCGAAGCCCGAAATGACCGACCTTGTGAATGAACAGGGTGCGGTCGGCTTCGGTGTGTACATGATGATAGTGCTATATCTGGCTCAGTGTGATGACAATGAAGGGATGTTCACTAACGGACAGCTCAGTGCCTTTGCTGCCCAAGCTAAAACTACCCGTAAGAATGTTCGCCATATCATCGAAGATTTCGGCCTGTTCGAGATATGTGGAAACCGATTTAAAACCGCAACAAAATCGGAAGAAAGTCTGAACAAAACCGAAACTAAATCGCCACACTCACGTGCGCGTAAAGATATGTACGCAGGCGAAGATATAGAAATAGATAAAGAAAAAGAAAATAAAGAAAAAGGCGCGAAGGTTCCCGATATGATCGGACCTTCGGCCTACGAGAGGGTGACGCGCG
>CACWMK010000008.1 GCA_902761905.1 uncultured Prevotellaceae bacterium
AATTGTCCAGAGCCAAGAAGGCTCAACAAGTCTAATCCAAAGAAAGTTTGCAATTGGCTATAATCGGGCAGGCAGATTAATGGACCAGTTGGAAAAGGCAGGTGTTGTCGGTGCTGCTCATGGTAGCAAGCCTCGTGAAGTACTGATTATAGACGAGACGAGTCTTGAAAATATTTTATTGCAATTTGAATGATTTTTTGTTTAGAAATTCTTTGTAAGTTCAATTTTTACTATTTACATAAATACCACTAAAATGAAAAAGAAGATTATTCTTACAGCATTTTTCTTTACTTGTGGAATCGTCAACAGTTTCTGTGATGAAAATCCACTTATTTTCTTAGATTTTGGTAAAGTACTGGAAATTGATTCTTTGAAGTCTGTTCTTCAAGAGAAAGGATATTCTTTTTTTGAAGAAAAGCCCTCTATATATGGCAGTAACATTTATGGTGGTTATAAAGTAAAATGTTATGGGAATGGAGCTTCAGATCAGTTCGAATTATCTATTTCATATACACCCAATACCAGAAAAATTTATAGTTTTGAAATTAGTAGAGAAATTCCTAGCAAACGATTTCGCCTAGAGGCTCTAAATTTCTATAAAGTGATTGAAAAGGAATATGGTGTCCCCTTTTCTGGTGCACTTCTTAATGGTGATTATTTCCGTGCAGATACTGACGATGAGCATAAGGAACAAATCAATGCAAACGAAATCAAAATTGATTCAGCATATCTAATCTCATGCATTGAATCAAAGCAACCTGTAGAATATTATTGGAAAGTGAATGACGCAAGAATATCTTTTAGTGTTCATCAGCTTTCCAATTATGATCCTCATATTACTTGTGAAATCTATTATGGGAGAATTGCAGATTTGAATATCAAAGAGATAAACCTTATAAAAGATGATTTAGAGCATAAAGAAACTATAAGGACTCTTAAGACAATTACAATTGGTACTCTTGTTGCAATATTATTTACATTCCTCATTTGCTTTTATATCAGAACCTCGATTAAACATAAAAAAGAACAGAAAGAAAAAGAATTGGTAAGGCAACAGATAAGAGAAATAAAACAAAAAGAAATTGATATTAAGCACGAAGAATATAAGAAACAACTTATCGATAAATATGGACCTATAACTCGCATTATATCTAATAATTTGTATAATGATGACTTTATAATGAATTACGATGAAATATTCGTGTTCGAGAAGCCTAAGGACTTTACCGACATACTTAGTTGTTCAATGTATGATGAAAACCACAAGGACATTCCTCCAACACAAGTAACAAGGACAAATACTGGCAGTATGTTAGGACGAGCCGCTGTTGGCGGTTTGACCCTTGGCGTTGCAGGTGCTGTCGTTGGTGCCATGACAGCAAAAACAGAGTCAACAAGTAACGAGGACACATCTTATATTAGTTCTTATGTTGTCAAGATTGGTATAAAATCAATAGAGAAGCCAACAATGATTTTGAAATATGGTAGTGATAAGGCTAAGGCAGAAGAAGTATATGCTATGGATACAATAAATAAACAGAAACCTCCTTGTGAAGCACTTCGAGGAAGAAAATTATATCATTATACGTCTTTTGAGAGCTTTGTAAAAATCTGGCTCTCCCAAAAAATCCTTCTTGGGTCAATTGAAAATGTTAATGATTTTATGGAGTACAAGCATACAGTTGAAGTTAACAATCCATGCTGTCTCCCATAAAAGAGACCATTTGGTGCACGCAAAAGGCAATGGCAGTACTTTTCGATGTGGGAATTCCTGCAATGATAAAGAAAACAAATAAGAATATAAATACAGAGAAACCGGTTGCAAAATGCGACAAGTCCAAGGAGGCGGTTGCAAAATGTGACCACCCTGAAGAGGTTGTCACAAATTGTGATAACCAACAAATTACTAAATTGTATTAAATCCATCCCGCACCTATTGTTAGGTGGGGGATTTTTATTATCTTTGCATCCGTTTTAACGAATAACTATAAACGAAGGTAAGAAGATGTGTTTTAACAACCATAAAATAGCATATTTGTGCGGCGAAGAGTGTGGCATATTGGTGCCATTCTACGACGTGAAGGCCAGTTGCGGACTGCCAACTGAACAGGGCGATGTACCACCTGAAATGATAAGAGTGCCAGGAGGCGATTTTGACGGGCTGAACACTTACACCATATCAGTTAAGGGCGACTCGATGGTGGGCGTGGGCATATTCGATGGCGATGTACTGCTGATAGAGAAAACCTTTCAGCTGCGTAATAGGGATATTATATATGTGTCGATAGATGGCGAGTGGATGGTGAAAAACTACTATATGGACGATCTGGGCCGCCACTGGCTGGTGCCCTCGAATCCCAAATACAATCCCACACAGATAACAGAGGATATGAATATATATATAGGTGGCAAAGTGAAGTATAACCTGACACTGCACGGCGAGTCGCGCGAGAATATTATGAACAGCATATCGGAGTATCTGCAACAAGAGACAGAGCCAAAGCCTGAACCACCACGCATGCCTACACAGCAGGAGGTTGAGGCGGCGCTGATACATGCAGGCAAAAGCATAGAAAATATGCGATGCTGGCTGGGTGCCTGCCGAGTGCTGATGGACTGTGGATTTATAAAAGAGGGCGACTATGCCACGTTTTGCGACCTTGTGAAGTATGTGCTGCCCAACCACGAGCATCTGCCTAAAAAATACGAGGTGGGGCGCATGGCTGCAGGTTGTTTTTCGAAGCCATTCGACACATGGACAGATGCTACGGCACCTGTGCATGGCGAAGTTTACCTGAAATACTATCGTGCAGGTGAGGCCATGCTTGAAAAACTCCCAAAGAACTTGTGTAAAACTCCCAAAAACTCCCAAATTCAACCACAAAACTCCCTAAAAACTAAAAACTCCCATTAATACTCCCAACAACTCCCATTGGGCTGCGGATTATTTCCGTAGCCCATTTTTTGTGCGTACTTTTGTCGTCGATAAATCGAATGTATAATCCGAGTTGTAGTGGGATGTTTCTCTTGAGAACTTAAAACGCGCGTCATCTACACACATCTCCACAAACACTTGGAAGAAGATGAAACAAGTAGTATTGCGTATCGACGACGCAGCTTTTGAGAAGTTTATGGGCATGGTGAGTTTGTGCCCACAGGTAGAGGTGGTGAATGTTTGCGACACAGGCGACAAGAAACTGACAATGGATGGCTTTGTTGCAATGGCCATTCGCGAAATGCGACAGAGACTGGCATTTCGTTCCCCTTGCGATTATGCTTACCTGATGGTAGCTATGAACCAGAACGTGGTAAAAGGTCTGCCATTCTTTTATACCCCTAAGGATTTTATTGACTATATGCGCGAGGCTGATTTCGACAATCTGCCTGGACGAAGTACTGTTTACAACACGATTGCGAAGGTAAAGGGGAAGTATCCAGACTGGACTTTTACAGATGACCCAAAGGCCAGTGAGGCGCTTCGCAGAAAGAACCTCATTAAACAGTTTTTGAGTGCTTTTGTGAGGGCTCAAGCAGGAAAGTTGGACGGTTTGTTGGACGAATTCTAAGAGTGTCGGACGAAACGCTGGACGATAGAAAATAAAGCCATCGTGGGCTGAAAATTCCTTTCTACCTTTGCCGATGAAATCAGCGAGAACAGGCTGCACCTCAGCAATTCGAGCGAGCTCGATTGCATTCGGTTTGCACTGTCCTTGCACTGTCGAAAGGAAATGACGACGCAAATTTAAATAAAAAAAATATGGTAAGACAAAACATTTTTGAAAAGAGAAAAGGTGGTCAGTTCATCTTTGAAGAGGACGACCTGATGGAAGTTCAGTGTATGGAGCATAATGCTGAGAGCGTGATGCACAGACTGGAGAGCAAGGTAAGCAAGTCGCTGCTGTTTATGCTCAACCAACAGCTGTTGGGTTTCAGTAGCCAGATGCAACAAGAGTTGGCAATGGACATGGTAGACTATGTTTGCGACGACGTGATGCGCATGACTGGTTGCCCCTCGGCCGACTACGTGCTAGAGATTTGTTACGCATGGATTAATGAAGAAATAGGAGGTGTAGCGTGATGGAAATAGTATTGAATGCCTATCACATCAAGGTGAAAAGGATATGTGCCTCGTGCCAACATAAGGAATGCATGGGCGACGGCACAAGGGTTTGCCAGAAGATGGGGCTGGTAGTAGAACAGAAATTTGTGTGCCCCAAGTGGCAGATGAGCGACAGCCTGAAGAACGCAGGCTTACAGACGGGAGGTGTGGTGCGCCTTATAGGCACTGCAGAGATAGTAATACATTAAACATTAAAGATTAAGAGTTATGAAGAAAATGACAAAGATTGAGAAAGTGGTGCGCATGTTTAGCGGCGCTAAGGATGTGGAAGAGCAGTTTGCTAACGATGTGCAGACTTGGGGTGATGAGTTTACAGCAGTAGCCGATAAACTTGACATCCGTAACCCCTGGGATCAGGCCCTGCTGGTAGCCATTTTGACCAACATGCTGGCATGCGTAACAGTTAACGCCATGTTTGATGGTGTGAATCTGGAAAAGGCAATCCGTGACAACTATTACGAGGCCTTGGAGGGTTACAAGAAACAGGCTGCCAAGGAAATGCTGAAAGGTAATATCTAAGAAGAAAGAGTAATAACCGAGAAGAAGGCGTGAGCGGAGGAAACGTTATCCGGATGTAACCATGAGCTCAAACTAAAAACTTCGCTTTTCTCCTGACACTCACTAATTCGAATCGATTATGAAAAAATTTATAGCAATAGAAGAAGAGGTAATCGCACGCCTCGTTTGTGGAAAGTGTGTAGAAGGTCGCTTGAATCGTGACAAGTGGACAGGTGTAATATCATTCAAGGCGTACAACCGCCAGCCGCGTGTGCGACGCAAGGACGAGCTGATGAAGAAGACTCCTTGGGGATGGCTGAAAGCCTCGGTGGAGCGAGTAAAGCGCTTTTCAAGTATGCCAAAAGACCTCTCACTTGATGAGAAACTGGCAATCCTAGATGAGGAGAACGAGCTTGTAAAGCAGGCCCTGATTGAGAACTATATCATAGAAAATGTATAGAAGGGAGGATCGTATGTTTACATATCAGAAAGATACTAAGAGCCTTTTTGTCGCTGAGTGCGGCAAAAAGGACTTCTGGAGGGAGATTCGTAAATCGTCGACTGCCTTTAATATCGACACTCGCAGGGAGATAATGCGTGCTGTGGATGCTCAGGATGAAGCTACGCTGATAAAATGGGCAGAGCACACAGACTATCAGAAGTTTGACGCCAGGATGCTGCGCAGTCTGAAGACCAAGACTGGCAAGGAGAAGTGGCAGAACAAGCCGCTCGACAAGAAGCTGCTGGCATGGGCCGACGATCTGAAAAAGTCGCTTACAGCGTTTCAGTTCAGTTGCTATCAGTTTGACGAGGCAACGGTTAAGACCAAAGATGGCAAGACCAAGAAGGGCCCAAGGCGAGTGCTGAAAGGCTGTCATCTGAACGGTCTGGTGATGCTCGACATCGACCATGTGGATAATCCCATGGAGGTGTGGGAGAAGCTGCAGAAGTGTGAGGCGCTGATGGCACGCGTGGTATTGGTACACATCACCAGTTCAGGTCACGGCATACGTATCATCTTCGTTGCCAACAAACAACTAGGGAACCTGGCTGATCAGCAAATATCGTTTGCGGCCGTGCTCGGCTATGCGCCAGACCAAAGTACGATCGATGCTACTCGAAATTCATTCGCTCCCAAGGAAAATGAAATTCTATTTATTGACGAAGAACGACTTTTTAATTATTATGATGAAGAATTTGACAAGGAGTACACTCCCATGTATCGTGACAAGAAAACGCAGCCGCTGCATCACCAATTCGATGCTGATGATAGTGCTGCTGGTGCTAACCGCTCTGTATCTGCTGCTGTGGCCGGCAAGGGTGCTAACCAAGGGCGTGAGGATGGCGGCCAAGTGGACGCTGAGCAAGTATCGACCCCTGTAATGTGGCGTGGCTATGATGTACAGCGTATTATTGATGCTCGCTATGCAGCCAAACTGCCCTGCGAAGCCGACCATAACAGGCATAACGAGAGCCTTAAACTGGCCACCGACCTCATGCTTATGCTCGACAGCGACAAACAGTTGGTGCAGCGTATTGTGGAGAGTCAGCCGTGGGTACAGGAAATCATCGACGAGCGAAACGAAGATGTGGCACAGACAGTGGAGTCAGCAGCCAGTTGTATTGCCGAAAAGGAAAAGAAGTATGCTTCTTCTCTGCCTTCAAAGGCGATGCTCGCCGCGATTCAGGAGTCATGTGGTAAAACGTATCAGGAAATCACGAAAGCGCAGACGGCGGCGGTGACGCTGAAAGATGATGATATGAGTCGCTGGCTTTGGGAATGGGGCGCTGAGATTGAGGCTCTGGCTAAAGAGTACCCGCTGATAAAGGATATCTGCAAGGGTCTTAAGCGCAACCAATATCCTGCAGCATTGTTTGTGGCTGGTGGCCTGATGATGACCTTGATGACACGCTGCACCTATCGTTTCTACCATCGCCCTGAGGAGTTGCGACGCCTGAATAATTCGACACTGATCATTGGCGATCCTGCCAGCGGTAAATCGTTCGCAACCAGGCTCTTTAAGTTGCTTGCCTCGCCCATCGTGGCAGCAGATAAGATTGGTAAGAATGCCATCAATGCTTATCGCGAGCAGATGCGCACCAAGGGTGCTAACAAGGAGAAGCCCAAGAAGCCGAAGGTGGTGGTACGTATCCACCCTGCGCGAACCAGTAACGCCCAGTTTATTCAGGACATGGTGAACGCAGTAGAGGAGGTGAATGGCGAGCCTATGCAGCTACACATGCTGACCTTCGACACAGAGTTGGATAACACGCTTTCGCTGCAAAAGGGTGGTTCGTACATCGATAAGCAAGCATTGCAGTTGAAGGCCTTCCACAATGAGGAGGACGGTCAGGCTTACAGCAATGTGGATAGCGTGTTCCAAGAGTTCTACGTCATCTGGAACTACATCTATACTGGTACGCCAATCGCGCTGAAGAAGATGGTTAACGAGCAGAACTTCGGCTCTGGACTTGCAACCCGTTTGACCTGCATCCCTCTGCCAGCTACCAACTTTGAAATGATGAGTCGCGAAAGTTTTGTAGACTACGACAGCGATGAGCGCCTGAAAGCGTGGGCCGAGAAGTTGGACAAGATGAAAGGTGAACTCTCAGTGCAGAAAATAGTAGATGAACTCTATGACTGGACTGCACGTCGCATGGAGGATGCCAAGGAGAACGACAGCAAGGCTGACGAGATGCTGCTGAAGCGCTGCGCCTACCATGGTCTGAATTTCGCTGCACCATTCATTGTGATGCGCCATTGGAACCAGCTGCATCAAGATGGTCAGTACTGGTGTGGTGAGTTTGAGACGGACGAGGTGGATTGGAAACTCGCAGAGCTGATTGTGAACATCCAGTATGCTTGTCAGCGCCACTACTTTGGTGCAATGGCTGAGAACTACTTCGATAATAAATTGAAGGATGCCAGCGTGAATGTACAGCGCAAACAGAAGACCCTTGAGGCTTTCGATCGATTGCCTGATGAGTTTACCATCGAGGACGTGGTTCGCTGCTTCAATCTGGGTAGTGCTGCCTCTGCTCGCAAGAAGGTAACGCGTCTGTATCGAGATCATCTGATAACGAAAGCGAGTGAGGAGAAAGGCGGTCAGAAGGCATTGTTCCACAAAACGGGCACCATCATGTTGTAACCTATTTAATCCCTGATGCGCGGCACTGCGGCAGCGCGGCATTAGGTTTTTTTACATTAAAACATTAAATTATGACAGAAGTGAATATAAATAAGAACGCGTGCCTGAGCGAGCACTTCACTCTTGGTGAAATGTGCAAGACAAGTGCAAGGACTCCAGATGGAAACATCCCTTCGCACGTACATGTAGAGAATTTGAAACGCCTCTGTGGGTGGTTGGAGATGCTGCGTAAGAGGTATAATGAGCGGTATGTGATCCCCCCACCTTGTCATCTCGAGCGAAGTCGAGAGATCTCTCCACGCGCTGCGCTTGGTCGAGATGACAATGAGGGTAGGGAGGAGCCGATTATCATCAACAGCGGCTATCGAAGCCCAGAGGTGAATAAGGCCGTTGGCGGTGTGGCCACCAGCAATCACCTGACAGGCTGTGCCGCTGATATCAAGGTAGCTGGCATCGAGCAACTAATACGCTACGCCACTATCCTGCTCGACATCAGCGACGAATCGCAGGAGGACTTTGATGAACTCCTAATAGAGCGCTCGCCCAAGGGCAGCTACTGGTTGCACTTCGCCGTTCGCCCATCTGGTAATCGCCGTAAGGTGCGCCTGATACAGACGTAAGGCGTCACCATGTTTCGGATAGGGGAAACGATGTTGCGAATTGAGGGGAAATGATGATGTGGAAACATATCTTCCCCTTTCTGCGACACCGTTTCCTCTCGGTTTGGGAGAAAGGTGGTACTTTTGCGGCCAGTTGTGATAAACTTGAAACCAATAATTAATTAACAAAATTGTTCTATGCAAAAAAACAGTCTTAAGCAATTGATGCTCGTCGTGGCTCTGTTCACGATGCAAGCTGTGTTTGGCACTATTTCTGCAAAACCAATCTCGGGTAAGGTGACATCGGCTACTGATGGCGAACCGCTGATTGGTGCAACCGTACAGGTGCAGGGCCAGAAATCGGGAATCGTGACCGATTTTGACGGCAACTACACCATCAACGCAGAACAGGGCCAGACTTTGGTGTTCTCTTATGTGGGATATCTCACTAAGAGTGTGAAAGTGGGTGGTGCCAGCACCATCAACGTAGTTCTGGAGGAAGATCGCCAGTCGCTGGAAGAGGTGGTGGTGATTGGTTATGGTGTACAGAAGAAAAAACTGTTGACAGGTGCCACCACCCAGGTGAAGGGTGACGACATAGCCAAGCTGAACACTACCAACCCGCTGCAGGCCATGCAGGGACAGACACCTGGTGTTAGTATCCAGTCGACCTCTGGTCAGCCTGGATCGAGCATGAAGGTGAACATCCGCGGACTGGGTACCGTGGGCAGCAGCGGTCCACTATATCTTATAGATGGTATAGGTGGCGACATATCGACCCTGAACCCTGCCGACATCGAGAGTATCGACGTGCTGAAGGATGCTGCTTCGGCTGCTATCTATGGTGCACAGGCTGCCAACGGTGTGGTACTGGTGACGACCAAGAACGGACGTGCCGGAAAGGCAGAGGTGAGCTTCGATGCATACTACGGTTGGCAGAATGTGGCCCGCAAGGCGCCTATGCTGAACTCGCAGGAGTATATGACCATTATGAACGAGCAGCAGATAAACTCGGGCAACCAGCCATACGACTTCAGCAGCATGAAGAGCATTTACGACCCCAACGGCAATCTGTATGACACCAACTGGATAGACCAGATGTTTAAGAGCAACGCCAAGGTGGAGAGCTACAACCTGGGTATCACTGGTGGTAACAAGGTTTCGACCTATGCGCTGTCGATGGGATATATGAGTCAGGAAGGTATCGTGGGCGGTAAGGACGTATCTAACTACCAGCGCTACAACTTCCGTGTGAACTCTGAGCACAACGTGATAGACAAGCTGCTGAAGGTGGGCGAGCAGATTAGCTTCGTTTACACCAAGAGCGTAGGCGTAGGCGTGGGCAACCAGTATAACAATACCCTGCGTGGTGCATTCGGCACATCGCCACTGGCTCCTGTTTATGCTACCAACATATTCGACGGCAGTCAGGCCGACGCAGGTGCTGAGGCCAGCAACTACAACGGATTCTACGGCAGCCCATATAATGCTACCGACTATAGCGACTGGTATCAGTATGATGGTAACCCCTACGGTAACATGATGACCAACACCAACAATGATAACAGAAATGCTACATTCAGTGGTAATGTATATGCCGAGCTGACCCCGCTGAAGGGTCTGAAGCTGCGCACCGTATTCGGAGCTGTGTATGGCACCAGCGAGTATCGCGGATTCTCTACATTCTACCACTTCAGCCCATACAGCTATAACGACACACGTACATCGGCCAGTCAGGCTATGAACCACGGACTGACCATGACCTGGACCAACACTGCCCAGTATGACTGGACGCTGAACGAGGATCACGCCTTCAGCGCGCTGATAGGTATGGAGGCCAGTCGCTACTCTGGCACATCGGTTAGCGCTGCCAACGGCTATCTGAAGGAAGGATTCGACGATTGGGAGCATGCGTACGTAAATAATGGTACTGCCACATCGACCGACGACGGCCTTAGTGCAGGCGGCAGTCCTCATGGCGACTCGCGCAACGTGTCATACTTTGGACGTATAGGATGGAACTGGAAGGAGACCTATATGGTGAACGCCACCCTGCGTGCCGACGGTTCGAGCAAGTTTGCCAGCGGTCATCGCTTCGGCTACTTCCCATCAGTATCAGCTGGTTGGACCATCTCTAACGAGAAGTTTATGCAGCCTATCGCATCGGTTATCGACTTCCTGAAGCTGCGCGCCAGCTGGGGACAGGTGGGTAACCAGAACATCTCAGACTATCAGTATCTGGCTCCTGTGAAGAATACCAACACCCACTATCTGTTTGGTACATCGGGCTATGACGACACAGAGTCGGTATCGGTGCTGGGTACCAACTGGGGTGCATATCCTAGTCGTGTGGCTAACCCTGATGTGACATGGGAGACATCTGAACAGTTCAACGTGGGTATTGATGCTCGCATGATTGGCGGACACCTGAATGTAAACCTGGACTATTATATTAAGACAACCAAAGACTGGCTCGTTACTGCCCCTGTGCTGGCAACTGTAGGTACAGGCGCACCAACCATCAATGGTGGCGACGTGAAGAACAAGGGATTTGAGTTTAACCTGGCCTGGAACGATATGATAGGTAAGGACTTCCGTTATAATATAGGTGTGAACGGAGCCTACAACAAGAACGAGGTGGGTAGCATTCCTACCGACGATGGTATCATACACGGTGCTACAAACCAGCTGTACGACAACGCTCCTGAGTTCTATCGTGCACAGAACGGTCATGCTATCGGCTACTTCTGGGGCTACAAGACTGCAGGCATATTCCAGAACCAGCAGGAGATAGATGAGTGGATAGCCAACGGCAACGGTGTGCTGCAGGCCGATGTGAAGCCGGGCGACGTGAAGTACTACGACATAGACCACAACGGCGTGATAAACGACGACGACAAGGTGGACCTGGGCAATGGTATGCCTGACTTTACTTACGGTTTTAATCTGGGATTTGACTACAAGGGACTCGACTTCTCAGTTCAGGCCAACGGTGCTGCCGGACAGAAGATTGTACAGACCTATCGCAACCACGCTAACGCACAGGCAAACTACACCACAGAGATACTGCAGCGTTGGACTGGCGAAGGTACCAGCAATCGTATTCCACGCGTGACAACAACCAACATCAACTGGCAGTTCTCTGACCTGTATGTGCACGATGCCGACTATCTGCGCATATCGACCGTGACACTGGGTTACGACCTGGCTCGCATCTGGAAAAACAAGTACTGCAAGCAGCTGCGACTGTATGTTCAGGCCCAGAATCTTCTTACTTTCACAAAATACAAGGGTATGGATCCTGAAATCGGATACGGAACCGACGGATGGGTGAGCGGTGTTGACGTAGGTTACTACCCACGCCCACGTACTATCCTTATTGGTGCTAATGTGAAGTTTTAATTAAGAGTTAAGAATTAAGAATTTAGAGTTATGAATACTAAGATAAATATTTTAGTGCTTTCCTCTTTGCTCTTGACTGCATGTTCAGAGAGTTATCTCGATGTGGAGTCGAAGACAGAGTCGAACACCAGCAATTTCTATAAGACCCAGAATGATGCCTATCGTGCGCTGATAGGTTGCTACGACGGTTGGCGCCAGACCAGCAGTGCCCCTGGATTCTCGTTCTACGTTGCCTCTGAGGTGATGGGTGCCGAGTGCTTTGGTGCTACTGGTAATACCGACGGACGTGGATATCAGGTGGTTGACCGTTTTGACATCGCACAGTCGTCGTCAGACCTCAACCTGTATGAGACTGACTGGGCACGCTATTACGAGGGTATCTACCGCTGTAATGAGCTCATAAAGTATGAACCACAGATAGAGTGGAAGAACGAGACGCTGAAGGGCACCTATATGGGTGAGTGCCACGCTCTGCGCGCTATCCTTTATTTCGACCTGGTTCGTATGTTCGGCAATGTGCCCCTGCTTACTGTAGCAACTGAGGAGAACGTGCCACAGGCTACACCAGCCGAGGTGTATCAGGTGATATTCGACGACCTGCAGTATGCCATCGACAACATCCCTGCCGATGCTTATCCAAAGGCTGATGCTGCCAACAACGACGGACACATCACCAAGTATGCTGCCGAGGCTCTGTACGCACGTGCATACCTGTTCTATACAGGTTACTATGGTGCCAATATCGACGGTGTGACCAAGGAGAAGGCTCTGGCCTATTGCGAGGACGTGATCAACAGCGGCGAGTACGATCTGGTATCGGAGTATAAGAACCTGTGGCCTGCTGCTTCGGCAGGAATCGCTGAGGTGGGCGATGCCGAGACACTGTTGGGCACCTATGCAGGTGATGGCAACAGCGAGACAGTATTGGCCATGAAGTTTACCAATACTCAGGACTATAACGGTAACAACGACTCGAACCGTTGGCAGGTGATGCTGGGTATGCGCAATCTGCCAGTAGCACCTTACGGTCGCGGTTGGGGTGCACTCACCGTTAATCCGCTGTTTGTAAATCAGTATGAGGCTGGCGATGCCCGTAAGAAGGCTTCTGTGATCGACATCGTGAACGAGGGTATAGTGAATGCCGATGGTTTCGATGCCAGCTACAAGGACCAGCGCGAGTACACTGGATATGTGATTAAGAAGTACTCACCACTCTGCTTTGCTGATGGTACCAGTGCTGTTAAGATTGACGGTAGTGGCGGATTCCAGGAGCAGAACCACCAGGACTGGGTGATAATGCGCTATGCCGACGTGCTGCTGATGGCTGCCGAACTGGGTAGCGGCAACGCTCAGAGCTATCTGGATAAGGTTCGTGCACGTGCAGGACTGCAGCCAGTTGCCGTATCGCAGGCTACGATCCTGAAGGAGCGTAAGTTTGAGTTTGCCTTCGAGGCTATCAACTACTGGGACCTGCTGCGTCAGGGCGTAGACTATGCTGCACAGCAGATTGCTACCAGCGGCATCGATGTGATGTCGGGTGGAAATGCTGACAAGGTGGTAATCTCTGCCGAGAATATCAAGGCCAAGAAGGGACTCTGCCAGATTCCTCAGAATCAGATAATCCTCTCTAATGGAGTGCTTAAGCAGAATGCCGGATGGTAAGATTAGTTAAGAATTAAGAGTTAAGAATTAAGAGTTATGAAAACAAAGAATCTATTATATAGTGTGCTGGCGAGCATCGTAATGTTGCTGGCAGCATGTACGCCTGATTCTGATAGCATGGGCGCTATCGACCTGACTTCAGCCCAACTGGCCGAGAACAGTGGTTTCTCTGTGAATGTGGACCAGAACACGAATCAGGTTACGTTTACTAGTTTGCTGCCCAGCAGCTACTCTGTGTACTGGGAGTACGGACCAGCTCCTACATCTGACGATGTGAGCATATCGGGTACCAGCACCAACAGCACCTATCAGGTGGGGGTGGCATTCGATGGCGACTATTATGTTCGCATGGGTGTTCAGACTCGTGGTGGTATTGTGTTCAGCGATCGCGCCTCGTTCCATATCAACCAGATGAATCCTAACCTCATCTCTGATGCTGCATGGACTATGCTGACTGGTGGTGTGGGCAACTCAAAGACATGGGTTCTCGACCTCGATGCCAATGGTACCTGTCTGAAGTTTGGTGGCCCAAAGTGGTTCTACACATCAGGTATGTCGTGGGATAGTTTCCACAACGTGGCTGGCGAGAACTATCTCGACTCAGAGCAGTGGGACGCTTCTACTGCCATCGATCCTACTTACGCCAGCGAGTGGTACTGGGCTGCCGACTTTGCAGGCAACAGTTGGATTTGCGGCGCTGCCGACTATGGCACAATGACTTTCGACCTGATTAATGGTGCCAATGTAGACGTGAACGGTCAGAAGGGCTCGTTCAATATGGATGTTGCCTCGCACACCATCTCGTTTACAGGTGTTATCCCCCTGAGTCCTGGTCAGGAAGATGCTATCCTGGGACAGCGTCCTGATGGCAACTACAAGATTATCTATCTTACAGACAACGCTATGCAGATTATGTTCGACGGTGGTTCGAACGATAACACACCGTTCACATTCAACTATATCTCTAAGGAGTATAAGGACAACTATGTGGCACCTGTTATCACCACTATCACACTGCCTGAGGGTTGGATGAACTTCCTGCAGCCATTCAATCAGAATACCACTACCTATAAGTTTGATGAGGACACACCATTTGGCTGGTTCACCCTGGCTGGTGAAGAGATTTCACGCTCAGGTTTTGCTGGTCATCCTGATGTGACTGATGCAGAGTTTGAACTGAACTCAAAGACCAAGACATTCAAGATTACTGATATCGCAGGTAACACCACAGAGGGTAGCTATAGCATCGGCGAGGATGGTGTAATCAGCTTCTCGCAGCTGCCATCGTTTGCTATCTCAACCAACAAGAACATTAAGTTTGCCTCAAGCACGAATGAGCTGCAGGTTATCACCTATGAGATTAGCGATCGCACAGGCGACTTGACAGATTTGTGGCTGGGTTCTAAGCAGTACGACGACCAGGGTAATGCCTACGAGTATCTGGCTTACCACCTGAAGAAACAGACTGGTGGTGCTCAGGTAGAGAGCTTCACTGGCGTACTGAGCTTCTCTGATACAAGTTGGGCATTCCTCAACAGTCCAGAGGTTTACATCACTGGCGAGGGCGACTATGTATTTACTGTCACCAACGACGGCTCGTCGAACACTCAGGATCCGTATCTGATGTTCCTCGACGTAGCTAAGATTCTGAAGAAGCATCCTAACACCGACCTGATTATCAAGAGCATCAAGGTGGATGGCAATGAGGTGCTTGGATCAGAGGAAGGTATGGACGATGAGACCATCTCACGTCAGCTTGGTGATGATGCTACTACAGGCCGTCGATATATCCTGAATCCCTGGAACGACGAGTCGGCATCTCACACCCATCTCTTCAAGTTCAGCAACACTATCGTGGTTACCATCGGTGTGAAGTACGATGTGGGCGAAGTAGTTTTGAAGTAATTGTGAAACATCAAAATTGATAATTATGAAGAATAAGATTATATCAGGTTTTATGCTGCTCATGGCTGTTGTGTTTTCAACAGCCTGCAGCAACGACGAGGATTATAGCATAAGTACAAGTGCTGTAATAAGCTCAATAACCACCGACGATGCTGCCGTTACAGCCATTTCGGCTACTACCTACGGCACCATTCAGAATCTCTCGGGCTTGGCATCAAGTTCTTATCAGGTTGGCTCAGTTTACAGCACCAACTCTGACCCCACTCAGGGTGGAACTCGCCAGATAGGCTCTATCGACGAGAACGGAAAAGTGTCAGCATCGCTTTCTGGACTTACAGAGGGCACAACCTATTACTATGCCACATTTGTAACCCTGCAGGGCAAGGTGACCAAGTATGGCGAGGTGAAGAGTTTTGTGGCTACCGATGCCGATGTGGCTACTCAGGCCGCCAGCGACATCACAGCCTGCAGTGCTACACTCAACGGTCAGGCACAGGGCATCAGCGATATCCTTGCTGCGACATCAGTTGGATTTAAGTATGCCCTTTCGGCTGACGATGTGCCTACAGGTGTAGATGTAGTGCTGGACGAGGCTGCAGGTTCGTTTTCTGTTAATGCCAAGTCGCTGCTGCCAGGTACCACCTATTACTATGCAGCTTACACCAAGGTGGGCGATGGATTCATACTGGGTAACATCCAGAGCTTTTCCACTGCCGAGCAGTCGATGGAATATGTCGATATGGGCTTGAGCGTGCTGTGGGCAAAGTGTAACATCGGCGCCGAGAAGGAGAGTGAACTTGGTATTCAGCTGGGCTTTGGCGATCAGTCGTTCTACAATACTTCTACAAGCAACGATGACTATACCCCTTGGGATATCGCGGGAACTGACGATGACACTATCAATGGCCTGAACATTGATGGCGACGCAAAGTCGAAGAGCAAGATGCCAACCATCGAGCAGATAGAGGAACTGATAGCTAAGACTACTCAGGAGCAGACTATTGTTGATGGTGTAGAGGGTATCCGCTTTACTGCTCAGAATGGCAACAGCATCTTCCTGCCTCTTGGCAGCTACTGGAGCGGTACTATCAACGAAATAAACGATGCATATGGCAAGACATTGAAGGCTGCTTACGAGGGTGCATCAGTAGGTCTGATGCAGCGTGCCTGCAAGTTGACTATCCGCTCTGTCCGCGACGAGGAGCCTGTTGAGGAAGGTATCACCATCCGCAACTACAATGCTGTTCAGGGCGATATTGAGGGCAACGGCAACTATCGTTTCGATATCTACAACGAGTGGGACGGTTCTGGTACTGGTACTGACGACACATCTGTACTTATCCGTAGCGAGGTGAACTTCAAGGAGTCTATCTCAGTAACCTTCACTATAACAGGTATCGGCAATACAGAGTGCCAGGCAACAATGATATTTGCCGACGGCACATGGGGCTGCCAGAACTGGAACTACAACGACAACGGCGAGGGCTCTGTAGTGGTTAAGGGTGACGGCACTTACACAATGACTCTGCACGGCGCAGGCTCTGGTATAGCCATCTTCGCTATCGACTTCATCGGCCTCTCTAATGCTGTAGGTGCTGAGAACATCAATGTAAAGTTGAATACCTGCGTGATGGACGACTGGGGTACTAAGTTGGCGTTTGACAATGCTAAGTTGGTTACTGGCGACCTTGAGGGTAACGGAAACTTCCGTGCCGACATCTACAACGAGTGGGATGGTTCTGGTACAGGCAGCGATGCTACATGTGGTGTAGACCGTGGTGCTGTTAACTTCTCAAATCGCATTGGTGTGACATTCGAGGTTTCTGGTATCGGCAGTACTGAGTGCGATGCATGTATGATATTTGCCGACGGCACATGGGGCTGTCAGAACTGGGGCTATAATGCCGATGGTAATGGCTCTGTTCATATCAATGGCGATGGTATCTATACAATGTCACTCGCTGGCGCTGGCTCTGGCATAGCTATCTTTGCTATCGACCTGCTTGGACTGTCTAATGCCGTAGGAGCCGAGAATGTAAAGGTACGTATCTCTAGTATTCGAGTTGATTAATTAATTAGTTAGTTATTTTTCATTCATACTTTAAGTGTTATGATTGGTATTAAGAAAACTCTCTTGATTCTGACGGTGCTGGGAAGCACCGTCAGCTTCGCCCAAGCTCAGCTCCCCAATGCGCTAGAGATTGCCCCCAAGATGTATCCTGGTTGGAATCTTGGTAACACGCTTGAGGGTGGTGGTACGGATAATGTGTACACCAACAATGGCGGTCTTGGAGCAGAGAAAGCCTGGCAGGGAACAACTACCACACAGGCTATTATCGACTTTGTGGCTGCTCAGGGCTTCAAGTCAGTCCGCATCCCCGCATCGTGGGTGATGGGACATATCATCGATGCCGATGAGTTGACTATTGATCCCGTTTGGATGGCGCGTGTAAAGGAGATAGTAGACTATTGTATCAACGATGGACTATATGTACTGCTGAACGACCACTGGGATGGCGGATGGATTCAGGGAACTTTTAAGCAGGATATCAGCGAACCAACCGTTGCTGCCAACTGCGAGAAGATGAAGAAACTGTGGACCCAGATAGCCGAGGCTTTCAAGGACTATGATGAGCACTTGCTTTTTGCAGGACTAAACGAGCCAGAGGCAGAAAAGGAAGAACAGATAAAGGTGCTGATGACCTACGAGCAGGCCTTTATCGACGCTGTGCGTGCCACAGGTGGAAACAACGCATCACGTACACTCGTGGTTCAGGGCCCGAATACCAGCATCGAACTATCGAGCCAGTATGTAGATATGAGTAAGTTTGAGGATACTGCCAGCAAGGCGCTAATGATAGAGGTGCATTACTACAGTCCACCACAGTTCACTGGCGTATGGGAAGGTCCTAATGGCGATGAGCCATTCTATTTCTGGGGCGCAGCCAATCATGTTCCTTCTGGAACCTACAAGAAATACAACTGCACCTGGGGTGAAGAGGCCTATGTGCGCGAACAGTTCCAGATGATGAAGGAGGCTTTTGTAGATAAGGGCTATCCTGTAATCCTAGGCGAATATGGTGCCAACTGGCGCGAGTTCTCGAACAACTCCATCCAGAAAAAGCACGATGCCAGTCTGTGGTTGTTCCATAAGACCATCAACGAAGAGGCTATCAAACGTGGCATCATCCCTTATGTATGGGATATCAACAATCCCAATCGCTATGGTACAGGCGGTATCATGTGTATCATCGATCGCAGCAAACCTGCAGTCTTTGACACCAATAGTCTTGATGGTATTATTAGCGGTGCTGCCGCAGCCACTTGGGGAGGTCCTGCTACAAGTATAAATAGGGTAGAAGTAAATCAAGGGGACAAATCGAGTGCCCCTGCGATTTACGACCTTCAAGGCCGCAAAGTGAAAAATGTTCGTGGTGGATTGTACATAATTGGAGGAAAATTAGTATATTCGCACCCAAATAGATAAATATCAGATTCAGAAAATGAGTTTACACAGCAATAAGTTTATCGCTTTGGCGCTGGTGTGCCTGATGGCGATAAGTGCTAACGCCCAAAAGACGGGTTCAAAGTCTACGGCTGGGCCGCTGCCCAATGCTAACCAGTTGCGCTGGCAGGATATGGAGATGTATGCGTTTATCCATTACTCGCTCAATACCTATACCGACCAGGAGTGGGGCTTTGGCAATGAGGACCCAAAGCTATTCAATCCTTCACAGCTCGATTGTCGTCAGTGGGCGCGCGTATGTAAGCAGGCTGGTATGCGTGGCATCATTTTTACTGCTAAGCACCATTGCGGTTTCTGCATGTGGCCGTCAAAGTATACGGAGTATAGCGTAAAGAACTCGCCGTGGAAGGATGGCAAGGGTGATGTGGTACGCGAACTGGCCGATGCCTGTCGCGAAGAAGGACTGGAGTTTGCTGTGTATCTGTCGCCCTGGGATCGTAATCATCCAGAGTACGGACGACATGCCTATGTGGAGTATTTCCGCAACCAACTGCGCGAGTTGCTTACCAACTATGGTGACATATTCGAGGTGTGGTTTGATGGTGCCAATGGTGGCGATGGCTGGTATGGCGGCGCCAACGAGACTCGCAAGATAGACCGCACCACATATTATGAGTGGCCTGAGACCTATAAGATGATTCGCCAGTTGCAACCCAAATGCCTTATCTGGAACGATGGTAGCGATCGTGGCGACCTGCGCTGGGTGGGTACTGAGGCAGGTAATGTGGGCGAAACCAACTGGAGTCTGCTATACCGCGATGGCGATGTGCCTTATCAGATGTTGCACTATGGTGTAGAGGATGGTAATGTGTGGTGTCCAGGCGAGACTAATACCAGTATCCGTCCAGGTTGGTTCTATCACGATGCTGAGAACGAGCATGTAAAGAGTCTGTCGAAGTTGATGGACACCTATTATAAATCGGTAGGTCGCAATTCTACGCTATTGCTCAACTTCCCAATCGCTCCTAATGGCCGCATCCATCCCAACGACAGTCTGCGTGGCATAGCCTTCAAGCAGATGATAGATGAGGTGTTTAAAGATAACCTTGCCGACAAGGCCAAGACCACGCATAATGGTGATGTCTATACTATAGACTTTAAGCGCCCTACTGCTTTCAATCGTTTTCTGGCTGAGGAAGATATCGCCAAGGGGCAGCGTGTGCGTAAGTTCTCGCTCGAGGCTCTGGTTGATGGCAAATGGCAACCATTAAAGGATGAACTGGTAGATAATGGCGACGGACTAACCACCATCGGCCATCGCCGCATCATCTGTTTCCCTACAGTGAAAGCCACAAAACTGCGTTTCACTATCAACAGCTATAAACTGGAACCTATAATCAAGAAGATAGGTGTTTACCTTGCGCCAGAGCTAACAGCCGATATTCCTAACAGCGGCGAGAAGAAATCATCAGGACTGCATATATTCTTTGGCTCGCCCCAGCAGATGTTCATCGACTGGGATGCTGAGCAGACCATCTCCACCTTCCGCTATCTGCCGCCGCAGGACACGAAGGACGGCATCGTCACCCATTACACCTTGTGGGGATCGACTGATTGGAACAACTGGCAGAAGCTAGCCACGGGCGAGTTCTCAAATATCGTAAACAATCCCATTTGGCAAACCATCAAGTTCCCTGAAGCAAAGGTACGTGTCCTTCGCTTCGAAGCTGATCGCCTAAGCAGCGGCACCCGCATGGGCTATGGCGATATAGAGATAAAGTAAGATGTTATGAGTTAATCGCCGATAGCAAATCCTGCTGTATCACCCCGTTGGTGGCTACTACGCAGTTGCCTTGGGTGAAGTCGGGCGAGCCGTCGTAGTTGGTAACTGTGCCGCCAGCCTCTTTCACTATCAGCGCTCCTGCCATGAAGTCCCACTGGCCAATGTGTTGCTCGGCGTAGCCATCCAGTCGACCTGCAGCTACATAGCACAGGGCCATAGCAGCCGAACCACACATGCGGATGCTGCCTACATTGCCATACAGGTGGTCGATAAGGCGCTTGATGGTGGGCTTGTAGGCATCGCTGTTGTAGGGCAGTTGCAGACAGAGTAGGGCATCTTGTATCTGTTGGCCGCTTACGTGCAACTGTGTGCCATCCATATAGGCACCACCGCCCTGCCAGGCATAATAGCACTCATCGGCAGTAATCTCGTAGACCACTCCTATCAGTATCTCCTTACCCTGCAGCAGTGCTATGCTGACGGCGTAAGGGGCATATTGGTGGATAAAGTTGGTGGTTCCATCGAGCGGGTCGACCACCCAGAGCATCTGTTCGGCATCGTGGCCAGCCAGTCCCTCCTCTGTAATAAAACCTGCCTGGGGCAGAAGTTCACGCAAGGCGCTCACTATCAACTGCTCAGAACCCTTATCGACATACGACACGTAGTCGTGGGCATGCTTACGCTCTACACTCTCGAGTTTGAACTTGGTTCGCTCTTGTCTGATATACTCTCCAGCGCGCTTTGCTATCTCGCAAACGGCCAGTGTGCATTCTCTTAAATCATTAACTTTAACCATCTTGCGCAATTTTTGCGGCAAAATTACAAATAATTCGGGAAGAATTGCTATCTTTGCAAGCAAAACTATAAATTGTTATGAACAAAGAGTTGCTGAAACAATATGCAGAGCAATATGAAACCATGAAATTCCTAGATGGGGACCCTTCGTGGTTCATGCATCAGGTGAGCGGCGATGAGAACCAGGAGGCTATGGCCTTTATTGCAGCAAGTCTGAGCTTTGGCAGTAGGCAGCAGTTTATGAAGAAGATACAGGCAATACTGGTGTGGACACGCGGCGATGTGGATGCCTGGGTGCGTACTGGCCGCTATGCCGAGCACCTGAAGGAGGGCGACGAGAGCTGTTTCTACCGCATGTACACCTGCGATACCATGTATAGATTCCTACACACATACCAACAGCTGCTACAGGAATACGGCACGCTGGGACAATACGTTCGCAGCGAGGCTACTGACGGCCTGAGTGCTGTTGAGGCTATCTGCCGATACTTTGCCCAGCACGACATAAGCGTGATAATACCAAAGGACACTAAGAGCGCGTGTAAGCGCGTGTGTATGTTTCTTAGGTGGATGGTGCGCACAGACTCGCCAGTTGATCTGGGACTGTGGGCTGACTTCATCGACCGCCGCACTCTGATAATACCATTAGATACACATGTGCTGCAGCAGAGCGTGAAACTGGGACTGACCACCAGTAAGATGGCATCGATGAGCGCCGCACGTAAACTAACGAAGTCGCTGGCTGCGATATTCCCTGACGACCCGTTGAAGGGCGACTTTGCGCTGTTTGGTCACGGAGTGATAAATGATTAACCTATAATAATAAACGAAACAGAAAAAATGGAAACAATTGAAATCTTAGGATTTAACCTTTATGCATGGATAACTATTGTTACTGTGCTTACCATGTTTACAGTATTGTTATGTACCAAGCTACGCTCTGATCTGGTGTTCCTGTGTGCAATCTCAGTACTTTTTGTTACTGGAGTACTCGATGCCAAAGAGGCGTTTTCGGGCTTTGCATCTACATCGGTGGTAATCATCGGAGTGCTGTTTGTGGTAGTATCCGGACTTACTCACACAGGTGTGCTGCAGTGGATAGTGAAGAATCTGTTAGGACAGCCCAGTAGCTACTCGAAGGCGGTGATGCGACTGATGCTGCCTGTGGCTGCACTCAGCTCGTTTCTGAGCAATACCACTGTGGTGGCGCTGTTTGTGAACATAGTAAAGATGTGGTCGAAGAAGCTGAACATCTCACCATCTAAACTGCTGATTCCGCTTAGCTATGCATCGGGCATGGGTGGCGTGTGCACCCTTATCGGAACGCCTCCTAACCTTATTATATCAGGACTGTATGCCGAAAAGACCGGCGAGACAATGAACGTGCTGGCTACTACCATACCAGGATTGTTCTGCCTGTTTGTAGGTGTGCTGTCGATTATCGCCATGAGCAAGTTGCTGCCCAACCGTACAGCACCCGAGAGTGATGGCGACGACACTGTGGACTATACAGTAGAGATGCTGGTGCCATCGAAGAATAAGTTTATAGGCAATACACTATCTGAGGCAGGTCTATTCGAGATAGAGGGCGCCCGACTGATAAAAATACGCCATTTTGATGGTGAGCCTGTTAAGTTGAATCCTGATGAGTATGTGATGGGTGGCGACCATCTGGTATATGCCGGACATATAAAGTCCATACAGAATCTCACTGAGACTCACGGACTGAAGTTGGGCGAAGAGGTGATAAACGTAGGTTCTAAGACTCTGATTTCATCGCTAATAATGATTGCTATGGTGGTGCTGTCGGCGCTTAAGATTATACCTCTGTTGCAGTGTGCATTCCTGGCTGCTGCTGCCATGCTGATTTGCCGTTGTTGCAGTCCCAATCAGGCCATGAAGGCCATCAACTGGGATATCCTGATGGTATTTGCAGGATCGGTAGTGCTGGGACTGGCCATACAGAAGACTGGTATAGCTGAGCGACTGGCATTCGGTATATTGGATGTATGTGGCACTAACCCGATAGTGGATATGACGGCTATCTGCTTTGTGGGCACATTCATCACTGAGTTTATATCTAACACCGCAGCAGGTGCCATGTTCTTCCCGATAATGTATCAGGCTGCCGAGAAACTGGGTTACGATCCTTTCCCATTCCTCATAGCGCTGATGATAAGCGTAAGTTCTAGCTTTGCCACACCTATCGGTTCGCCCACACACATGCTGGTATATGGTCCTGGCGGCTATCGCTTCAGCGACTTTATGCGCATAGGACTGCTGATGAACGTAATAATCCTGGCGGCCAACATCGTGATAGTCAACCTGATATATCCGTTGACCGCGCTATAAAGAATAATCAAACCATTCCAGTTATGAAGAAAACGATAATACCTTTACTTATGCTCTGCACCACGATTACTGCCCATGCACAGGGTGGTAACGTGGGTATGGGCGGCGAAGACGGTGACTACCAGAGTCTGGCCGAGCGACTGGCCAAGGTGGAAAAGAAACACGATATGCTCGACGTGTACATAAACTATGCTGCCGGCGCACAGGCTACTGATGATGGCGGCTCATGGAGCACCAAGTTTGCCAATAGGGAGTTGCGACTGGAACTGAAGGGTAACCTGACGGACAAGCTGTACTATCGACTGCGCCACCAACTGAACAAGAGCAGTAAGGCTGCGGGACTTGACAACTTTGCCAGGGCTACCGACCTGATGCTGGTGGGCTACGACTTCAGCGATAAGGTTACGCTGATGGCAGGAAAGGTGTGCCAGATATGGGGTGGATACGAATACGACGAGAACCCGATGTTTGTGTATAAATACTCCGACCTGCTGGATCATATGCAGATATTCCAGGCTGGTGCTGTGCTATCGGTAAAACCTGTACCCACACAAGAGCTCGCTGTTATGGTATCGGATGTCAACAACGGTACGATGAACGAGGAGTATGGCGACAATCTCATTATTGTGGACGAGGACGGACTGAAACCAGCAGAGGAGGCTCGCAATCCGTTGACGTTCATAGCCAACTGGAACGGATGTTTCCTTGATAACAAGTTGCAAACACGTTGGGCATGGGGAATACAGCATGAGGCCAAAGGCCGCTATTCACGTATGCTAACGCTTGGACAGAAGTTGAATCTGCCCAAGCTGCAGTGGTATGTGGACTATATGGGAGAGTTTGATGATTTAGACCGATTGGGTATCGTGTCAGAGGATCTTGCGGGCTTTATGGATGGTAACTACAGGTACTCTAAGGTGTACTATAATTCGTTTATAACCAAAATGAACTGGCAGTTTGCACCCCAGTGGAACCTGATGCTTAAGGGTACATACGAGACGGTTAATGTGAAAAGTGTTGAGGCTCTTAAGGATTACCGTAAGAGCTATGGTTGGATAGGCTCGCTGGAGTACTATCCCGACAAGACGCAAGACCTTCGCGTATTTTTGGCTTATATGGGCAATCGTGTGGAATACAGTAAGGATGCAAATCTGGAAAACAAAAATTCCAACCGCATAGAGTTGGGATTTATGTATAGAATCAAGTGCTACTAGTATCCTAGCTTATTTGCCCAAGAATTTGGTGTCGAGATAAGCCTGGAAGGCCTCCTTATACAGGTCGCCTATAGGCAGATATGTCTCTGCATCCATTATCACACGGTTCTTGTTCACCTCCTGAATCTTGTCCAGATTGATAATGTATGAGCGGTGTATTCGCATAAAGTTTGCTGGCAATCGCTCCTCCATCTTCTTCATCGACAGCAGAGTGATGATGGGCTTTGCCTCGCCATCCAACCACACCTTGAGATACTCGCTCATTGCCTCTACATAGCGTATGTCAGGGATGTTGACCTTAAGTATGCGATAGTCGGTCTTGAGGAATAGCGTGTCGTCGGCTTCTGCAGGTGCTGCGGGAGCTGCTGATATAGTCATGCGCTCCTTCAGACGGTTGGCTGCACGCTGGAAGTCCTGCAGACCGAACGGTTTGAGCAGGTAGTCGACAGCATTGACCTTGAATCCCTCGATGGCATATTCTGAGTAGGCCGTTGTAAATACTATCAGAGGCGGTGCAGTGAGGGTCTTGACAAAGTCCATACCGTTAAGGTCGGGCATGTTGATGTCGCAGAATATGGCGTCTACCACATTGTCCGACAGAAACTTACGGGCCTCGAGGGCACTCTGACACTGGGCTGCCAGTTCAAGGAACGGCACCTTATTAATATATGCAACAATCTGTTGCAGAGCCAGAGGCTCATCGTCGATAGCAATACAGCGAATTGTCATAATGGTAACTTTAATACTACGGTATATATATCTGGCTCGTCCTTGATGTCGAGCTTGTATCTCTTGTCGTAAAGCAGGTCGAGGCGCTTGCGCACGTTGGTCAGACCCACGCCGCCTTTCTCCTGGTTAGGTTTTTCGGCCTTAGAGTTGATGCAGGTAAACAGCAGGTAGTCGCCATCGATACTGGCTTTCATGTCAACAAATGAATCGTGCTGATAGCTGATGCCGTGCTTGAATGCATTCTCGATAAACGAGATGAGCATCAGTGGCGGTATAGTCTTGTCGGGAGCCTCATTAGGCACGTCGACGGTTATCTTTACCTTGTCAGTATATCGTAGCTCCATCAGTTTCGCGTAGGTGCGGATAAACGAGAACTCCTTGGTAAGTGGCACACCGCTCTTATCGCCCTCGTAGAGCACAAAGCGCATCATCTTAGACAGTTCTACGATTGTCTCCTGAGCCTTCGATGGGTCGATATCCACCAGCGCATGGATATTGTTGAGGGTGTTCATAAAGAAGTGGGGGTTTATCTGATATCTGAGATACTCCAACTGCTGCTCCAGATTTTGTTTCTCCAACTCCTCAAGCTTACGCTGGTCGCTACGACTGCGGTAGTAGTACTTGATGCCAAGATTGGCGCCAAACATCAGTAATAGTACCACGATGCTAAGTATATCGTGTTCGCCAAAGAATATGGGAGGATTGTGGCGACCTCTCATCATTCGTGGACCATCCTGCTTAAAGTCATTTGGCCCAAGACCATCCTTAGGCATATCATCAGGTCGTGGACCGCGACCGGCTTTGTCGTTGGGCATATCCATAAACATAGGAGGAAGTTCATCGCGTTGCTCCATATGTTCATCGTGCTGCTTCATCTTTTTCTCACGCAGCTCCATTTGGTGGCGGAAATCCCTCATACGTTTGCCGTTAAACTTGTGCGTGTTGAATTGGTAAACGGCAAACCCTGCTACCAGTGCTGCTGCAATCGAGAAATACAGAGTGCGACGGTGCTGATGGATCAGCAGCGGAGCCAACAGAAAGTTGTGAATCAGAAACAGAGCCAGGAAGATACCGAATTTGCGCCATATAAAGAACACTTCGGTCCAGTTGAAGGTGATATAGGGATCGTTGATGGCTCGCATGTACAGACTTAATAGTGGGGATGCAAAGAGCAGACTCCACACTATCAAGTATGTCAGATTCTCATGTTGCGACTGATTCTTCATCCAAATCATGATTGTTACTATATTAATAACGACAAAATTCGTAATTTATTGTATCTGAGGGTTTAACGCCAACCTCCGGGCCAACCGCCACCGCCCATGCCATTGCTACCAGTGTAGCTAGACAGCGATACGCTGGTGCCGTCGCTAACGGTTCCGCTCATGATGCCGATGCCGCCGAATACGCTGCTACCACCGCTAACTGATGTACCTGACTGTAGGGTAGGAGTGGCTGCCGATGAGATGACAAGGCCTGAACCTCCGCTTGATGGAGTCTTAAACGAGAATGTGTTGCTGTCGTAGGTCATGGTGTACCAAGTATCTTTGCTCCACGATGATGACTGATAGCACGACTGACTGAGGCTGCTACCATTCTCCAGTCCGCCCACGGCAACTACTGTGCCGCCTGTAAGGTATAGCTTCTTTCCGCCCTCAGTGTTGGCATCGATAGCCACTTCAGGAGTGCCTGAGCATATGGCGTAGATCAGTCCGCCCTTGATATACATGTTGCCATTGGCATCCAGACCGTCATTGTTCTTGCCTTGTGCATAAATGTATCCGCCAGTGATGGTCATGTCGCTCTTCGAGTTGATGGCATCGTCGTAGGCATAGCTTGCCACCTCGCCACCGCTGATGTTCATGGTGCTCTTGGTCTCTATACCCTCGCCGTTATATCCGTTGGTACGTACCCAGATGGTGCCGCCGCTGATGTTGATGTTGCCATCGGCCTTGATGCCCTTGGGCGATGATGTGTCGTTGTTGCTCTTATACTGTCCACCCTCAGTAACGATATACACATTGCCGCCGCAGAAGTTGGCCTCGGTATCTACATTGATTCCCTTGCCGCCGCTGCCTGTGCTCTTTAGCCACAGTTCGCCAGCATTGATGGTGAAGGCAGAGTCGGCCTTGATGCACGCAGCACCCTTAGCTTCCTTGTCAGTGGCGTCGTAGGTTCCGCCTCCAGTGGTAATCACGGTGGTACGTCCACCGTTAACTACTATATTGCTTTCGCAGTTGATGCCCTTTGCAGCTGCGGCAGATACCTCGACATTGATAATTCCACCATTGATAAACACACCATCGTTGGCCTTGATACCGTGGTTGGCGGTAGATTTCACATAGACGTTGGTGCTCTTGCTGAACACGATGTAGTCGGCCGAATGTATTCCATTGTTGGTATTGCCGACGACACTCAGTTGTCCACTGCCGTTAATTAGTAGTTTTCCCTTGCAGTAGAGTGCGCCTTTCTGGCTGCCACCCGTACCATCGGTCAGTGTGTTGCTGGTGCCGTCGGTCAATACGATGAACGCGCGCTTGCCGCTCAGCAGGTTGAGTGCTGCCGAGTCGGGATCGGTGATGTTTGCACCATCGAGTTTTACTTCGTATTTCTTGTCGCCTACTACTGTGAACGAGCCGTTGGTGGTAGTGCCGCTCACTACGTAGCATATATTCTTGGTCGAACCGTGGTTGGCGGTTACATGTCCACCGTTGACGGTTATTTCTACGCCGTTCTCGCTTTTAGCTGTAGGATTGCTCATATCGATGGCAACCTCGGTAGTAAAGCTGTTGTTCTGCAGGTCGTCTTCCTCATCAGGCAGATACGCACTGGCAGTAGTCGATGGTTCGGCTGTGGTCTTGTCGATGTTTACTGTAAATGTGGTCAGCTCGCCTGTTGTGGTAGAGCTGCCACTGCTGCTTTGGCCAGGGATTCCAGTCTCGCTCCAGTTGTTCCAATTGCTGCTACTGCCAAATGGATCTTCGGCTGTGCAGCATGTCATCAGTGCTACAGATACCAAGAGCACTACATAGTTTTTTGTCTTCATCTTGTTTGCTAATTTTTATTATTTCTTGCAAAGGTAGATACAAAAAGCCGGTTCGCCAAAATTATTCAGCAAACCGGCCTATTCGTTCAATGAATCCTCTTAGTATGTTATCTCAACAGTTTTCTTGGTGATGTTCTGTGTCTTGGGCGAGCCTTTCACTGTGATGTGGTCGGCTGGCTCTTCGCTTTCGCTGCCATTATCGCAGGCCCAACTCTTGTTGACATAGGCCGAGAACGAACCACCGCTGACGATGATGCCCGTATCGCTCTTGATGGCCTTAGGCTTACCATTATCGTTGCTGCCAGTGGTCTTGGCTATAAGTTCTCCACCGCTAAATACTACATCTGCAGCGCAGTTTATACCCTTGCCGCCATCGCCGCTGCTAATAAGCTTGAGTGTGCCGGCTGTCATAGTGAACTGGCTCTCGCACTTGATGCAAGCTGCGCTGCTATAGTCCTGCACTTCGGTATCGTACACGCAGTCGCCCGATGTGCTGATGGTGGTGCTTCCACCGCTTATCACAACCACCGAGTCGCACTTTATGCCACGGGCAGCATCGGCTGTAACGCTGATGCCTATGTTGCCATTGTTTATCCAAAGTCCGTCGTTTACCTTGATGCCGTTGCCAGCTGAAGAATATACGTTCAGTGTTACGTTGTCGTCGATCACGATATAGTCGTCGCTGGCAAATCCATGTTTGCAGTTGCCTGTGATGGCAAGTTTTCCTGTACCTTTTACATATACCTGACCTTCGCTAAACAGACATCCCTTCTGGTCGATAGTGGTGCCGTTAACCACTATGTCTGTATAGCTGGTACCATCGGTAAGTGTGTTTGTAGTGCCATCGGCCACATCCAGATACAGCCATTTGCCGCACTGGTTGTTGATGGCAGGACCATCGTTGTTCTTGATGCTTACGCCATTGAGCTTTATGCCATACTGCTGCTGGCGATACACCAGTAGCGAACCATCTGTAGTACTGCCGCTCAGCACCAGCAACAGCGAATCAGAACTATTCTCGGCATTAACTGTTACATCAGCCCCGTTTGTGGTCACGTATCCTTTCGAATCGCCTGTTACGTCAACACTTGTCTCATTATAAGTAATGTATATAGTCGAGACGCTCGACTTCTCGCCATTGATGTATTCGCTGAAGTCGGTATCGTCGTTCTGACAGGCACTCATCAGTGCCACAGCCATTAGTCCATAAAGTATCTTTTTCATAATCCTCACGTTTATAGCTTAAACTTATATCCCAAGCCCAGATAGTGCATATTGGGGTCGTAATCATCCTCATCAACATTGCGGGTGTTCTTGAATCGGTAGTACACCTGCAGCGAGTGCTGCTTGGCCAGTCGGATATCTGTGCCCACGGTATAGCGCACACTCTCGATGCCAAGTGAGTTGAACAACTCCACATTAGCGTAAGGAGTGAGCAGGGCTTTCTTCTTGTCGTATTCTATCTGCAGGCGTGAGCGCAACTGGTGCTTAGCCTTGCCTGCTACCACCTTGTCTTCCCAGTACTCATTATCAAAATCCCATCGCTGGGTTGTCTTCTCTGGACGATAGGTGTACTGCCAGCGCTCGCGCAGCGACAGACGGATGTTGTTCTTGAACTTATAAGTACCAGTGGCCGAAGCATACACACGATGGCGGATGCCCCAGTAGCTTGGACGCCAGTTGTTGTAGGCTCCGTTGGCCTTATAACTAATCTTCTCGTGGAAGTTGTTGTTCATCAGTATGTAGCCGGCATTGGCCTTGAGATACTTGTTGAATTTATATTCACCGCCCAAGCCCAATGTCCAACGGTCCATCGTCTTAAAGTCGTTGCGTGTTCGCATGTCGGCTTCAAGACTCATGCTCCAGTGGCTGTCTATCTTCTTCTCGGCTTCGGCGCCCACTATCAGTCCGCCTTCGCTCTGAGCGGCTACAGGGGTAGCCGCAATCAGCATCAGTACTGCTGCCAGTTGTTTAAATGTGCGCATAATCGCTATCTTTTAGTTTAAGTTTCTTCTCTATATCGCCACCGCTTTTTCCTTCGTACACCACTCTCAGCACAGCCATGTCGCGCAGAAAGTCTACGGCACCAACATCCACCTTTATCACTTTTACACCCAGGCGCTCCTCCAGGTCGGCCTTAAGTTCGTCGCGCTTCTCGGGCTTAATCAGTTCTATGCGGTCGTACTGCACCAGTTTGGTGGCAGCAACCTTAAGCATTTTTTCGAACACGGTGATTGCGGCGATGGTTATAGCATCGATAACTATCAGTTCTACCATTGGTGTGCCGGTCATCGCTCCTGAATCGTCAACACCCAGTGCCGACGACATTGCGTGAACTACCGACAGGCATACTACCACAAACAGGTATGTCATCTCGCGAACAGGCATAGTGTCGGTGCGGTATCGCATGATCGAGAAGATACCAAACAGTCCAAGTCCAACACCCATGGTAGCCTTTCCACGGTCCATACCCATCATCAGGTAAACCAGGAAGTAGATGGCCACCGATATAATCATAAAGGTGAAGTAGAAGTCGCGACGTTTGCTCTTCTTGTAATACAGGAAATTAACTATGCCCCAGTTTACTACCAAACAGAGCACAAATCTCATTAGGGTCTCGCCGAAGTCGGCTGAAAAAAGATTTTGTAGATCCATATTATTATTGATTTTATTGATTTACTAATTTATTGATTTCGATAAGTTTGCGCTTAAAGCGATTCACTGGCAGATGGTCGTTGCCTGTCAGTGCCGATCCCATGCAGTATTTTGAGAATCCGTGGGGCTGTATGCGCAACTGGCGAAGCATGTGCAGCACAGGCGAATAAACCAGTCCGTCGCGCTTCAGCTCTATAACCACCAACTGTCCCATATCCTTATCCTTGCCGTTAAGCAGGTTGTGGAATCGCAGACCTGTGTCGATGGTTAGGCGTTCGGTCATACCTTTATTAACCAGTGTTATACGGCTGAAATGATTGCTCAGAGCGGGCTGCAGCGTGTCAACCTCAAATCGCAGGTGCTTCTTTAGGAAGTGGCGCTTCTCCTCGTCGTTCAGGTCCATGTCGTTCACCTCTATGCGCTTTTTCTTGGTGCGACCGTGGTTGTTTTTGGTCTTAACCTCCATGAATTGCAGGTCGCTTATGCAGTATGTGCGGAAGCGTATCTTCTGTCGGTTAGCATGTCCGCACTGGTGCATAGTGTACATGTCGAATGCCTTAGTATCGAAGTAGGTGGTGTCGTACTCCAGGTTACGCTCGCCGTCTATCTCCTGCACATAGTAGTCGTGCTGTGCCATCTTTAGCAGTTCGCACAGTTTGCTGGTATTCGTCACAAACTTGGTGTCTGTGCGATTCATCAGCTTCACGCTCTTCATCTCTTCGAGCGAGATGGGGTTAAATGATTCTATTATTTTTTCCACAATAGTTTCTGTATGTTTATGGCATCTTTATCGCCCTCTTTGGCATCTTTCTTTATTTTCTCCTTCAGTTTAAGTCCGCCTTTGGGGTTTTTAAAGGCTTTGGTAAGCCACGCTTTAGCTTTTGCCTGGTCGGCAGTAGTGCCCTTCCCTTTCATATAGCATTTGCCCAGCGCAAGTTGTCCCTTGGCGTAGTTCTGGGCAGCCGACTTTGCGTACCACTCGTAGGCCAACTTGTTGTTCTCGGCTGTTCCGTGCCCTTTGTCGTAGCATCGGCCCAGTCGGTATTGTGCCTTTTTGTGGCCCTTCTCGGCTGCAACCTTCAGTTTGGGTAGTGCTGCCTTATAGTTTTTAGCGTCGTATAGCGCTTTGGCTTCAGCATATATCTCGTCGGTGTTTTGCGCACCCACGGTCGTGCTCATCGCCAGCACTATCAGCATCATTGCTATCTTCTTCAGTTTCATTTTTTAGTCGTTATTCATCAAATCGTCGGCAAAGATACAAGTTTTTATTCAAACAATACAAACTTTTTCTGCGAAAAGTGTCTTTTGTTCAGCAAAAATGCGTATATTTGCCCCAATTAAAATCAATCACAAAAATAAACCCATTATGAAGTATCTAAGCAGATTACTATTTATGGCAATGACTGCATGCATGTTGCAGCCTGCTATGGCGGCTACCAAAAAGAAGTTTCAGAATTTCAAAGTGTCAACCTACATTCGTGCGCAGGATGTGGCTCGGATGGATGATGACAAGTTCCTTAAGTCAACATGGGAGGTTGTGAGTTCTCAGGTAGATCTTGACAAGATTTACCTGGAAACCCATCGTGACGCCTTCACCGTACCTGAAAAGACTATGCTAAAGGTAAAGAAATTCTTTCAGTCTAAGGGATTAGAGGTTGGTGGCGGTATCACCTACACCCGCAGCGAACCAACCGATTTCGAAACCTACAGCTACGCGCGCGCAGATGAGCGTAAGATAGTAAAAGAGGTGGCCGAGTACACCGCCAGACTCTTTGATGATTTTATTCTCGATGACTTCTTCTTTATCGACCTTAAAAACGATGACGAGATAGCCGCTAAGGGTAGTAAGAGCTGGACCGAATACCGCTTGCGCCTGATGGCAGATGCTGGTCGCGAGTTGGTGGTTAATCCTGCTAAGGCTGTTAATCCTAAAGTGAAGGTCATCGTAAAATATCCCAACTGGTACGATCATTTTCATGGTCTTGGATTTAATCTTGAAGAAGAACCCGCATATTTCGATGGGATATGGACTGGTACGGAGACCCGCGATCCGGGCTCTGCTCAGCACTTGCAAAACTATCTCAGCTATAATGTGGTGCGCTATTTCGATAATATCGCCCCTAATAAAAACGGAGGCGGTTGGGTTGATGCCGGCGGTATCCATATGAGCATGGACCGCTATGCTGAGCAGCTTCATCTTACTATGCTTTCGAAGACTCCCGAGATTATCTTATGGAACTACATGCAGCTCTGCGATGTTAAGATTTCACCACAGCAGCGTGCTAAATGGCAGGATGCAAACAGTAGCTTCAATTATGATGAGATAGTGAAGCCTTTCGTTCGAAATGGCAAGACCATCACTCCAACCACTCTGGCCCGTTATGCCGATGTTACCCTACACCAGACGGATTTGCTCGTCGGTCAACTGGGCAATCCTATTGGTCTTGTAAGTTATAAGCCATATCACTCGTCAGGCGAAGACTTCTTGCAGAACTATCTTGGCATGATTGGTCTGCCTATGGATATGCATCCAGAGTTTCTTACCGACCGCCAGCAGATATTGCTTACCGAACAGGCTGCTAAAGATCCGCAGATTGTCGAGAAGATAAAGGCTCAACTCCGTAAGGGCGGAGATGTCATAATCACCACAGGATTGCTGAAAGCCATCCGCTCTGAAATTGCTGACGTGTGCGAACTATATTGTGGCGACTTGAAGGCTATTGTCAATGATTTCGGCTATTCAGGCAAGTCAGAGCGCGAATTCATTATTCCGCAGGTTAAGTACTTTACCAACGATGCCTGGGAGGTTGTTTCAGCAGGTCGCCCACTCAATGGTGGCGTGTCTGGCTATCCCATCCTTTTGCGCGATACCTATTCTAAAGGTATGCTCTTTGTTCTGACGATACCTGATGACTATGGCAACCTATATGATTTCCCGGCAGGTGCACTTAATATCATCCGTCGCGCTATGAGTAAGGACCTTGGCGTCTATATCGAAGGTCCGTCAAAGGTTTCGCTGTTCCCCTACGACAATAAGACGATGGTAGTCGAGAACTTCAATGATGAGGCTGTAAGCATCCGTGTGGTAGTATGCGCCAAGGTCGGCTCTATGCGTAATCTCCTCACTGGTAACCAGTATTCTCCTGCAGTGATTCCTGCGATGCCTCCAATGTGGGGCCGCAATCGTTTCTTCGGATACCCTGATGGCTCAACAGTATTCGACATTAACATTCCTGCCCATAGCTATGTAGGTTTGGGCTACTAGATACAATTATCCCTCGCTCAAAACTGGGCGAGGGATTAATATATGTTTACTTGTTCAGTTTCCAGGTTACACCATCCTTGGTGTCCTTCACCTAGGTACCCGCACCAATCATATATAAAGTAAAAAAAATATCCGCCGAGATTCTCATCCGATGAGAGTCTCGGCGGTTTTGGAAGAAACAGTTAATCGATACTTTCGGCTATGCTTTTCAGTACGTAATCGAGAATCTCTGGGGTGTGAGTCTCGGATATGAAATTGCCCTCAAACTGCGACGGACTAACGTAGATGCCGCGACTGAGCATGTTGCGGAAGTAGCGGGCAAAGCGTTGCTGGTCGGAGCGCTGCGTGTCCTTGAAGTTGCGCACGGGGCTATCGTTGAAGTGCTCTGATCCATCAGCTTTGCTTGAAAAGAATAATGTGAACATGGAGCCGCATCGGTTCAGCTGGATGCCCCTGCCGGCAATGATTTGCTCGAGTTTGGTAATGAAATCATCGCTCTTACGCTCTAACGCCTCGTAGAAGCCAGGTTGCGACAATTGTCTGACGGTCTCGATGCCCGCAGCCATAGCCACAGGATTGCCGCTCAGTGTGCCAGCCTGATACACAGGTCCCTCGGGAGCCAGAACCCTCATGATGTCTTCGCGACCTCCAAAGGCCGCTGCGGGGAATCCGCCGCCTACAATCTTGCCGACGGTAGTCATGTCGGGCATGATGCCAAAGCGCTGCTGTGCACCGCCGAATGCCAGACGGAAGCCTGTAATCACCTCGTCGAAGATAAGTATGGCGCCATACTGTTCGGTCACCTCGCGCGTAGCCTTCAGAAAGTCCTCAGTAGGCACCACCACCCCCATGTTGCAAGCCACAGGCTCGATGATGAGTGCTGCCACCTCGTGGCCATGCTCGGCAAAGAAACAGTGCAGCGCCTCGGTGTCGTTGTAGGGCAGCACTGCTGTATATCTCACAAACCCGTCGGGTACACCAGCCGACGAGGCATTGGTGATGTTGGCTACACCCGACCCTGCCGACACCAGTAGATGGTCGGCATGACCGTGATAGTTGCCCTCGAACTTGACGAGCAGGTTGCGACCAGTGAATCCACGCGCCACACGTATTGCCGACATAGTGGCCTCGGTACCGCTGTTGACAAAGCGCAGGCGCTCCATCGAGGGGAATGCCTGGCGCACTTTTTCGGCTAGTATGGTTTCGCTGACGGTAGGTATGCCGTAGCTGCTGCCGCGCCATACGGCGTCGATGGCCGCCTGACTGACACGCTCGTTGTTGTGCCCTAGGATGAATACACCCCACGACATACAGAAGTCGATGATTCTGTTGTCGTCGATATCGGTGAGGTAGGCACCCTTGGCCTCCTTGACAAATAGTGGCGTGGTGCCCACGCTCTTCAGTGCCCTTACAGGACTGTTGACGCCACCTGGAATCACCCGCTGTGCCTGTTCAAAGGCGGCTGCTGATAGTATGCGTTCGTTTATGCCCATCGCTTCATGTATTCTTTAGCGTAATACGAAATGATATACTGTGCACCAGCGCGCTTGATGGCAATCAGACTCTCGAACACCACGCGCTGCTCGTCAAGATAGCCCAACTTGGCAGCAGCCTTCAGCATCGAGTACTCGCCGCTCACCTGGTATGCCACCATCGGTATGCCAGGGAATCGCTCCTTGCCGCGTGCTATCATGTCGAGATAAGGCATAGCAGGCTTCACCATAGTCCAGTCGGCACCCTCGTCGATGTCGGCGGCAATCTCCTCCAGTCCCTGGTCGTGGGTGCGGTAGTCCATCTGATAAGTCTTGCGGTCACCGAAGGCAGGTGCCGAGTCGGCAGCATCGCGGAACGGGCCATAGAACGCCGAGGCATACTTGGCCGAGTAAGCCAGAATCTTGCACTTGTCGCGCAGTCCTGCCTCGCGCAGTCGCTTGTCCAGTGCCTCTATCTGTCCGTCCATCATGGCCGACGGAGCCACAAAGTCGGCACCGGCCTTGGCGTGCACGTATGCCATCTCGGCCAGCAGGGGCAGGGTAGAGTCGTTTTCCACGTCATGATTGTGCAGCAGTCCGCAGTGGCCGTGACTGGTGTATTCGCACAGACAAACGTCGGTGATGACGCACATCTCTGGCTGGGTAGCCTTGATGGCCCTGACAGCGCGGCATACCAGCGCATCCTCGGCATAGGCCAGCGATCCGCGCTCGTCCTTTTGTGCGTCGTCGATGACGCCAAACAGTAGCACCTTGTCGATGCCTAACGCATATACTTGCTTGATGTCCTCTACGAGCGTGTCGATAGAATAGCGGAAGATGCCGGGCATGGTACTTATCTCGTCCTTCACATGCTCGCCCTCTACGACAAAGTAGGGATAGATAAAGTCCTTCACATCTACACTCACGTCGGCATAGTGGTCGCGTGTAGCTTGATCCTTGCGTAATTCTCTGAATCGTTTCATAAGTCTTGTATTTTTATTTGAGTTTCGAAATATTTTCGGGTGATGGGGCCTCGCGTCTCGTACACCTTGTCGGCAGGCAGCGAACCATAGATGCTGACGAAGTGGCTGATGGTGGACGGCGATGTGAACACGATGCGGTCTATTGTGCCAAGGTCAACCCTCTGTGGTGCAGCCGGCATACGGTTGTGATAGGCGGTGACGGTGGTCACCTTGAATCCGTGGTATCGCAGACCGTCGGGGATGATGCTGAGCGCAATGTCTGAGCGCGGTATGAGCACGCTGCCCCGGGGCTGAGCCCTGAACCACTGGATGACGCTGTAGGAATTGTCGAAGGCGGGCTGACTGACATTGGCGAACCCAGCCTGCAGCAGGGCTGCGGTGGTGGTGCTGCCGATGGACACGATGCGTACATACGGAGGCAGAGGCTGGGGCAGAAATATGGCAAAGTGGCTGACGGCAAAGCGGCTGGTGAACAGCAGATAGTCGTAGCTGTTGATGTCGGCGGCAGCCTGGCGCAGTGCGCTGTCATCGCCCATTGCTACTATCTCTAGCAGCGGTGTGCATACCACATCGGTGCCATAGCGCTGACGCACATGGCTGATATTGTCGCTGGTGATGATTCCCGTGTAGAGTGTCGTCATAGAATGCTGCCTTTGGAAAAGAGTGTTTTCAGGTCCTCGCGTCCCTTGCGGGCGGTGATGGCCAGACGACCCTGCATGGGGTGTGTGGCAAAGGGCAGCACCTCGGTTATCTCATCCTGCATGCCCAGTCGCTTCAGGGCGCATGTGGCCACGATGGCGGCATCCACCTTGCCGCTGCGTACCAGTTGCACACGGTCTTCGATACATCCGCGAATGCCCACAATCTCTACGTCGGGGCGCAGCGCCATTAGTTCCTTGCGGCGCAGTTGCGAACTTGTGCCAATCCTGCTGCCCGGGGGCAGCTGGGCCAGTGTCAAGTGGTCGCGGCTCACCAGCGAGTCGGTCTTGTCGAAAGCCTCGTAGAGCGCTATCACTTCTAGTCCGTCGTTGAGTTTCTCAGGCAGGTCCTTGGCCGAGTGGATGGCTATGTCGGCCTCGCCCCTGAGCAGAGCCTGGTCCAGTTCGCGGGTGAACATATCATCGGGAGCCTTGCCGTCCAGCAGCGAAATCTTCTGGTGTTTGTCGCCGAAAGACTGTTGTATCTTGAGTTCGTAGAGCACGTGTGGCAGGCGGTTCATCACCTCTTGCACCTGCAGTTGCGACAGTTTGCTGCTGCGCGCCACTATGCGCACGGTCTTGTAGCTGCGGCGGCGCTCCATGATCTCGCGCAGCACCCCTATCTCGTGCTCAATCATCTGTTCGGCCTTGTTCACCTCGTCGCTACGGATGGCGATGTTGTCCTGCACCTTGTGCTCCACGTCCTGCAGATTGTAGAGGGTCACATTGTTATATTCGGTCACGGCAGGGTCAATGTCTCGCGGAAAAGCCAGGTCAATGGCCAGCAGTGGTCGCTCGGTGTTAAGGTCTTCCATGTAGATGATGGCTTGCTCTGACGATGTGGCACTAATCAGTATGTCAGTATCCTTCAGGAAATCACCCTTCTCGCTCAGCGGTCGCACGTCAATGCCGTAGGGCTCAGCCATCCTGCGGGCTTTCTCTTCGGTGCGGTTGGCCAGAATCATAACCTTGGCACCCTTGTTTTTCAGAAACTTTACGATGTCCTCGGTCAGCTTGTTCACGCCGATGATGGTGATGTGTGCATTCACAAGGTCCATGTGCTGCTGCTCGATAATCTCGATGGCAGCCAGACTGTGGCTCACGGCACCCTGTGATATCTGTGTCTCCGTTCTTACGCGTTTGCCTATCTGCAGGGCGCACTCGAAGAGCTTATGCAGTCCTGCCGACAGTTTCATACCGTTGTTGAGGGCTTTCTGGTAGGCCTCCTTTACCTGTCCCTGCACGGCGCGCTCGCCCACAATGGCCGACTCCAGGCCGCATACCACGCGGAACAGGTGTCGCGCCACCTCGTCGGGCACCTCGCCATCGCCATAGTAAAGCTCTACACGATTACAGGTCTGCAGGAATACCGACGGACTTCCGTTGGTGTTGCGACATAGTCTTTTGAAGTAATTCTCACGTTCATCTAACGATGTGTTGAGATGGTTGGTGGATATGTATTGTATCATACGTGTTTGTTGTTATAAATCCGATTCTTGTTGTCAATTAAATCGGGTGCAAAGGTAGGATTTTCTCCGCTTTTTTGCAATCATTATTTACATGGATTGAAGGCGGAGTGGCAAATATAACATAATGATGGTATCCGTGCTCTAACGCAAACATGGTATTTTTAGAAATTGCCTCGTAAAACCTATACGTTTGTAGGAAAAAGACCGTACCTTTGCCGCCAGAATTTTAATCATTTAAGCATCGAAATAATATGTACACGATTCCCAAAAGTCTGATAGCAGACATACAGTATAATCAGCGGCTCATAGAGCAGTTTAAGAAAGGTGAGATAAGTGGCGCACAGCTCAAGTCTAACCGTGTGCCAATGGGCATCTACGAGCAGAGACAGGACGGTCATTACATGTTGCGCATCCGTTGCACCGGCGGTCTTATCACCCCACGCCAGTTGCGCCGAGTGGCCGAGGTAGCGCGCCAGGTGGAGTGCTCGCATATCCACATTACCACCCGTCAGGAGGTTCAGATTCATGACGTGAGCATCGACCAAGCCACGCCCGCCCTGCTGTCGCTTCAGGAGGAGGGGCTGGCCACGCAGGGTGGCGGTGGTAATACCATTCGCAATATGCTGGTGAACGAGCTGGGAGGAATCAGCGACCGCCAGACCTTTGACCCCTATCCCTATGCCATCGGACTGACCACACGACTGATAGCAGAGAAAGATTCGTGGTCGATGCCTCGTAAGTTGAAGATTGCCTTCGACATGAACGAGACCGACGCCAACTTCTCGCTGGTGGCCGACCTGGGACTCATCCCCCTTGTCAAGGATGGTCAGCGCGGGTTCCGCGTGCTGCTAGGCGGTAGTGTGGCCAGTCAGCCCCACAAGGGTTGGCAGGTGTTCGACTTCCTGCCCGAGAAAGACCTGTTCCGTGCTGCCAAGGCCGCCAAGAATTTCTTTAATCTGAATGGCAACCGAAAGAATCGCCACAAGGCCCGCATACGCTATATCTTCTATAAAAACGGTGAGGAAGAAACCAAGCGCCTTTACTTTGAGGAATATCGCAAACTGGAGGGTGATGCATCGCTAGATTTTGAGCCGACAGTGCTGCCCGTAGAATACAAAACCCCGACATTTGCCCCCGTCAGCGATGACAGCGAAGCATTCAAGACGTGGAAGCACCGCTATGCGCAGAAGCAGAGCGTAGGCGATGGCTACTTTGCTGTCATCCCATTCCTTCACGGCAACACGTTTCCCGAGGTGTTTACTAAGATAGCCGATTTTCTAGAGGAGTTTGGCAACGATGTCATCCGCTTTACACCGCGCCAGAACATGCAGGTGCGAAACATTCCCGAGGCATATCTGCCCAATGTGTATCAGTTCTTCAAGGGACTGGGACTACAACTCGACGTGCCGGTGATACTCAACAACCTCACATCGTGTACCGGTGCCGACACTTGTCGACTGGGTATCTGTCTGCCCAAGGGACTGGTGAAGGGCATACGCCGCAGTCTGGAGAAAAGCAACCTCAATTTGGACGAACTGCCCGACCTGAAGATAAATATCAACGGATGTTCAAACTCATGCGCCCAGAATGCCTGGAGCGATTTGGGATTCAGTGGCCGTATCGGTAGGGTGGAGGATCATCCCTATCCAGCATACACCGTGTGGGCACGAGTGAACGGTAAAACAGAACTGGCCGAGGCTCAGGGATTTCTGGTAGCCAAGGACATACCGGGGTTTGTAGTGGATTATCTGGGCAGCTACCTGCAAGTGAAAGCGCAGTATGAGAGCTACGATGCCTTTGTGCGCGACAAGGGAAGCGAGGTGATAAAAGCAGCTATCGCACGCTATCAGGATGTACCTGCCTTCGATGAGGACAAGAACTACTACTTTGACTGGGGAGCCGACGAGGTGTTCTCGTTGACCAGTCATGGACAGGCAGAGTGCTCGGCCGGTCTCTTCGACATCATCGAACTGGACCAAGCCACTATCAAGGAGAAGCAGGATGCACTGGCTCTGCTTGGAGCCGACAAGGACAAGCTGCTGCGTGATATCGTATTCTCTGCATCGCGCATGCTGCTGGTCACCCGTGGTGCCGATCCACGAACCGACGATGAGGTGTATGCCAACTTCGAAACACTCTTTATCGAGGCAGGCATCGTGTCGGCCGACTTCAAGCAGGTGGTAGAGAAAGCGCGTCATGGCGAATCGCTCATTGCCGTTAGGGAGCAGGTGGACGCATTGGCAGCCAAGGTTATCGAGCTCTATGCCAACATGGACGATTCGTTGCAGTTTAAGACCGTGGCAGCAGCTGCACCACAGCAGGCCGAGCTGACCAAGACCGACAAAGTCGGTGGTGAAGCTGACGTGAAGAAAGACTTCAGGGGAGTGGCCTGTCCGATGAACTTTGTGAAGACCAAGATACAGCTATCCACCATGCAGAGCGGACAGCTATTGGAGATACTGCTCGACGACGGTCAGCCCATCAACAACGTGCCGGGCAGTGTGCGCCAAGAGGGACATGAAGTGCTCTCGACCGAGAAAGTAAACGACTACTGGAAAGTGCTAATCAGAAAGAAATAAGCGCATGAATTTTCTTCCTATCAACATACGAATTAGTGATGCTAATATCATGATTATTGGCGGAGGTAAGGTGGCTACACATAAAGCCACCATACTTAGCCGATATACCGATAAAGCCACAGTGATAGCACCCGAGGTGAGCGATGGGATAAAGGCATTGCCCTTCAAGTGGGAGGAACGTTCGTACAGCGAGGCAGATCTGGAAGGCGTGACACTGCTGTTTGTGTGCACTGGCAATCATGAGTTGAACCATCAGATACACCATCAGGCCCGACAAAGAGGTATCCTGACCAGTGTGTGCGACTCGCCTGACGAGTGTGACTTTACTTCGCCTGCCATCTATCGCGATGGCGACCTGACCATCTCTGTCGCCTCTGATGCCAAGGACGTGAAGCGCAGTATCGCTATTCGCGACCGGATAGCCGCTCTGGCCAGCACGAAGCAGCAGACGCCTGGAGTGACCCTCGTAGGCTTCGGTCCTGGTGACCCGGAACTGCTCACGGTGAAAGCCATCAAGGCGCTGCAACAAGCCGATATCATCTTTCACGACGACCTGGTGGACAAGGACTTCCTGCGTACGTTTCCTGCCGAGCTGGTCTATGTAGGCAAGCGCAGTGGTCACCACAGTGCCGAGCAGGATGAGATCAACCACCTGTTGCTGGAGGCTGCGCTTGAAGGTAAACGGGTGGTACGCCTGAAAGGTGGCGATCCCATGCTCTTTGCCCATGCACAAGAAGAGATACGCTATCTGGAGAACCGCGGTATCGAGGTTGCGGTAGTGCCAGGAATTACCACTGCCTCTGCATTGGCAGCACGTGCCAAAGTAAGTCTGACCGAAAGAGAGGTGTCGCAGAGCGTAGCACTCATCAACGGTCATGCCAACCGTCCGTTGACACCCGATGCCGAGACGCTGGTTTACTATATGGGGGCCTCGAAACTGCAACAGATATCCCATGCACTCATCGCTCGAGGCAAGCGTCCCGGTACCCCCGTACTGTTGGCATCCAATGTATCCACCGCCGACGAGCAGTTCTTCCATACCACCTTAGCCGAGCTCGTGGAAAAGGAGCCTAACTACCCGACACCCTTGATAGCCCTCGTAGGCGAGGTGGCGAAAAACTTATGAAGTCAGAATCATTATAATTAAAAAGGTACATATGAAAAAGAATTATCAGAAATTAGCAACCGTATTATTGGCTGTGTCATCTATGTTTGCAGCATGCGGTGGAAAGAAAGAATCGAAAGTTGGTCCTAACGGCGAACTCAGTGGCGAAATCTCTTTGTCGGGGGCCTTTGCCCTCTATCCCCTGGCTGTGCAGTGGGCTGATGAGTTTCAGAAGTTGCACCCCGGCGTGAAGATAGACGTGTCGGCAGGCGGTGCAGGCAAGGGAGTGACCGATGCTATTGCAGGAGTGGTAGATTTCGGCATGGTGAGCCGTGAACTGAGCGATGCCGAGATACAGCGCGGGGCTGTGGGCTTTGCTGTGGCAAAAGATGCCGTTGTGCCTACTATCAATGCCAAGAATCCAGCTATCAACGACCTGAAGAAACATGGTGTGAAGCGCGATGACTTGATTGCTCTGTGGATTAATGGTGAGAAGAAGACGTGGGGACAGTTGGCTGCCAGCAGCGATGCCACACCTGTAGCTGTCTATACCCGTAGCGATGCCTGTGGAGCTGCAGAGACTTGGGCACTTTATCTCGGCAAGAAGCAGGAAGATTTGCAGGGAACAGCGGTGTTTGGTGATCCTGGATTGGCTGCTGCTATCCAGAAAGATGTTAATGGCCTGGGACTGAACAATATTGGATATGCTTACGATACTAAAACAGGAAAGCCCAACCCAGGACTTGCAGTTGCTCCAATAGATGTGAACAATAACGGACAGATTGATCCCGAAGAGGATTTTTATGATACCAAGGAGGGGGTGGTGAAGGCTATTATAGATGGACGTTATCCATCGCCCCCTGCTCGTGACCTCTATTTAGTATCGAAAGGTGTACCTACCGATCCCGTGGTAGTTGCTTTCCTGAAGTATATCCTGACCGACGGACAGAAGGAGAATGGCCCGCAGGGGTATATCGGTATTGCGCAGGATAAACTTGACGCAGGCCTGAAGAAATTGGGGGTAAAAGAATAATCATGGTAAATAAGAAGAGATTATTGAAAGATCGCATAGCAGCGCTACTGATGGCAATACTCACCATCAGTAGTCTGCTGTTGGTTGTGGCGATGGCAGTAGGCTTGTATCTGAAGTCGATGCCGATCCTGCAAGAACATTCGCTCTGGGACTTGCTGACTGAAGGCGAATGGCGTCCAATGAGCAATAAGTTTGGTTTCTTCCCTTTCTTGATGGGTACACTTGATGTCTCATTGCTGGCCCTCAGCATTGCTATCCCCATCTCACTGCTCATGGCTATCTATCTGACAGAGTATGCTCATACAGCCATGAAGCGATATATTTTCCCTTTACTCGACATTCTTGCCGGCCTGCCATCTGTAATTTATGGCGTGTGGGGCATGCTGGTCATCGTGCCGTGGGTGGCCGATGTGGTAGCACCTTCGTTGGATAGGAACAGCAGCGGTTATACTGTACTGGCTACAGGTGTAGTGCTGGGTGTCACGGTGATACCATTGCTCGTCAGCCTCTTTATCGAGATATTCAGCAATGTGGGGCGCGACTATCGCGAAGCAGCTTGGTCGCTCGGCGCAACACGCTGGCAGACCACCAAGGATGTTGTTCTGCGCAAGACTGCTCCGGGCGTGATTGCTGCCATTGTGCTGGCTGCCAGTAGAACACTGGGCGAGACCATCGCTGTGATAATGGTATGTGGCAATCTGGCCATCGTGCCAGGGTCGCTGCTTGATGCCTGCTATCCTATTCCTGCCCTGATAGCCAACAACTACGGTGAGATGCTGTCACTGCCACTCTATGAAAGTGCACTGATGTTTGCGGCTTTCATACTCTTCTTCGTGGTGCTGGCATTCAATCTCTTGTCGCGAATAATCTTACGAAAAATGCAAAACAAATGAAGGGAGCAATAGTTGTAGAAAAAATATGGAAGGTGCTGATGTATGCCTCAATAGCATTGGTATTGTTCTTCGTGGTCAGTGTTATCTGGTCTGTGTTCAAGCGTGGCATTCCAGTTCTCTCGTGGGAGATGGTGTCATCGCTGCCTGGAGGTGGATTTTACATAGGTAAGGAGGGAGGATTCCTCAATGCCATCATTGGTTCTGTATATATCGTGGGTGGTGCCACTGTCTTAGGATTGTTGATTTCCATTCCTGTGGTATTCTATCTTAACGTCTATCTCAAGCCGTATTCCAAGTTTGGTGCTATTGCCCGATTAGCATACGATGTGCTGTTCGGTATTCCCAGTATTGTGTATGGCGCATTTGGTTTTACCATCATGATATTCTTCGGTCTGCGCACATCTCTCCTTGGTGGTATCATTGTGGTGACACTGCTTATCATTCCCATTTTTATCCGTTCGATGGATGAGGTGGCGAAGACCATCCCACAGGATCTATTGGAGGCTGGATATAGTCTGGGCTCTACCCGACTTGAGACGATTAGTGTGGTCGTACGTCAGATAGCACCCGCGATAGCCACTGCCACCCTGTTAAGTATCGGTCGTGCCATAGGTGATGCTGCGGGGGTGATGTTTACCGCAGGTTTCAGTGATACTATTCCTACCAGTCTTACCCAGCAGACGGCTTCCCTGCCATTGAGTGTGTTCTTTCAGCTCAGTGCGCCGCAGATTGAGGTTCAGGACCGTGCCTATGCTGCTGCTGTGGTTCTGACGGCTATCGTTCTTGTGCTCAGTCTGAGTGGCAGATTTATTATGAATCGCTTCTCGCGGAACAAGATTTAACGGTAAAATACCATACTCTGGGTATCTTTAATACTGCTGAATAGGTATTGCTCAGGTGCTTGAAACATAGTACCTTTGCACCCAGATAATGTAGGTAATAAAAGGTTAGAGTATGAGTTTTTCAATTAGTCTTTCACATGTGCTTGGCAGCAGTATCAGTCGGCGCGTCCCCTGGACGGTGCAAGTACCTTTTGTGGTCGATAGAAAATTTCCCAAATTAGAAGATACCCATCTGGCTACACGTAATCTGAATATCCGGATAGGTAAGTCGCATATACTGAAGAATGTCAATGTGGAAATCCCACAGAACAAGATAACCTGTATTATCGGTCCTTCTGGTTGCGGGAAAACGACATTGCTGCGCACCTTCAATCGTCTGGTCGATTCTATAGAGAATGTAAAGATAGACGGTGAGGTGAATCTTGGCAAGCAGGATATTATCGGTGCCGGTCCGAGTCAGATGACAGAACTGCGCCGTAACATTGGTCTGGTTCCTCAGCGCCCATGCCCGCTCCCAATGAGTATTTATGATAATATCGCCTATGGATGCCGTATTCATGGTGTGCGCGGTAAGAGTAAACTGGATGTAGTTGTTAAGCATTATCTTGAGGCAGTAGGATTGTGGGATGAAGTGAAAGCCCGTTTGTACAGTCCTGCCAATAAGCTCAGCGGTGGTCAGCAGCAGCGCCTTTGTCTGGCGCGCTCGTTAGCAGTAGAGCCAAGTTATCTGCTAGCCGACGAGTCAACCAGTGCCCTTGACCCCATTTCGAGCAAGACGGTAGAAGACCTGTTTGTGAAACTCAAGAAAGACTACTCGATAGTGATGGTCACCCACACGTTGCGTCAGGCACAGCGCATAGCCGATTACGTCATCTTTATGTATCTCGGTGAGGTGATCGAACAGGGCGATGCAAAGGAGATTTTCAATAATCCTAAGCACGAGCTTACAAAGAAGTATTTGAGTGGTAGTATTAGTTGATGATATAATCATGGCGTTTAATGATCCTTTCAATTATTCTCCAACCGATGACGAGCCGCAGAGCTGGCGGAGTGCCCTTCTTTATATCATCGGCGTGTTGCTGATGGTGATTGTGGGTTTTATCGGAAACGGAGTCTTATAACAAAACAAATTTGATATGAGTAACATCACACATTTAAGAGAATTAGAGTCTGAGAGTATATATGTTCTTCGCGAGGTGGCGGCACAGTTTGAGCGCCCTGCCATTCTCTTCTCTGGCGGCAAGGATTCAATAGTAATCGTTCATCTTGCATATAAGGCGTTCTATCCTGCCAAGATTCCTTTTCCCCTGGTGCACATCGACACAGGTCAAAATTTTCAGGAGACGATAGATTATCGCGATGCGCTTGCAGAGCGCCTGGGAGCCGAGTTGATAGTTGGTTCTGTGCAGGAGAGTATTGATACTGGTCGTGTGAAAGAGGAAACCGGTTATTATGCTTCGCGTAATAAGTTGCAGACCACCACGCTGCTGGATACGATAGATAAGTATCACTTCGATGCAGCCATTGGTGGTGCACGCCGCGACGAGGAAAAGGCGAGAGCAAAGGAGCGATTCTTCAGCCATCGTGATGAGTTTGGCCAGTGGAATCCTAAGAATCAGCGCCCGGAACTGTGGAACATATTTAATGGTCGTAAGGCAATGGGTGAGCACTTCCGTGTTTTTCCAATATCCAACTGGACAGAGATGGATGTGTGGCAGTATATCCTTCAGGAGAAGATAGAAATGCCCAGTCTCTATTTTACCCATGAGCGCCAGGTGTTTGAACGCGATGGCCAGTGGCTTGCCGCCGAACCATGTATCAAGTTGAAACCCACAGAACAGGTTGTGACCAAGCAAGTGCGCTGTCGTACAATCGGCGACATCACCTGTACGGGTCTCACCATCTCGACAGCTCACTCTGTAGAGGATATTATAGAAGAGATAGCAGCCACACGCGTGACCGAACGAGGAGGACGTGCCGATGACAAACGAAGTGAGACGGCTATGGAAGACCGTAAGAAGGCTGGGTACTTCTAAAGTTCATAGTTCTTAGTTTAAAGTTCATAGTTAAATGGAAAAAAGAGGATATCTAGATATGCAGCTGCTTCGCTTTTCGACAGCGGGCAGCGTGGATGATGGTAAATCAACACTGATAGGCCGACTGCTCTATGACAGCAAGTCGATATTCGAAGACCAGTTGGAAGCCGTTGAGGCTGCCTCTAAGTCGCGTGGCAACGAGGAGGTGAATCTGGCATTGCTTACCGACGGTCTGAGGGCCGAGCGCGAGCAGGGCATCACCATCGATGTGGCTTATCGCTATTTTGCTACACCCAAGAGAAAGTTTATCATTGCCGACACGCCAGGACACATACAATATACCCGAAACATGGTGACTGGCGCTTCGACTGCCGACCTCAGTATTATTCTGGTTGACGCCCGTCATGGTGTGCTGGAGCAGACAGTGCGCCACTCTTACATCTCAAGCCTGCTGGGTATTCCACATATCGTGGTTGCCATCAACAAGATGGATCTTGTGGATTTCTCTGATGAGGTGTTTAATAAGATTGTAGCAGACTACCAGAAGATGGCGCAGACGCTACATATTCACAACATCACCTTTATCCCGATTTCGGCAAAGGAGGGAGATAACGTGGTGAATCGCTCTGAGCGCACGCCTTGGTATGACGGCGCACCATTGTTAGAGTTTCTCGAAACAGTGCCTGTCATCAAGTCGGCCTCGAATGTAGAGACCGAGGTGCAGCGTGCCTTCCGATACCCAGTCCAGTACGTGATACGTCCCATCAGTAGCCGATTCCCTGATTTCAGAGGCTATGCGGGACGTGTGGCCAGTGGTAATATCCATGTGGGCGATCGTGTTAAGGTGCTACCCAGTGGCTTGGAGTCGGTGGTGTCGCATATCACGCAAGCTACCGAAGAGCTGACCGAAGCTGCACCACCTCAGAGCATCACATTGCAACTGACGGACGACATCGATATCTCGCGTGGCGATATTATCGTGAAAACAAGTGAACCACAACCCTATCAGGAGCAAGACCTGCGCTTGGATATCTGCTGGTTTAACGAGCAACCTCTGCAACCACGTTCAAAGTACATCGTGCGCCAGACTACAAGAGACACCTTGGCTGTAGTGCGAACCATCAATTATCGTCGCAATATTAATACCCTGGAGAAAGAACCTGGTGTAGCACAAGTGAAGATGAACGATATAGCCGAGGTGACGATACACACAGCGCAGCCACTGGTGTTCGACGACTATCGTCTGAATCGTATTACAGGTAGTGTTATCTTTATTGACCCCGACACCAATGAAACCGTTGGTGCAGGCATGATTAAAACCGATACTGTATGGAAAGAGCACAACTCATACGTGATTTGAATAACCGTTTCTGCGATGCGCCTGCCGAAGAGATTATTAGCTACTTTCTTGAGGCCTACAAGGGGCGCATCGCCCTTTCTTCATCGCTGTCGATTGAGGACCAGACACTTACGGATATCATCGTGAAGAGTGGGGGAGCACGCATCTTTACACTCGATACAGGTAGGCTCTTTCCTGAGACCTACCAGTTGATTGACAAAACCAACCTGACATACAATATCAAGTTGGAGGTGTTTTTCCCTGACTATCGGGAGGTGCAGCGCATGGTAAGGGAAGAGGGCATCAACCTGTTCTACAACTCCATCGAGAGTCGCCATCGCTGCTGCCAGATTCGCAAGCTGGAGCCGCTGGCCCGTGCTTTCCGGGGCCTTGATGCCTGGATATGCGGACTGCGCAGAGAGCAGAGCGTGACACGTCAGGACATGCAGGTGGTAGAGTGGGACGAAATGCACCAGCTTATCAAGGTCAATCCCCTTATCTCATGGACGGAACAGCAGGTGTGGGACTATATCAAGCAGCATCATGTTCCTTATAACAAACTTCATGATCGAGGCTATCCCAGTATCGGTTGCGAACCCTGTACACGTGCCATTCAACCCGGCGAAGATGTACGCGCAGGACGATGGTGGTGGGAATCGCCCGATCATCGTGAATGTGGATTGCATCAGAAGCATTAAAGAAATGGGTGTCACAAATTTGCGACACCCATTTCTTTAGCGTTTCTTAAACATAATGTTTGATGGTGGACGCTTGGCATCCAACTCTGCCTTCATAAAGTCCATATCAGCCGCTACATGCTCAAAGAACTGATGATAGCCTGCACATAGGTAGTTGAGCCCTGGTTCTCCATATCTGTCACGGACGAAGCGGTTCTTAGGGCATTCCCCATGACAGGCAAACTGGAATCGGCACTCTTTACACTGTCTGGGTAGCGTGTCAGTCTTGATTCGACCGAAAGCCCTTTGCTTCTCACTGTACATCAGACTTGTGAGCGTTTGTTGGCGGATATTTCCAAGTCGATATTCTGGATATACGAAATGGTCACATGAATACACGTCTCCATTGAACTCCATCACTGCAGCATGCCCGCATTTGCCCGACATCGAACAGATACCAGGAGCCACACCAGTCCAATTGGCGAGCGTGGCGTCAAACAACTGTACAAACACCTCGCCAACATCCTGTTTCACCCACTCATCATAGAGTGTGCACAGAAAACGCCCCCATTGTTCCGCCGACACTGAAAAATCAGTCACTTCGCCGCCTTCTTGCAAGCCAGGTGCCAGCGTAAGTCCGTCGGCTCGCTTTACCACTCGTTCCACCACAGGGGTAAACTGAATATATTTGCAGCCAATCTCTTTAAAGAAGCGATAGAACTCTAATGGATAGTCAGCGTTAAAATCATTGATGACAGCCAGCGCATTCCACTCTACACCATGCTTGTTCAGTAGCCGTATTCCACGCATCACATCCCGCCATGAAGGCTTGCCCAGGCGTGTGCGTCGATACTCATCGTGAAACTCCTGAGGACCATCTATCGAGACACCAACCAGGAAATGGTTCTCTTTGAAAAACTCGCACCACTCATCCGTAAGAAGTGTGCCGTTAGTTTGAATACAGTTATCAATCTGCCGCCCATGGGCATAGCGCTGTTGAAGTTCCAAAGCACGCTTATAGAATGATATAGGGCGCATCAGCGTTTCACCTCCATGCCAGGTAAAGAGCACCTGAGGCATCGTCTGTGCCTCGATATACTGTTTAATGAATTCCTCCAGCAACTCGTCGCTGATAACCTTTGATTTATCCAAAGGATATAATTTCTGTTTCTCCAGATAATAGCAATACTTGCATGCTAGATTGCAAAGCGATCCGGCAGGTTTGAGCATCACGTATAGCGGACTTGCAAAAGGTGCTATGGTAGTCATTTATCTTTTGTTTAATGTTTATATAGAATCTTGGCTGCAAAGGTACGCATATTTTCTGAAATGAGAAATCACAAGAGTATGGTATTTTTCAAGCAGTTAAACACTGTATTTCAAATAGTGTAGGTTGGTGATAGATATGCAACATCTATCACCTGTACTAACTGTCTGAATAATAGGTTGTTATGCCAAAAAGTGATAGATTGCTCGTTTTTTACCTCATCAAATAAACTACTGCATCAGCTCTGTGTGAGAAGATGCAGTAGTTTGTTAAAATGCCTTAGAGCCCATCAGCCTTAATATCTTTATGTTATCTCCATTATAATCCAAATACGATGAGAGCTACGACGAGTGTAAAGGCTATGTTAAATGATTGTGCACCGATGAAAGCTAAGGTGGCTTTTTTGTTTTCAGAATTCCAAAGCTGTCTGAAGTTAGTTTCCAACCCTATTGATACAAATCCTAAAGTGAACCATAGTGTTTGGAATGCTTTGAGCGACTTTGCTAATGGTTTGAATTCTTCACCAGCAAAGAATAAAGAGAAAAACAGCGATGCCAGCACAAAGCCAAGCACAAACTTTGGGAATCGGTTCCACAAAAGTTTTGCACTGGGTTTCTTTCCTTCCAAATCACGACGATCGGTTTGCTGGGTGAAGTTCCAGTAAATAGCAATTGCAAATGCTGCAACCCCTAGCAGAACGTTTTGTGAGAATTTTACGATGGTACTGATTTTCAGTGCTTCCTCGCCAAACAGAGCTCCTGTGGCTACTACTGCACCTGTTGTGTCTATAGTACCTCCAATCCAAGCACCAGCGAGTGTATCATTGAGTTCTATTAGATGGGCAAGGAATGGCATAAGTACAATCATAGGTATGGCGATGACCAGCACTAGCGAAACAACGAAAGAAAGTTTCTTGGAATCACCTTTGATGGCTCCTGCACTGGCGATGGCTGCTGCCACACCGCAGATACTCACTCCACTGGCCATCATCAACGATAGTTCCTTGTCAAGTTTAAGCTTTCGGAACAACCAAAAGGCGAAATTCCATACAGTAAACACCACGACGACGGCTTGTATCAATCCGAGTGCACCTGACTTCAATAAGTCTTGGAAGAGAATGGTAGTCCCTAAAAAGATCAGTCCTACCTTCACATATAACTCAGAGGCCAGTGCTGGTTTTATCCATTCTGGTGTCCCCCAAATATTGTTGATAACGAGACCAATGATTAGACTGAAAATGACTGTTTCAAGTCCTAGGTCATTTACTATACCATTACCACCTATCAGTGATGCTATGACGGCTATCAGATAGAGCATTGCAAAGCCTCGAGTACCAGCTATAGACTTGCCCTGTAACACAAAAATGATGACAGTGGCAATCCAAGCAACAAATCCCCATAGAAAGATATTCAGAATATTACTTGTATTGAATATAGAATAAAGCTCTTTCGTGTTTGTCCATTTATAACAGGCTGGTATGATAAACTCGCCTCCTGCAATAAATAGTATGAGTGCTGCTGCCACAAATGTCAGGCCGACAATAGTGGCAGTCCAATCTTCTGAAATATTTATCTTTGTCATAAGACCTTAAAGTAATTTATTAATTTCCGACTCAATTACAGATTTTTCTATAAAACCTAAATGTTCCCAAACGATTTCTCCTTTTTTATAAAGGCGCAGTATGGGTACAGCTTTGATCTTCTCTTCTTTGAACAGGTTCACATTGTCGTCGAAATCAACATTTATAACCTCTATCTGCTTATGCTCGTATTGAAGTTCTGCTAAAATCGGCTTCAAACGAAGGCATCCTGGGCAATGGATGGTTGAGAACTCTACCAGAAGAAGATCACTCTGACTGACAGCTTGATGAAATTTATCTGTAGGCACTGTGCGTTCTCCAGTTGCTGCCGATTCAATGGGTAAACCGGCACCACCCCATCCTGCTAATCCACCTGAAAGGTGATAGACTTCTTTAAATCCACGTTCCCTCAGTTTTGCAGCTAGTGTTACGCCGCGTCCACGTCCTACGTTAGAGTAGGTGAGTGTAGGAAGATTTGGGTCGAGCGTTGCGATAATACTATCTGTATGTGCATTGTCACGTGTTGTATTGATAGCTCCTTTGATGTGGCTTATTGCATACTCTTTTGCATCACGCACATCCAAAATTTGTGGTTTTTTGACTCTTGACAGACGTTTGAATATTTCTGTTTCAGTGTAATTCTGTTGCGATTGTTCTTGCTGTCTTTGAGTACTTTGCGCAATGGTTACAGTCCATGCCGATAGAGCCATAAATCCGGTTAATATGATATTTTTCTTATTCATAATATTTCCTTTTCTATCTTCGACCGAAAGTTCCGAAAGAGGCAGGTATATCCTGTGTTTTTGATTTGCGGAAATCCTTCATCATCTTTGGTTCGCGATCCTCAATCTCGCTGAATTCTACAACTCCATTCTCCTCTGCCCATTTAAAGTAGAGTGTTGACAACTGGCTTACGACCTCGTGATGCTTGGATGCAACATTCTGACTCTCACCATGATCGGTAGATAGATCATATAGCTCCCATGCGTGACTTGGGTAATGGGATGTCAGTTTCCATTTGCCAAAGCGGATGGCGCGATTGCCAGCTCTTTCCCAGCATAGGGGAGCCGAACGTTGTACAGTGTCCGTCTGACCATATAGAACAGGCAGTAAACTGACACCAGGCAAGGCATTAGTTTTGGTTGATTTGTATTTCTTGGGATAATTTGCTTTTGCTATCTGATAGAAGGTTGGAGCAAGATCAATAATATGTCCTGTTCCCTTAACAATTCTGCCTTTACCTATTTTATTGGGATACCAGGCGATGAAAGGTGTGTTTATGCCACCCTCATAAAGGTAGTCCTTGAATGCACGGAAAGGAGTATTTGACGCATATGACCAGTTCTTGCTCTGTGATTCGTTGGAACCAGATGTGCCTACAGGTCCGGAATTACGGCTGGCTCCACCGTGCCATTTAATTAAGTCTTCTGCTGGGGCTCCGTTGTCAGATAGAAAGACGATAAGTGTGTTATCGGCTTTGCCTGACTTTTCCAGTTGCTCAAGTACACGACCTACATTATGGTCAAGGCGATCTACCATAGCGGCATATACTTCCATCTTCTTTGACCACAAGTGGCGTTGGTCATACGACAGGCGATCCCACTCGTAAATGTCATTATCCTTCTTAGATAGCTGGTAGCTGTTGTCAACGATGCCCAGTGCCTTTTGACGCTCAAAGCGGCGGATGCGCAGAGAGTCCCATCCAATATCATATTTGCCACGATATTTGGCGATATCTTCTTCTAATGCGTGCAAAGGCCAGTGTGGAGCTGTAAATGCTAAATACAGGAAGAAAGGCTTGTTAGAGCTTTCTGTAGATGCAATGAAGTTTACTGCATTGTCACCAATCAGGTTTGTTGCATATCCTTCATTCTTGAAATAGCCGAAACCATTTGATGGCAGTTGGTATGACTGATTGAAACCGCGGTCTAGAGGTTCACTCACAAGAGTGCCGTTCTCGCGTCCAGACAAGTGCCACTTGCCTGCGTGGAAGGTATTATATCCCTCATTTTGAAGAACTTCTGCCAAAGTCAGGGATTCTTTGTTTATATAACCTTGATAGCTAGGAAGACCTAAATTATTGCTGAAATATCCAACACCAGCTTTATGCTGATATTGCCCAGTGATAAGTGAAGCACGAGTTGGAGCACTAATTGAATTGTTATAAAACTCTTGGAATCTGACTCCCTCATTAGCTAGCCTGTCAAGATTTGGGGTACTAATCTCAGACCCATAGCTTCCTAAGTCGGAATATCCCATGTCGTCTGCAACAATCAGAATTATGTTCGGGCGTGACTGAGCCATTGTGCCAAGCGTTGCCGATAAAGCGGAAATGATAAATGCTGATTTTTTCATCGTCTTGTCTGATTTTGATTATTATTAACTGGGCGCAGGATGTGATAGTCAACAACGCCATTATCTTTTGCCCATTTTTTATAACGGTCCTTCAAATCTTTTACGATTTCCGGATGTTCTGCTGCAACGTCATGATTCTCTGCACGGTCATTTTCAATATCGTACAGTTCGTCGCGGTTGCTGGGATAGAGAGAAACGTACTTCCACTTCCCTAAGCGAACAGCCTGCTTGCCGGAACGTTCCCAGAACAGAGGTTCTCCACCACGATCCACCTCGTTAGCCTTGCCATAGAGTACTGGCAGCAGACTTTTGCCAGGTAGTGCATTAGTGCTGACTCCATTATAACTTGCAGGATATTTGGCCGAGGCGATATCATAGAATGTTGGAGCGATATCGATTAGATGACCTATACCGTCAACTATGCTGCCTCCGTTGATTTTCTTGGGGTACCATGCAATGAATGGCGCGCTGATACCTCCTTCGTATGGCGCATCTTTATAACTGCGCCAAGGCGAGTTTCCTGTTTGAGACCAATTACTGTTTTGTACCTCATAAGACCCCGGTGAACCTACTGGGCCTGTGGTGCGACTAGTATATACTCGTAATGAGTTTCCGCCTTGAGCGCCGTTGTCAGAGATAAATACTATCAATGTATTGTCATAGCGGCCAACTTCTTTCAGCTTAGCTAACAATCGGCCAATCTCCTGATCTACGCGGTCTATCATTGCTGCATAAACCTCTTGTCTGCGTTGCCAGAATTCTTGCTCATCGTATGTGAGTTTATTCCAGAGGCGTACTTCTTTGTCGCGTCTAGTTATTTCTGCATCTTTAGAAACAACGCCCACTCGCTTGGCATTCTCGTAACGCCGCTGGCGCAGAGAGTCCCATCCGATGCTGTAGCGGCCACGGTATTTGGCGATATCTTCGGGCAGAGCCTGTAGGGGCCAGTGGGGAGCATTAAATGCTAGATAAAGGAAAAAAGGATTCTTCTTTTGGCTCGCATCATCGATGAAGTCAAGGGCATGATTCGCTATCTCGTGAGTAAGATATTGTTCTTTTGTCAGTCTGACGGGCTGGTTGTCCAGTACTAGGGGCACGGCGTTAGGCCCTGTTGCATCTCCTATGTCATAGTAGTTGCTGGCGCCGCCAATGAATCCGAAGAAGTGGTCGAATCCTCGCTGATTGGGCCATTGGTCTCTATCATCACCCACGTGCCATTTTCCCGACATAAGGGTGGTGTATCCTGCATTGCGGAGCACTTCGGCAAAAGTCAGTGACTCACGGTTGAGGAATCCTTGATATGATGGCAACCCAAGATTGGTGTTGAAATAGCCTACACCAGCCTTGTGCTGATATTGTCCTGTTATTAGTGATGCTCGTGTGGGAGCACTAATGGAGTTGTTGTAAAACTGGCGGAAGCGTATTCCTTCGTCTGCCAGCCTTTGCAAGTTGGGAGTCTCGACATCTGTTCCACCGTATGGTGATATGTCAGAAAATCCCATGTCATCAACCATAATCATGATGATGTTTGGCCGTTCTGACGACTTTTGTGCATGTGCTGTTATTGCACCTGTAAGGGTGGCCAGCCCTGTAGCAACAAGATTCATTGTTTTCATTTCTACTACAATTTATGATTAATACTTCACCCAGTCAGGGTTTTGTTTGAGGTTCGGGTTCAAATCTAATTCGCGCTGAGGAATAGGAAAATGCAAGTGGCGTGGAGCTGCATTTACTTTTCCTGCTGCTTTTAAGGTTTTGATATAATAGTCAGCTCCGCGACGAACGAGGTCAAACCATCTGTGGTATTGATATACAAACTCTTTGCGACGCTCTTCGAATACAGAATCTCTGAACGACTCCTGAGTGAGATTCGGTGTTATTTCCTTCAGTGCCGGGATGCCTGCACGCCTGCGTACCTGATCCACAGCATCGTATGTTGCATCCGATGGACCATCGAGCTCGTTTAATGCTTCGGCATAGATAAGCAGAACCTCTGCATAGCGCACTAAGGGCAAATTAATTGATGACTGGCCTTGTGCTCCAACACATGTATTATCGTAGTACATATTGAAGTGTGGTTCGCTCAGAATATATAACTTTCCGGATACAGGGCTTGTCATCTCTGTGATAAAGTTCACCTCTAAGCGTCGGTCCTCTTTCCGATAGCTTTGAAACAGTCCGCCAGCTACATTCAACTCGTCGGCATAGTCGCCGTTTACTCCTTCGGGTTCGTAAGGTGCCGAACGGCTGGCTAATGAATTTCCACGAAAATTGGCATTGCCCTTGAACTGTATTGAGAAGATATGTTCTATCGAGTTCTCTTTGTCCACATTGAATACATCTGCATAATCATCAAACAGCTTGTATTTCCCCCCATCTATTACCTCTTTTGCCTTTTGGGCTGCTTGTTGCCATTTTTCCTGGGTAAGATAGACCTTTGAGAGTACGGTCTTTGCTGCACCTGATGTCGCTCTACCTAAGTCGGCAGAAGTATATTCTACAGGCAGATTCTCTGCATCTTTAAGATCTTGTTCGATTTGAGCATACACTTCAGACTCACTAGCTTGTGATACGTTGATTCTCTCAGGATCAAGAGTTGATGTCTCATGCAGTATCAGGGGAACGTCTCCAAACCATCGGACAAGATTGAAATAGTTCAAGGCGCGTAAAAATTTAGCCTCATTAATGGTGCGCTGTCGGATTGCCTCGTTGATATTGTCTGATGAGATTGTTTCGATTTGATCAATTGCTGCATTAGCATCCTTTATGGCTGCATAGCTTTGACGCCATAACTCCTGCATGCGATCATTTGATGAGTCGTGGATTAAGGATGAGATAGCGCGAACATGAGCGTTTCTGGCTCGTGGGCCTGCCATATAATCATCTGTAGCCATTTCAACACCAATCTGGAACAAAGAATTGTATAGACTCTGACCACTGGGATTCAAATCAGCATAAACAGCATTCACCGCAGCAATGGCATCTGCTTCTGTTTTATAAAACTGCTGACTGACCAGGCTTGACTGTGGTTTCTCTTCCAAACCAATGCAAGATACTAATGTTAGGATGCTGAGACCTATCGTAATTTTTAATGGATTCTTCATAACTACACTTTTTTATTGATTAGAATTTAATTGTAACACCAAAATTGTAGGAGCGGGCTACTGGATAGATGCCGGAGTCATATCCCTGGCGTTCTGTGTTTGAACCTGAAGTAACTTCTGGGTCAAATCCGCTGTAATTAGTCCATGTGAGCAGATTTGTGGCAGATGCATAGAGGCGCAGGCTGCTGATGCCGAGAGATTTTGTTACATTCTGACCGAATGTATAGCCTAACGACAGATTCTTCAAACGTACAAATGAGCCATTCTCGATAAAGCGACTGGAAACAATCTGAGCCGGATCAAGTTTTGCTCTGGGGATTGTCAAGCTTGGATTGCTCTCCGTCCAGCGCTGTGTTGCCGTGATATCTGCGTTTTGCTGGCCACTGAACAGCTCCAATTGCTGCTTGTTGGCATTGTGTATGTCATTACCTATTACTCCGTGAAGGAATACGTTAAGATCGAATCCTGCGTATGAGAAGGTGTTATTTATACCAAATATGAAGTCGGGCTGGGCTTTACCGATAATCTCACGGTCGGAAGAACTTACAAATGTTCCATCCTCATCTATGTCCTTGTATAGCAGATCACCTGCCTTGGGAGTGCCTTGACCTGTAAACTTACCTTTGGCTTCTTCTTCTCCTGCTTGGAGCACACCATCAGTTACACAACCGTAAAACAGTCCCAGTGGCTCGCCAACCTTAACGATATATCCGTTGCTGATGTAAGAGTCTACGCCTCCTCCAAGTTTTAGCACTTTGTTGCGGTTGAAAGAGATATTGGCTGAAGTATCCCAGTTGAACTTTCCGACGAAGTTCTTGCTGTTTACAGTAAATTCAAGTCCCTTGTTTGATACAGAACCATAGTTCTGGAGCGAGCTTGAATAGCCTGTTGACCAAGGAATGTTTACGTTAAGCAGCAGGTCGGTTGTCTTTTTATAATACACGTCAAATACAAAGTTCAGTCGGTCTTTGAAGAAGCTGACATCGAGTCCAGCGTCATACTGGCGTGTGGTCTCCCAGCCAAGTTCTGCATTTGATATACGGTCTGGGCTGAATCCGATGGCTGTAGCATCGTTAAACAAATATCGAGAACTTGACAGTGTGGAGAGTGACTGGTAGTTACCGATTTCCTGGTTACCGGTCACACCGTAGCTCAGACGGAGTTTCAGACTGCTGATTGAGTTGCTCAGATTGCGGAAGAACTGCTCGTTGGCCACGTTCCATGATGTACCGATTGAAGGGAATACGCCCCACTTCCTTTCCTGGCCGAAACGTGAAGAACCATCGCTTCTCAGACTTGCAGACAGATAGTATCTCTCTTTGTAATTATAGTTTATTCTACCGAGATAAGAGATGAGCGCATGTTTAGAAGCCGAAGATGATGGAGATGATATTACAGAACCGCTTCCAAGGCTGTTATACAGCAGATCATCTGTCACAAAGTTGTTGCTTCCAGCTCCAAACGATTCGTTTCTGTTCTCCTGCTGGGTGAATCCAATCAGGAAGTTAAACGCGTGATTCTTTCCGATGTTGAGGTCGTAGGTAAGTGTGTTCTCGTTCAGCCACGAATAGGCATCCGACGAAGAAATTGATGCAGTTCCATTGCTTGACGCACCATCATAGATGTACGAGGGGACATAGCTCATGTTTTTCGTGTTCGAGATATTGGCGCCGAAGGATACCTTTAATTTCAGATTCTTGATGATTTCCCACTCGGCGTAGGTGCTTGCCAGTACATAGTATCGGCGGGCCTTGTTGGTGCGCTCGTTGATAGAGGCTATTGGGTTTGAGAATACGTTCTCAAATGGATTGCGCAAGGTGTACGAGCCATCGCTATCGTAGATGGTTGCAGTAGGTGGCATGAGCAACAGTGATGAAACGATGCCCGATGGAGCATTGTTTGTGTCAGTCTTGTTGCCGTTCAGGTTTATTCCTACTTTCAGTCTGTTGCTTAGTTTTATATCGAGATTAGTACGAACAGTGAAGCGCTTGAATCCGGAATTGCGAATGATACCTTCTTGGTCGAAATAGCTGCCTGATACACTGTATCTTATGTTTTCGCCGCCACCTGAGAGTGTAAGCTGATGATTGGTGATAGGTGCTGTGCGGAATGCTTCGTCCTGCCAGTCTGTGCCGTTTCCAAGCTGATCGATTTCTGCTTGCGACAGGTATTGATATTTTCCCTTGCTTGGGTTTGTGTCAAAAAGGGCATCATTACGTAGTGTGGCAAACTCTTTGGCATTTAGCACATCTATTTTCTTGCGAAGACTCTGTATACCAATGCTTCCGTCGTAAGTAATCTGTACTTTCTGTTTGTAGCTGCCGCTGTTTGTCGTCACGATTACCACGCCGTTTGCACCTCTTGAACCATAGATGGCTGTAGCAGCTGCGTCTTTCAGGATGTTTATGCTTTTTATGTCGCCGGGATTCAGCTGAGAGAATGTCTCGCCATACACGGGGAATCCGTCGATTACATAGAGGGGTTCGTTGCCGCCTTGTACAGAGCTGTTTCCGCGAACTCTGATACTTACTCCGCCGCCAGGAGCGCCCGAGGTGGGAGTCACTTGTACGCCCGCAACACTACCGGCTAGGGCCGAATTGAATGAGGATGCGGAAATGCTTTTCAGGTTATCTACATTTACTGATGTAATAGCTCCTGTCAGTTCTCCCTTCTTCTGCTGGCCGTAGCCGATGACTACGATTTCTTCGGTGAAACGATAATTCTCTTGGAGCTTGATTTCTACAGGCTCTGAGTTGTCGTAGACGTCCAGGTCGAGGCCGCGATAGCCTATAAAGTCGAGGTGGAGTGTCAGGGGGAACTCTTTCTTTGTCGTCAGACTGAAGTTCCCGTCTGCATCGGTAGCCACTCCTTGTCTGTCGGTCTTTACTATCACCGATGCGCCAATCAGGGGCTCGCCTGTCTTGGCGTCGATTACACGACCTGTTATCACATTCTGGGCTAAGGCCAATAAGGGCCCGATTGCAACGAGCGTTGCAACTAACAATCTTTTTTTCATAAAAAAACTAATATTGATTTAAATGATTCAAGTTTCGTGTTTGAACAACTTCCTCATAGTTATGTAGCCGGGGGAGAGCGATGACTACATAACTACTTGGGGAAGTTGTGATTTTAATGACTATTTTTGTGCAGTAAATTCAGTTTTTACTTTGTCTATCTGTACTTGGGTCAGTTTGTTGTCCAGGTTCAGCAGTCCGTACTCGTGATTGTATTTCACACCGTTGGTTAGCACCCACTGCAGGAACAGGGCTGTGGCATCGTCGTTGGCATTGTACTGCAGACCCACTTTCTCGATGGCCACCTCCTGTACTTTACCATTCTCCAACACGCTGATCAGTTCGTCTAGTGTGGCTTTGTCAGAGAAACTTTCTTCCAGATTCTTCTTCACGTCGATGCCGATGATGGTCAGGTCGGACTTGATGTGGCGACTTTTCAGATCGAAGATGTTTGGCAATGCATTGAATGATACACCTAAAGGATCCTTTGCCAGAGCGGTGTTCAGGAACAGGTCGTCGCCTGAGATGCGCTTGCCGCGGAAATTGCTGCTCTCCTCGCCAAAGTTGTGAGCGAAAGATGAAGCAACTGATGAAGCATTACTACCGCTATAGATAACGAGTTTCTCGAACTGCTTGATTTTTTTTACATCCTCGTCAAAATCGTCGTTAAGGAAGTAAAGTTGCTTCAGTTTCTTTGAGTTCAGGTGCTTGCCTTCCAGCACTTTGGCAGCTTCGCTGCCGCTGGCTGTGATAGGCAGCACGGCGAACTCTCCGAAATAAACAACGTGGCTAAACTCTTCTCTCTCTTTATCCTGGTTGTCAAAAACTACATTTAAATCGATACTGGCTTGAGCGCCCTTGGCTACCTGGAACTCAACGTTGGGCTGTGTCTTGGCATATTCGCTGATCCACTTTTCTACCAGTGGGCGGGCAAAGCGGGGAGCTTTTACATAACGCACGCTGCTGGCATTGGTCGATGTCTCCTCAGCCCAGCTATGGCTGGTGCCGAGACTCAGTAAAACTGCTATGGCTAATACTACTTTTTTCATACCTTTTTTGTTTATTTGTGATAATTAATGATTCTGGGTGCAAAGGTACGATGTTTTTGCATCACCCACAATCCCCTTCAAATGTCATATTGCATACCATAAGAATAGTATTTTAGCAAAAATCCCCGCCCAACAGCCGTTGAGCGGGGATTCCTATACCGTATTTATGCAGTTTTATCGTCATTTGTTCAGTTTCCAGGTTACACCATCCTTGGTGTCCTTCACCTCGAAACCGGCAGCTGCAAGCTCGTCGCGAATCTTGTCGCTGGTGGCCCAGTCCTTATCAGCCTTGGCCTTAGCGCGCAGTTCCAGAACCATATCCATCACCTTGCCGAAAGCAGCCTCGCGCTCATCGTTGGTGCCGCTCTTCTCTGCCTTCAGACCAAGTATGTCCTCAGCGAAGAGGTGCATGGTGTCTTTCAGTTCCTGCAGACACTCGGCGCAGATGGTTGCCTTGTGGTCGGTAAGCTTGTTTACTACGGTGCAAGCCTCGAACAGGGCGCTGATAACCTGCGGTGTGGCAAGGTCGTCGTTCATTGCGTCGTAGCACTTCTGGCGCAGTGCCTTAACCACCTTCTCTGTCTCGGCATCGCACTTGTCGGCTACCTGAACACGCTCCAGGTCAGCAATAGCGTTCATCATCTTCTCCAGTCCCTTCTCTGCAGCCTCAAGAGCCTCGTTCGAGAAGTCAACTGTTCCGCGGTAGTGAGCGCTCAGCACAAAGAAACGGATGGTCATTGGGCTGTAAGCCTTCTTCAGCAGCGGATGATTACCAGTGAAGAACTGCTCCAGCGTGATGAAGTTGTTATACGACTTACCCATCTTCTGTCCGTTGATGGTCAGCATATTGTTGTGCATCCAGTATTTCACTGCAGGATGACCCATCGAAGCCTGAGCCTGTGCTATCTCGCACTCGTGGTGTGGGAATACCAGATCCATACCACCTCCGTGGATATCAAACTCCTCGCCCAGATACTTGCGGCCCATAGCTGTGCACTCACAGTGCCAACCGGGGAATCCGTCGCTCCAGGGGCTTGGCCAGCGCATGATGTGCTCTGGCTGAGCCTTCTTCCACAGAGCAAAGTCAGCCTGGTTGTGCTTCTCGCCTACACCGTCCAGTTCGCGGCTGGCGTCCTTCACGTTCTCAAGACTGCGACCTGAGAGGATGCCATACTGGAACTTCTTGTTGTAAGCCTCGATGTCGAAGTAGATAGAGCCGTTGCTCTCGTAGGCAAAGCCGTTGTCCAGAATCTGCTGAACCAGCTGCTGCTGCTCGATGATGTGACCAGTAGCGTGTGGCTCGATAGATGGGCGCAGCACATTCAGAGCATCCATAGCCGCATGATAGCGGTTGGTGTAGTACTGTGCTATCTCCATTGGCTCAAGCTGCTCCAGACGAGCCTTCTTGGCAATCTTGTCCTCACCCTCGTCGGCATCGTGCTCCAGATGACCTACGTCTGTGATATTACGCACGTACCTTACTTTATAACCCAGATGCTTCAGATATCGGAACACCAGGTCGAATGTAATGGCAGGGCGGGCGTGTCCCAGATGGGGATCGCCATACACCGTTGGTCCGCACACATACATGCCCACGTTGGGGGCGTGAAGCGGCTCGAAACGCTCCTTCTGTCGCGTCAGAGTATTGTAAATTACCAGTTTTGACTCCATAATCTCTACATTTTTGGCTGCAAAGGTACAAAGAATCCGCGAAAATCACAAAGATTCTCGCGGAAATTTGCTTATACCTATATTATATAAGTGCTAATCGCGCTTTCTCTTGCGCATCGATCACCCGGTCGCACCATGCATCAAACTCAGGGTCTTCTACCTGAAGCTCGGGGTGGGCCAGGATATGCTCTACGCAGCGGCGCACGCCCTCGTCGAATCGGGTAGTGCACTTAAATCCTGGCACTGCACGTTTCAACTTACTGCAGTCAAACTCCACGCATACGCTCTTGTCGCCAAGCAGATTGCCTGTAAAATCCCACTCCTTAGGCGAAGTGGCAGCAAGGAATTCAGAAGCTACATAGTATGGACGCAGCTCCACACCGAGTGCATTGGCCACGCATTGGTATATCTGATTCCACGTCAGCTGTTCGTCGCTCATTATCTGGAATGCCTCGCCGATAGCTTTGGGATTGCCCAGTAGTCCGATGAATCCGCGGGCAAAGTCCTCGTTCCATGTCAGAGTCCACAGCGATGAACCGTCGCCGTTCAGCAGCACCTGCTTGCCCTCCATCATTCGTTTCAGTACCTGCCACGACCCCTTAGGTCCATGCACGCTTACTGGTACGCCACGTTCGCAGTAGGTGTGCGAGGGTCGCACGATGGTGATGGGGAATCCGTTCTCGCGATACTCCCTCAGCAGCAGTTCTTCGCAGGCTATCTTGTTGCGCGAGTACTCCCAGTAGGGGTTGGCCAGCGTGGTTCCCTCGGTGATGACGTGACTGGCAGCGGGCTTGTTGTAAGCCGAAGCCGACGAGATATACACATACTGACGGGTGCGTCCTTTAAACAATCGTATATCGCGCTCCACCTGTGCTGGCACAAATCCGATAAACTCGCACACGGCGTCAAACGTAGTGTCGCCTATCTGTCGCAGCACGTTGTCGGTATCATCGATATCAGCGATGATCTGCTTTACATTCGCAGGCACTTCGTCCTTGCGGTTGCCGCGATTAAGCAGCCACAGGTCGTGGCCGCTCGCAGCAAGCTGTCGGGTGATGGCACTCGATATGGTGCCTGTCCCACCTATTATTAATATTCTCATCCTCTGGCCATTTTGTAGATTGCCTCCATATCCTCGGCCTTCAGCACCTTCAGGTTACCACAGGTAATCGTGTTGTCGCGACTACACTTGCGTACCATCTCCTTTATCTCATCATCGCTGATGTCCTTACCTATCAGTTCCTTTATGTTGATAGGCATGCCGATGGCGTGGTAGAATCGCTCCATGGCCTGTATACCCTTCTCGGCAGTGCCTTCTGGATCGGTAAAGTCGTTGGGCACATCCATCACGTTTACTGCGAAACGCACAAATCGGCGCAGATTCTCGTGCATGGTGTAGCGGGCCCAACTTGGCCAGACGGCTGCCAGACCGGCACCATGGGTCACATCGAACATGGCACTGAGCTCGTGCTCCAGCTGGTGTGTAGCCCAGTCGCCTGTAGCGCCGCAGCCAGTCAGGTCGTTGTGCATCAGACTTCCGCCCCACATTATCTGTGCACGGTAGCGATAGTCCTCAGGATTCTTCAGTACAGGGAATACGGCGTTCTTGATACTACGCAGCGCAGCCTCGGCTAGATCGGTGGTGAAGTCCATATCATCATCCTTGGTAAAATAGCGCTCCATGGTGTGCATCATCATATCGGTCACTCCAGCTGCTGTCTGATAAGGAGGCAGCGTCATGGTACGACGAGGATTCAGGATAGCAAACTTCGGGCGACTCAGATTGTTGCTGTAGCCCACCTTTATATCGCCATCCTCGTTGGTGATAACAGAGCTCTCGCTCATCTCGCTACCAGCGGCAGGGATGGTAAGCACCGCTGCCACGGGCAACATCGTCTTAGGTTCGGCCTTGCCCATGTAGATATCCCACACGTTGCCCTCGAAAGGCACACCGTAGGCGATACACTTGGCCGAGTCGATCACGCTACCGCCACCCACGGCCAGGATAAAGTCGATACCCTCCTTGCGACAGAGCTCGATACCCTGCTGAGCCAGTGAGAGTCGTGGGTTGGGTACCACTCCGCCTAGTGTCAGATACTCCACACCGCCGTCGCTTAGCAGTCCACATATCTTATCCAGCAGACCCGAACGCTTGGCGCTCTGTCCACCATAGTGTACCAGCACTTTCTTGCCACCATACTTCTTCACCAGTGTAGCTACTTGTTCTTCACTATGTTCTCCGAATACCACCTCTGTAGGTGCGTAGAAATTAAAATCCTTCATACTTTTATACGTTTATTTTTGTGATTGTTTTGATGTTGCAAATATAGTAGAATTATTGCAAAACGCCAAATTTTACGGCCATTTCTTAAGATATTTCAACTTTTTGGAGATTTTTCTCTCCGAAAATTTGTGGGAATCAGAAATTATTAGTACCTTTGCACCCGATTTCAAAACAAGGGTGTTTTCCAGAGTGGCCAAATGGGGCAGACTGTAAATCTGCTGTCTTTCGACTTCGGTGGTTCGAATCCATCAGCACCCACAGGAAAAAAGAGGATGTGACGTTATTGCCACATCCTCTTTTACTATTCAAAATCCCATTCTATTTTATAGTGATCAAATTTGATGCCGTCGAGGGGGCCGTACTGAGATACTATCTGCAGTATTTTCTCCTGCTGCGTGGGCGAAAGTTTA
>CACWMK010000009.1 GCA_902761905.1 uncultured Prevotellaceae bacterium
TTTGTATCTTTGCACACAGATAATAAGTTTGTCGAACTCACCAATGAATCGCCTTTGACCTCCTCAGGCCGTGCGGTTTATTTGGCTAAAAATAGTTAATTATGATGCAAGTAATTGAAAATCAGTATAGAATCGTCGGAAATCAAGTTTTCAACGAGGATGAGTATTAAAAACAAGCGAAGTAGCATTCAAGTTACTTCGCTTATTTCTTATTTAGTAACATCCAAAGCGTCATTCCTTTTGTCAAGTAAAGTATTATAGTCAGCCTTCATCTTCTCTGGCAGAAATGACTGGCTGATGAGCTCTTTCCATTTGGGGAGATGTGTTTTCATTTGTTCTATCATCTTCTCTGATCTGGAAACAGGAATACCGCTTTCGACGAATGCTGTCATGAAAGTATTGCGATCAAAGCCACTTTTTCTCCCTCCCACGGAAAAGCTCATTGCCATTTCTTCTGTATCGGCAGGGTCAGCTAGCAATACTGCTAACAAATCATAGGCAGGTGATAGGACATACTCTCCATTCCCAGTGTCTATCAGAGAAAAGTTCTTGCAATGCATGTCTGAATTTCCAGTCATCCATGAGAACAACACCAGCTCCCAAAAGCGTTGAACATCAAGCATGGGTGCCGATGAGTACTTCTTGATGGTTTCTGCTAATTGTTGATAAGTGCCGTAGTACTTGTGCTCAGTGAGTCGATTGGTCAGTTGGCACATATCCAGCATGGAAATCTTCTCATTTCTCTTTCCGCGGTCCATTCTGAGCGTCAGATAGCCCAATTCGCCGTCAGCGAGCCGGATAAGTGTGTGGCGCGCAGTACGAATATGTGCGACTTCTGCCATTTTCATCGTGAGGTCTTCAAGTTCTGGAAGATGTGGATATTTTGCGCTTTGCGGCTTAAATATATACTTCCCCCAAAGACCTACAATGGTGAATTTTGCTGGTTCATTCTTGCCGCCACGATTCACGTCGAGCGACATCTTAGCCTGCACACCAGTAACCGACACGCTGGCTCGAATCACCTGCCTGGCCAGTTCAGACATATTATCCCGCGTATAGGGAAACACAGGCACTATTGCACTACCGAAGAATTTACGGGCACAGCTGGGATGAAAATCCACCTGACCTTTTTCCAATTCCTGATAACAATACAGACACTTACTCATGTTCCAATGGTTTTACGCTAATGTTTCCTATGCAGTCTTTGCAACAAGCCATCAAGAGTGACATCCTGTCGCGAGGGTCGATTTTCCAAGATGTGGATGCGATATCCAAGAGCCAGCCTTCAGGGATGAGTCCGTCGAAGACTGGAAACATCATTTCCTTATCATACTGCTGTTCGGTCAGTGGCATAGTAGGACTTATTGGGACTGCGCCCTGACTGGCAAGATAATCCTTTTCATAGCAGAAATGATAACCCTCTTCATCCTCAGTGAGGATTCCACAGAAGACATCGTTGACATAGATACCAGCCTGTTTCATGCCATATCAGTTTTTATAGGTCCAAGGTGTTCTCCAAACAAGGCAAGAACATCATTTACCTTATCCATTCTCAGGGTCTGCTTACCTTGCTCGAGATCCCTTACGAACCTAAGCCCCACTCCAGCCCTCTCTGCCAACTCAACTTGAGAAAGGCCGTTTTTCTTACGTTTTTGTTTAATGTGTTCTGATAAACTCATAACAATTATTATACCTTAACGGGTGCAAAGATACATAATTATTATGAATAATATACCAATTCGGGTATAAATAATCGCAAATATAAGTAATTTATACCCTATGTGGTATATTTAAAACAGCAATCTGCTCTTTTAGCACCTTTACTACATCTTCAGCCAACGGCAGTTCCTTGTATGCCCTTACACTATGGCGGGCTTCTATTGCTTCTTGTAGGGTCATTTCACAAAACATATTAAAACTATTGGCAAAGGTACGGATAATTCCCCACTTTTTCGTATTTCTGCACTCACTATTACAATACTTTATGATTTGGAGATATGGCTAAAGTACTTTTGATAAAGGGAAGACCCAGAGAGAACGGTTATACGTTCACTACTCTGAGTGAAGTAGCTATGACTCTGAATGAGATTTGTAGAAGTTGAAGCTCAAATAAAGTATAAGTGTGGTTGTCTGTCGAATTTATAGTTTATAGTGTATGACTGATGAATATTTGTTAGAGCAGTGTTACTATTTCGAGTCTTTTCGCAAGAAAGTGCAAACTACTCCACTTAATGAAATCGCTAAAAAAGTATAAGACTTCACGTAAAAAGGGATTGATAAGAAAAAAATACTGTATCTTTGCATCATGTTAAGGTTAAAATAATAGCATTATGACTTTATTCGATCAGATTAGCGAGGACATCAAGTCCGCAATGAAGGCTCGCGACATGGAGCCAACGACACATTGGCTGATGCTGATGCATTGAAGATTATCTCAAAACTGGCCAAGCAGGGCAAGGAAACAGCAACGACCTACACACAAGCAGGGCGTCAAGATCTGGCTGATGCAGAGTTGGCACAGGTGGAGGTACTTGAGAGTTATTTGCCGAAACAACTTTCCCATGAGGAGATTGAGGCAGAGGTGATGAAGATTATTGCTGAAGTGGGAGCCACAAGCATGAAGGAGATGGGAAAGGTAATGGGCACTGCCAGCAAGCAGTTGGCAGGAAAGGCTGATGGTCGAGTCATCTCTGAGATTGTGAAGAAACTCTTGGCATAAACTTTTAATTCTGTGTCTAAAATTAGTGGAACAATAATGGCACGGAGCACTGTAACTCGCTGGTACTCAGTATGTGCTTTAAACTTCAACGAGGATGAGTATTAAGCATTTGGGTTTTAATAAAACTATAAATAGCTATCTAAATAAGAGGATGATGGGGTAACAAAGAGAAACTCTATCATCCTCTTATTTTGTGCACCAGAAGTGCCGACATACCTTTAGATGAAATTGAATGAGAATATCTGTAATTGAATGATATGGTAAAACGATTATTACATTTCTTGGATGTTTCGCCAGTGAACTTTCTGGCAGCAAGGAATATCGCCAGCGAACTGGAGCAAACTGGTTATCGACGCTTTGACCCTCGTGAGTCTCTAGGCGAGGTAAAGGCTGGTGACAAATTCTATGTGACGAAGAACGACTCTTCTGTCTATGCCTTCCATATCGGACGCAAGTCGATGGCTGAAGCTGGGTTCAAGATGATTTGTGCCCACTGCGACTCACCTACGTTCCGTATCAAACCCAATGCCGAAATACTGTGTGAGGGTGGTATCGTGAAATTGAATACAGAGGTGTATGGCGGACCTATCATGTCGACATGGTTCGACCGTCCGCTGACGATAGCCGGACGAGTGATAGTGCGTGGAGAGAATGCGCTCAATCCAAAGACGTTGTTGCTTCATGTCAAACGCCCCCTACTACAGATCAGCAACCTTGCCATCCACTTCAACCGTCAGGTGAATGATGGAGTGAAACTGAGCAAGCAGAAGGATATGCTGCCGATACTGGGCATCGTGACGAGTGAGCTCGAACGGGGCAATCTGCTGATGAATGTCATCTGCACGGAGTTGGGAATCAGTCAGGACGTAATTCTCGACTTCGACCTTTATCTGGCTGATGCTACACCCGCATGCACCTTCGGCGTTCACGATGAGTTTATCTCTTCTGGACGCTTGGACGATCTCTCGATGTGCTTTGCTGGCTTGGAAGCGATGATTGCCACAGAGACTACAGATGCCACAAAGGTGCTGGCCATCTTCGACAACGAAGAAACCGGTTCGCAAACCAAGCAGGGCGCGGGCAGTCCTTTCCTCTCAATGATGCTGAAGCGTATCGCTATGGCTCAGAGTGGAAGTGAGGAAGCATTGACCAAAGGTCGAGGCTCCTCACGCTCGACAGAGTCGATGCAAGCATCACTCTGCTCTCGCTCAATCGAAGCCTTCTATCAAGCCGTAGAACGGGCATTTATGATTTCTGCCGACAATGCCCATGCCTGGCATCCTAATTATAGCGAGAAGTACGACCCTACGAACCATCCCGTTCTGGGAGGCGGGCCAGTCATCAAGTTCAATGCCGCTCAGAAATATGCCAGCGATGCCGTATCAGCTGCCGTATTTGCTGAGATCTGCAGAGAGGCAGGTGTTCCCTGTCAGCGATTTGTCAATCACTCCGACGTAGCAGGAGGCAGTACATTGGGAAATATTCTGGCTTCGTCAATTCCCCTGAGAGGTGTCGATATGGGCAATGCCATCCTTGCCATGCATAGTTGCAGGGAAACGGGCAGTACTGCCGATCACATCTTTACTGTTAAGGCTTTTACGCAATTCTTCAAATGAAATGGGTAATGAATAAATGATGATAGATGGCACTACCGAGTGGCGATTTTACTTCCGTTACGTAAAAAAAAAAGGCGTTTCGGAAGTGGTATCGCGAGTTTTTTGTAAATTTGCAGCAAAATTCGAAAATTATGGACTATAAGACTACAATTATCGGACGACGGCATGAACAAGATTTGATTAGGGAGTACTATGAATCCCCTAAGGCTGAACTTGTGGCCGTCTATGGGCGCAGACGTGTCGGCAAGACTTATCTCATCAAACAATGTTTCGATGAAACGTTTGACTTCTACTTTACAGGTTCTTTCGAGACACCACGAAGTACACAACTAACTCTATTTAAGAAGGAGTTGGAGAGGTACTCCGGCCGCAAACTGCGTAAGCCCAAGGACTGGTATGAAGCATTTGACGCTCTAAGGGAGTATATATCATCACTTCATAAAGAGCGTGTAGTGGTGTTTCTTGACGAGTTACCCTGGATGGACACTCCTAAGTCCGGCTTCCTCTCTGCTTTCAGTTATTTCTGGAACAGTTGGGCATCATCTGTTTCAGGATTGAAACTTTTCGTCTGCGGCTCTGCTACGACATGGATGCTCTCTAAGTTCATCGGTGACAAGGGAGGTATGCATGGCCGTGTGAACCGTCAGATATATCTTCGTCCGTTTACACTCTATGAGACTCAGCAGTTTTTGAAGAGTAAGGGCGTTGACTGGGAGATGTACCAAGTCACAGAGGCTTATATGACGATGGGAGGCATACCTTATTATATAGATATGTTGGAAGGTAATCTGTCGCTCAACGAGAATATCGACCACCTGTTCTTTCAGGAAGGAGCTGCCCTACGTACTGAGTATGACTTTATCTTCCGGTCGCTGTTCCGTAACTCCAAAGTTTACCGTTCTGTCGTAGAGTTGCTTGCCAACAGCTCTGTTGGTATGAGCCGGCAGGATATACAGGAAGCGATGAAGATGGAAGATGGCGGTTTTCTGACAGAAGTGCTTGACAATCTGTGCAAGTGTGACTTTTTGCGGCAATATGCGGCATTCGGGAATAAAGACCGTGGACAGATGTACCAGTTGATAGACCTGTTCTCTCTGTTCCATTTACAATTCGTCAGCAAGTTCAGTGGTCAGGATAGCCATTTCTGGAGCAACATGCAGGACAATCCACGCCGGACGACATGGCAGGGATATGCATTCGAACAAGTCTGTCTGCACCATATCCCACAAATCAAACAGAAGTTGGGAATCAGTGGTGTCTTGAGCGAAGTCTGTTCTTGGTCATGCAAAGCATTCACAGACAGAGACGGTACACAGCATAAAGGCACACAGATTGATTTGATTATTGACCGTCGTGACGAGACTGTCAATCTCTGTGAGTGTAAGTTCTCTACAGATGCTTATGCCATTAGCCAGGACTATGCCGAGCGGCTAAACTCACGCAAGGAAACTTTCCGTGCTTTGACAGGGACACGTAAGTCGCTTCATACTACGATGGTTACTACATACGGGCTGAAACGCAACAAATATAGCGATGTTGTCCTACGTGGAGTGACAATGGACGACCTGTTCAGAGATGTGGAATAGAACGGCTTATTGCCGTATTTTAGTGTCAAATTACTGGCACAATAGTTAAGTTTTATCACAAAAAGCACTTTTTGTTTGGCCATGAAATATAAAATTGTTAATTTCGCGGCTGAATAAAACGATGTTTTTATGAAAGGTATTGTAGGTAGAGAGGCAGAAATATCGGATAACAAGGAGCGAATCAAGAATGCACCAGTACTTATCGTCTCGACCTTTGAGCGTGGCAAGTCCGGTTTCTTCCAGGGCAATCAGACCAATGAGGTTGGTGACGGCTGGGGAGCATACGATAACGGTCTGAGTAACTGTTATCTGATACTGAAGGCTCGTGCTATGGGCTTCGATACGCTTATTATGGGTATGCGTGATGCAGATAAACTGAGAGAACTCTTCGCCATCCCAGAGAGCGAGACTATAATGGCTGTTATTTCTTTGGGCTATCGAGCAGAAGAGCCGAACCGTCCAGAGAGAAAGGATCTTGATGAAATCGTTAAATTCTTCTGATTGACTGTTTGTTAAATTTTACTTAAATTAGTCCTTTCGTTGCAAAATATTCAATAGTTTTGGTTACCTTTGCAATGTATAACCTTGATCCGAAGGGTACAGCGTTCTGCAAGCTCAGCGCCGTAGTCACTTTGTAAGTGTTGGCTGGTAGAGGGCTGATATAGGAGTAAAAGCGTTTGTTGATACTGTATGTTCAATGAGGGGGCCACGCTTTTGGTGCAATGACATCACGTCGCTGCATGTTTTCCAATAATGTTGTCTGGGAAGGGGCCGAAGGATAAAACATAAAAAACAATGAAAAATAAAGTAAAAATTTGGAGCGTGCTTTTGTTTGCAACGGTTTTCGTTGCTAGTATGTGTTTTACATCGTGTGGTAAAGACGATGAGGATGATGGCTCAAAAGGTCTTGTGGGATGGTATCTTTGTAATGACACTTTGTTGACAAAGGATAATTGGCCAAGGTTTAGTATGGGAATAGGCGATGAGGAGATGTGGGGATATGGCTATTGCCCTCCAACTATTCATATAGTGGATGATTTGCATTTAGATTTCTATCAGAGTGCAGGCTTGTATGATGAGGGTGATGCTCGCAAAGAGGGAATGGATAAGATCTATCAGATAGATGGAGGAAAAATGGCTGCGTATGGTACTCCCCAGCATTTGACTTATAATCGCAGGACTGATGGAGGAATCGATTTTTCATTAAGTGGCAGTCAAATTATACTGGCCAAAACCGCAACTGGTTTTGAAGTTACTTCTGGGTATTGGCAGAATTGTAAGATCTTTATAAAATACGATCCAAATAAGGCATATTAAATGTATTTTGAGTATATACACGTTTTCGCGTGTATTACAACAACAAAAATATAACAGCGAGATATGGATTCTTTCCAATCTCGCTGTTGTTATTTATTTAATGCGTTCGTTGAAGTATTCCCAAATGAATACTATCCAAGTAAAATGTGTCAATTATTTAAACAAGTATCGCTTGGGCCGTGTTAGCTCTCTGTTTATTGGAAAATTCATTTTGATTTTTCTGATTCTACCTACATACCTACATAAAATCTCTGGAAACCCGCGTATACACTGGGTTTTATACAAAATTCTACCTACATACAAACTACACTATAACTACATGTTACCTACATGAAACTGGCTTTTTTTGCAGCAAAAAGTTGCTTTTTAGGAAGAGAAAAGCTATTTATTAGGGAGTAAGAAGCTACTTATAAGGTTACAGGAACATACTTTCTACCCAACTTGCAACTATTAGTATTAAGACTTGTGGTGAAATTCTCTTGAGAATTTTAAAATTGGTAACGTACTAACGATTGCTAACTCCCTAGCAAACGTATAAATTCTCAAGAGAATTTTATAGATACTAATAAGCAAAAACTTTGTGAGATGTTTATTAAGATTTGTCTTCCCCCTAGTAAAACTCTAAAAACATGTAGGTAGTATGTAGTTATAGTGTAGTTTGAGTGTAGTTTGTATGTAGGTAGAAAAACGCAACAATCCCAGTGTTTATACGGGTTTTGGATAATTTTATGTAGGTATGTAGGTAAATTGGAATTTTTTTTTTATTTTTTGGCCGTTTAAAACCTTATTTTTGCGCTGCAAAGGTAGGTATAAGTGGACAAAGATGGGCGAAAAATGTGTCAAACTGGCTGACATTGTTGTTTTAGTGCATTAGAATTGTTTGATACAAGCTTGGACTAGGTGATGATGTAAGTGCCTGATTATCAGTGCTTGTTGAAATGTATAAGTGCTAGATGGCTTATACATTTTATATGTATTATACGTGTGTGCGAGAAATGGGCTAACTTTGCACCTGCATTCAACTAATAAACAAAACAATTGATGACTAAAGATAAATGAAACGGTTTTTATTCTTTTTTATGGCGGCTATGTCCGCAGGCAATATTCAGGCCGCAATCGAACCTGGCAAGACGTATCGCATCGTGCCTGATGCTAATGCAAACAAGTCGCTCTTTGTGCAGAACTCTTCACAAGCCGACAAGGCTGCGGTTGTGATATGGACTGATACAGATGTACCAGCCCAGCAGTGGACAGTATTGGACGCTGGTAATGGTAATATGCTGTTGCGTAATGTTTATACTGGCAAGTATCTTGATGCCAGCAGTATGTCGCTTACACAGCGCAAGGAACCTTGTTCGTGGACACTGGTACCTATCGACGAGGCACAGAATATTTATCAGTTGAAGTTGCAAAAGAAATACCTGCGTGTGGTAACGATGACCGATGGTGCACAGCCGTTGACAGGAATAACAGCTCAGAACTGGCGCTTTGTTGAGGTAGAACCTCAGGAGATGTTCGATGCCGCGGCTCGTCGGCGAATGATTGATGGTTTCCTGGAGCAGTATGTACAGTTCAAGGGGCAGAATTATCGCACCTTTATGAATGGTGGCTGGGGTGAGGCCGAGACGATGGAAGCCGTACTGGATTGCTATGAGGCTACCAAGGATGCAGAGTTGCTTACTCTATATGAGCAGTGCTACCGCTATATGCGATATCATGTGGGCGCAAGTTGGAACGGTGGTACTGTAGTGAGTGGCTACGATTGGTTTGGCTATGATTTCAACGACGATGTGATGTGGCTCATTATTGCTGCTATCCGTGGCTATCACAACACTGGGAGACAGATGTATCTGGATGATGCCAAACGTAATTTCGATCTGATTTACAGTCGTGCCTATCTAGGTTATATTGGCATGCTGCGCTGGGCAGAAAAGTCGGGCGACCGTAATGGCTCAAATTCGTGTATCAATGGTCCGGCCGAGGTGGCTGCTTGTTATATTGCGGCAGCTACAGGTGATGAAAGTTACTATGAGAAAGCCCGTGAGTTGTATGAGAATCAGCGACAATATCTGTTTAATACCGTGACGGGACACGTTGACGACAGTGTGGTGTTTAATCCTGATAATAGTAAGGTGGTGAGCCGCAACACTTGGGCATCGACCTACAATCAGGGAACGATGCTGGGTGCTGCAGTTCTGCTGTATCGTCATTATAAAGATAATAGGTATAAGCAGGATGCCGACCGTATTCTGGCATTTGCAAAGCGCGAGTTGTGCAATGAGTATGGTGTAGTGCATGTATGCCAGAATGCTGATGGTGACTTTCAGGGTTTCAAGGGTATACTGATGCGATATGCAGGTTTGTATGCCCGTGAATATCAGGATGCTGATACTCAGAAATGGCTTATAGGTAATGCTTTTCATGCATATAATAACCTGAATTCGCAGTCGTTTGGTCATTCAGCCTGGCAGACTAAATCTGCTGAGGACTATCAGTATAATGGTGTAGATTATAGTTCGTCGGCCTGTGCCTTTGGTGCTTCTACAGCTCTCACAGCAGCTTGCGCTGTCCCTCTCGATTATACCTATGGTGATGATACAGCTATACGCGAGTGTGCTGTTGTGGCTGATGGCAACCAAGTTGGTAGCGATGCGCGATGGTACACCTTGCTGGGAACGTCGGTAGATATTCCACAGCAGAGTGGACTATATATTCATGATGGCAAGAAACACATTATCAGAAAGAATTGATAACAAACAAAATAAATCATATCATCAAATGAAAAGAGTATTCATCAAACAATCAATCTTGACAGTCATGCTATTGGCTGTGTCGCAGGTACACGCTTTTGATGCGAAATCCCTGAGTTATAAACTATCATTGAAGCAGCCAGGTAACAAGGCTGTTACATATCAGCTTACGAGAAACGGGCAGAATCTGTCAGCATCGGCCGAACTACCCGTAGCCGTGTCAGAAAAACTTGTTCCAGAGGGAAAGGACCTGCGTATTGTTGTGACGCTGAAAGCCAAGAAGCGTGTGTACTTCAACTTGGGCGTGAGCGCACATACTGAGTATCAGACAGATAACTGCGATTTCTACCTGCCAGGTTTCTGGTATCATAAAAACCTGCGTTCGCCTCGCGAGGCTCCATCGTTTCATACATCTAAGAGTTGGAACTTTCGCGAAGACCGTCTGTCATCGCCATTAACCGGCGTGTACGATAGTCGTTCTGGTGGTACACTTACTGTGTTGCGTCATATGGATAATCGGGCCGAAGCACTTTCTACCCATCAAGAGGGTGAAATAATATTAGGTGGTAAAACCTCGATAGGCTATCTAGGATTTGACAACGAGAATGGGTATGCATCGCTTACTTTCGGTTATCCATGGGTAGAGACTCCAAAACGTTATATCCGAAAACTCACACTTGTTGATCCTGCCACCACTTTTGCCTGTCTTGAAGCTGGCGAACAGCAGTCGCTGACATGGCTTATACACGAGAACGAGGCAAAAGACTACGGTCAGTTTGTAGCCGATACATGGAGCTATTGTATGGATTGTGTCAATCCGCAACCTCTCAATCCACTATATTCGTCAGAGCAAATGAAGGCTCAGATGGCCAACTATTTCCGTAAATCCTATGTAGATAAGTATGCACTAAAGTATCACTCTGGTTCAAATCTGCGCTGTGATGACTGTCTGCCTGCCGACCATGTGACACTTGGCTTTGTAGGTCGTGTGCTGCTAAATGCCTTCAACTCATTAGAGTATGGCGAGCAGACCGGTGAGAAGGAACTGGTGGATATGGGAAAGGCAATATTCGACAGTTGGCTACAGTATGGTTTTACTGCTAGGGGCTACTTTAAGGAAGATATGCGCATAAGTCATGGTATTCCCAATGATGAAGACTGTGTTCATAGCATCCGTCAGCAGTCGGAGGCTGTATATGCTGTACTTCACTACTTGAATTATGAGAAGCAGCATGGTCGCCAACATAAAGATTGGGAACAGAAGATGCGCACACTGCTCAATCAGATGCTATTGTTACAGAAGGCTGATGGCAGTTTCCCTCGTAAGTATCGTGATGACAACAACGACTTTGATGCCTCAGGTGGCTCTACCCCTAGCGCCACATCAACACTGGTGATGGGATATAAGTATTTTGGTGATAAGCGCTATCTTAATGCAGCAAAGCTTACCGTTGACTATCTCGAAAAGAACATCATATCAAAGAGCGACTATTTCTCATCTACACTCGATGCTAACTGTGAGGATAAGGAAGCAGCAATCAGCGCTGTTACGGCAACCTATTATCTGGCAATGGTTACAAAGAAACAGGAGCGTCAGCGCTATATTGCCCTCTGTCGCCAGGCTGCATACTTTGCTCTTTCGTGGTATTATACGTGGGATGTTCCTTTTGCCAAGGGCCAGATGCTGGGCGATCTTGACTTCAGGAGTCGTGGCTGGGGTAATGTGTCGGTAGAGAACAATCATATTGATGTGTTCGTATTCGAATTGCCCCACATCGTAAAATGGTTGGCAAACGAAACAGGTGAGAAACGTTTCAGCAAGATGTGCGAGGTCATCGAGTCATCACTCTGTCAGTTGTTGCCTACTGAGGAACGTAAGTGTGGAATAGCAGTTGCAGGGTTCTATCCCGAAGTGGTTCAGCACACAAATTGGGACTACGGCAAAAACGGCAAGGGATACTATAACGACATTTTTGCAGCAGGATGGACTGTTGCATCGCTTTGGGAGCTCTATTCTCCCAAGAGGACAGCCGATTTCCTTAAATAACAGGTCAATATTTCTGTTATACACCCCTATTAAGTGCCTTATTCGTAACTTGTTGATAATCAGTGTGTATTGAATGTGTAAGAGTAGATTGCATGTTATACAATTGGTATTAAATGACAGATAATGACTTAATAGGGGTAACTTTGCACCGAAAATCAATCAAAGCTAACAAATAAACAAAAAAACAATGAAACAACAACTATCCAAATTCTGTCACTTCTGGTTGCCTGCAGGCTCTGTGATGCTTTGCAGCTTGACTATGTTGATGGCTGCACCGTTGTTGCCAACGGCTCCTGCAGCTATGGCACAAAGCGTTCAGACAAATCAGGTGACAGGTCTCGTTACTGATAAGCAGAAAGAACCGCTTATTGGTGTAACCGTTACGCTGGTAGGTACTGAAACCCGTGCTATTACCGATGCTGATGGTATGTTTAAAATCAGTGTACCCTCAAAGAGCGGTACAACGTTGGAGTTCAATTATATTGGATTTGCCAGCAAACAAGTAAAAGTAAATGGCTCTCGTCTTATCAATGTAATGATGGAGGAGGAAACCAATGAGTTTACCGAGGTGGTAGTTACTGGTTATACCAGCCAGAAAAAGGCATCTATCATCGGTGCTATCGAGACTATCAAACCAGGTGAATTACAGTTCGGTTCTACGCGTACATTATCTAATAACCTAGCTGGTAAACTGAGTGGTGTGATAGGTGTTCAGCGTTCTGGTGAACCTGGCTATGATGACTCAAACTTCTGGATTCGCGGTATTTCTACATTCTCGGGCAACAATAAGCCATTGATACTGGTTGATGGTGTAGAGCGCGATCTGGACAATGTAGATGTGGCCGAAATAGAGTCGTTCTCAATCCTGAAGGATGCTTCGGCCTCTGCAATGTATGGTGTTCGAGGTGCTAATGGTGTGATTGTTATCACCACCAAGCGTGGTAAGATAGGCGCACCACAAGTTAGTTTCCATCTTGAGCACTCTATTAATCAGCCAACCAAGTTGCCAGAGTTCCTGAATGCAGCCGATTATATGAGTTTGCTTAATGGACTTGCTACTCAGGATGGTGTGGCACTGCCGTTCACTCAGCAGCAGATCGACCGTACACGTTCTGGTTATGATCCTGACCTCTATCCAGATGTTAACTGGGTAGATGCTATTACCAAAGACTATGCTTATACCACTCGTGGAAATTTGGAGGTAAGTGGTGGATCAGACTTCTTGCGCTACTCGATTGTTGCATCTTACTTTAAGGAGACAGGTTTGCTGGAGCAGGATAAGAGTCTTATTTTCGACAACTCAACCAATAACCAACAGTATAACTTGCGTACTAACATAGATATGGATGTGACCAAGACAACATTGCTGCGTGTCAACATTGGTGGTAATCTTAACCGATTCAAAAAGCAGCGTTGCGATACTAATGCTGCTTTCGGCGAAGCCTTCCGCACATTGCCTTTCGTGCATCCAACTCGCTATAGTGATGGTGCCATACCTGTGATCTCTAATCGTGCCAACCCTTGGCGTACGGTTACACAGCAGGGTTATGACTTCATTACTTCGAGCAAGATCCAGACCTTGTTTAGCGTTGAGCAGGATCTGAAGATGATTGTTCCAGGACTTAAGGCAAAGGCATTATTCAGTTTTGACCGTTGGAATCGTAGCCGTCGTAGCCGTACGGCTAAGCCTGCTACAGTGTTTCCTGCTACAGGTCGTGACGAAGAGGGTAACCTGATTTATTCTCAGTTCGAGGCTGGCGACGAGTCGCTGGGCAACGAGCAGGGTAAAGAGTATGGTAACACCCGCGTGTACTTTGAATCCGACCTGATGTATAGCCATCGTTTTGGTAAGACTGATGTAGACGCTATGTTGCTTTACAACCAGCAGGCCTACGATGATGGTAGTATTCAGGACTATCGTAAGCAGGGTATCGCCGGTCGCTTGTCGGCTACCTATGACAATCGCTATGTAGCTGAGTTCAACTTCGGATACAATGGATCAGAGAACTTTGCAAAGGGCAAGCGTTTTGGATTCTTCCCATCAGTGGCTGTAGGATGGTTGCTTAGTGAGGAACCATTTATGGAGACACTAAAGCCCATCTTCCACAAGATTAAGTTCCGTGCCAGCATCGGTCAGGCTGGTGACGATAATATCGGTGGTCGTCGCTTTGCTTATCTAGGCACCCTCATAACCGATGCACAAGGTTATATATGGGGAACAACTGGTCAGCGCAATTATAACCGCGATGGTGCAAAGGGTATCACCGAAGGTGAAATAGGTGTGGATAACCTGACATGGGAAACAGTAACCAAGAGCAACCTTGGTGTAGAATTAGGTTTGTGGAACATGCTTGACCTCAATGTTGATATCTATCGTGAGCAGCGTGAGAATATATTTATGGAGCGTAATATCATTCCTACACAGACGGGTTTTGTAAAAGCTCCATGGGCTAACTTCGGTAAAGTATCTAATCATGGTTTTGAGTTGACACTCAACTTCCACAAACAGTGGAATAAGGACTTCTTTACATCAGCTTATGGTAACTTTACCTATGCCAAGAACCGTATTGAAGAAAAAGACGAGCCAGAAGCACTGAAAGGTACACATCGCTCTGCAACAGGCCGCTCGATGAATGAACTATGGGGCTTGACTGCCGAGCGCTTGTTTACGTACGAAGACTTCAATGAAGATGGTTCGCTTAAGGATGGTATTCCTTCACAAGAGGGTATTGGCGCAGCCAAACTACATCCTGGTGATATCAAGTATGTCGATGTGAATGGTGATGATGCTATTACCGAAGCCGATGAAGGCTTTATCGGTGGTACTGTCGATCCACGCATCGTGTATGGTTTCGGTGGTGTTATCAGCTATAAGAATGTTGACTTTAATTTCTTCTTCCAGGGTGCTGGCGATATGTACCGCGTGATTGGTGGTGCGCCTTATTTCTTGCCTGGTGGTGGTACTACCACCGAGGGTAATGCCTATAGCTATAAGCTCGAAGACCGTTGGACAGAAGATAATCAGGATCCTTACGCATTCTGGCCTCGCTTGACCTATGGGCCTAATGTGAATAACTATCGTGCTTCTACATGGTGGAAAAAGGATATGAGTTTCCTGCGTTGTAAGACAATCGAAGTTGGTTATACATTCCCTAAGACATGGCTTCAGAATTTCTACGTGAAGAGCTGCCGTGTATTCGTGAGTGGAAATAATCTGTTCTGCCTCTCTGCCTTCAAATTGTGGGATCCAGAGTTGGATACCAACGATGGTTTGAAATATCCGATGAACCGTTCTGTGATGTTCGGTATCGACATTAACTTTTAGTTTTTAGTATATCGTTATGAAGAAGAAACTTCTATATATTTTCTGCGCTATAAGTGCACTTAGTGGCTCGTTAGTGTCATGTTCCGACTATCTTGACAAGGAACCAGACACAGAGTTGACCACCGAAATGGTGTTTGAGAATCGTGAAAAGGTCTACCAGTGGCTGGCCTATGTTTATAATATCATCCACACACCAGATAAATGGGCGCTGACAACCGATGGCTACGAGGTGTTTGCCGACGACCTGACTCCATCGGCCCGTTGGCAGCAATGGGACTGGAATAAGACTATTACCAAGATTTTCGGTCAGTGGACTATCAACTCACAGTGGGATGCCAATTATTGGGAAATGATGCCACGTTATATTCGCCACGGATATATCTTCAACAATATGGTGAAGGCTATGCCAGATCACGATCTGCCACAGTCAGAGATTGACAATATGAAGAACGAGGTGAAGTTCCTTACTGCTTATGCCTGGTGGCAGATGGCTGAGAACTATGGTGGTATCCCCTTTAAGCCTGATTACATCGCACCTACCGACTTTGATCTTGCAGACTTGATGGTTGGTCAGTCTAAGTTCGACGATGTGGTTGACTATTGTGATAAGCAGATGCTTGAGGCCGCTATGGCACTGCCTGCTGTATATGATGATCCATCTAAGTACGGTCGTGTCAATCGTATCATGGCACTTACTGTTCGTTCACGTATGCTGCTCTTTGCAGCCAGTCCACTGGTTAATGGCAATCCATGGTATGTAGATTATAAGAACGATAAGGATGAGCAGATATTCAATCCTGTTTATGACCCACAGAAATGGGTGCGTGCCGTTGATGCCCTGAAACTTTGTATCGATGAGGCCGAAAAGGCTGGGTATGCCCTCTATACAGAACTTGGTCCCAATGGAGATATTGATCCATTTATGTCAACCTATAATGTGCACATTAAGCGATGGAGTGAGGGCAACCATGAGATTACTTTCCCTGTGACTAAGGATGATTACAGTTATAAGGATACCTATCTTCGTGTGGTTAGTGTACGTGAGTATGGTGGCGGTAATGGCCTGGGTGTTTATCAGGGACTTGTTGATGCCTTCTTTACACGAAATGGTCTGCCTATCACCGATCCTAACTCTGGTTATGTAGAGGATGGAATGTCGACAGCTATTGACAACCGTTCAGATATAACCAATTGGGAATGGGGAACAGGTAAGCCTGGTGAGATTACTGCTCGTGGTACTTATAATATGTATTGTAATCGTGAACCACGCTTCTATAATGCTGTATCATTCCATGGTGCATGGTTGGCCGTTGGTAATCGAAAATATAACTTCTTCTACAATGGTCGCGATAATGTTCAAACTTCATCGCCTCATGATGCCCCGCAGAATGGCTATTTGGCACGTAAAGGCCTGAATGTACTCGACAACTATCTGACAGGTTCGGTTACTTCGCGTCAGGGCTTCACCTATCGTCTGGCTTTCACTTATCTGGATTATGCTGAGGCTGTAAACGAGTGCTATGACAACAGTGCTTCGCGTCAAGAGGCTTTGGAATACTTGAATCGTATTCGTGTTCGTGCAGGCGTTCGTCAGTATACGACTGCCGACGTAAGTGAAATGGATGAGAATTATATCCATGTGGATGATACACAGGCCGAACTGCGTCGTGTGATTCGAGCCGAACGTCGTGTAGAGCTCTGCTGTGAGAACAACCGTTGGTATGATATCCGTAGATGGATGGACGCTGAGAACATTCCTGAGATGTGTGGTGATGACTATGGTATGAACTTCCAGGGTAGTAATGCTAACGAATTCTTTAAGCGAACAGTTTTCCAGACTCGTATTTGGAAGCGCCAGTATTACTGGATGCCAATCTATATTGACGAGTACGAGAAGAACCCCAACCTGCGCGAAGCTCCATTCTGGATTAATTAAAATGAATTAGTAATAATCGAAAGAAAAAGTGCAAATATGAGAAAATATGCTTTATTTTTCAGTGCTTTGTGCACGGCGCTATTGCTGGTATCTTGTAACAAGGATCCGGAGTACTTCACTCTGGAAAACTATCCCGACGAGATGCATGTAAAATGTTCTGTTGAGGAGATTATTCTCAATAAGGGTATTTCAGACCAGACTGCTGTTACCTTTACATGGGATGCAGCTTCTAGTCCGATATCAACCGATGATGTAGTGACTTATAAGATGTGTCTGTATCCTACAACTCAGAAGAATAATAAATCGGCATATATTGATCTGGGTACTAACCTGACATGTTCGCTCACCCATGATGAACTGAACTCAATGATGGCTCAGTGGGCACTACCAGGCCAAGCTGTCAATGTGACTGCCCAAGTGTTGGCTGTCTTTAACAACGAGCTGCATTACCTCAAGCCAGAGGTATCTACTGTTGAGTTTACAGTGACTGGTTATGAGAAGTATCCACAATATCTCTATATGCAGATAACTACTGATGATGGTCAGCAGGTTTCGCAGCGTCTGGAGCAGCGTCAGTTGGGCACAGGTATTTATGAGGCATCGTTTGAGATGGTTCCATGTAACTATCATATTACCACAACTACTGATAGTTATCCTGCATACGGCATGGCAAGTGGGGATACTACAGAACAGATGGAATACGTTACTGATGGCGATATTCGTGATTTCAGATTTGACGGTATAGGTAAGCGTACTGTCATTGTGGACACTAACAATGGTTACAATGATTGTCGTGTGCTTGATATTGTTCAGCTGCCAACACCTGGGCAGATATGGATTTGCGGTAACGGCTGTTCGGTTGGTTGGAATACTAATACCTCTACTGGTAGATTGGAGATGGTAGGTACAGCTCGTGAACCTTATTACTATGCATGGACAGGCGAGTTTATTGCTGGAGGTGAACTCAAGATTGGAGTTGGAAACAGCTGGGGTGATCCATTCTTCTTCGCTCCTGAAAACAATGCTGATCCTTTGACCGATCATCGTTTGTCAACATTCCGTTATCAGGATAATGGGGGTGATGTAAAATGGGTTCCTTCTGTAAGCGGTCGCTATACATTTACTCTATGTCTGTTGGCCACAGATATGTGGACAAAATTTGAACCGGCAAATTAATATTGTTGTGAATAATATGATAATTAAACCGTTATTTAGCTTGATGCTGGTTGTATGCACTTTCTATGGTGCATACGCCAGCAATGGCTCTCAAACCTATCATAACCCTGTTATCAGCTACAGTTTGCCAGATCCTACTGTAATCAGGGCTGCTGATGGTTTCTTCTACCTTTATGCCACCGAGGATACGCATAATGTTCCTATCTATCGTTCAAGAGATCTTGTAAACTGGCGTTTTGTAGGCACTGCCTTCAACGACAAGACACGTCCTATGGACTACTGTCCTAGAGGAGGTATCTGGGCACCGGATATCAATTACGTCAATGGCCAGTATGTGCTTTATTACTCAAAATCGGAGTGGGGCAAGACTTGGGAATGTGGTATTGGTGTGGCTGTCAGTGACCGTCCAAATGGTGGATTTCATGATGCCCATAAATTGTTCATATCTAGTGAGGTGGGTATTGAGAACTGCATAGACCCTTTCTTTATTCAGGATGATGGTCATAATTATCTGTTCTGGGGCTCATTCCACGATATATATGGAGTAGAACTAACCGAGGACGGACTGGCTGTAAAAGAAGGATGCGAACCCAAAAAGATAGCAGGCGGACTGATAGAGGCTACCATGATTGTTAAGCATAATGGTTATTACTATCTGATAGGTTCTGCGGGTAGTTGCTGCGAGGGTGCTAACAGTACTTATCGAATGGTTGTGGCCCGTTCGCGCAATCTCTTTGGACCTTATGTGGATCGTAATGGTCGTACTGCAATAGGTGACAATTTCTCTATGTTGCTTGGCAAGAGTCCTGAGGTTTATGGTCCTGGCCACTGCTCTGAGTTTGTACAGGATGATGCTGGTCAAACCTGGGTGCTCTATCATGGTTTTCAGGCAAATGATGTAGAGGCTGGTCGTGTAACTTATCTAGATCGAGTAGAGTGGGGTACTGACGGTTGGCCATATATCAAAAACCAGGAGCCTTCGACTGAGGCAGATGTACCGCTTTTTGGTGATGCTGCCGGGGTTGAGGGGGTGACTGCTGACAATAGTTATATCTTTATGCCAACAGAGAGTCGACAGATGATTCGTGTTGATGCTCCGTTTGATGACTCTTTCAGTTGGCAGCTTATTCAGATGAACGGTATGACGATCGGGAAAGGAAACGCATGCCATACTGCCATCATCGATACCAGTCGTATTGCGTGTGGACCATATTTTGTAAGACTCAGTGGTAAAACAGGCGTTAAGGTCGAGAAACTGATGAAGTTGTGACCTTTCTTGTCAGACGATCAATAGGCACTTAATGACTTTATGCGAGTCATTAAATGCCTATTGGTGTATATCAGAGTTAATTATTGTTATATTTTGAATTGACATGGTGCTTTGTTAGTTTTTTATCTTTAACTTTGGCTGCAATTAACGAAAGTACTGACTAAATGAGGATAAAACATTACATACTGATATCTTTATTGGTATCGTTTTTCTTGCCAGTTAATGCAGCCTTGGACGAGGCTACTACCGATTGGCTGAACAAGCTTGATGCCAGTCTTGCTAAACGTAGTTATTACGAGAAGTTGCGTGTTGATCGTATTCAGAAACTAAAGGATGGTTTGGCTGCGTCAAAAGCTGAGGGCAAGGAGTTCGACCAAATGTATGCTTTATACAATGAGTATAAAAGCTATTGCTATGATTCGGCAAGACATTATTCGTACGTGTGTCTTGATTTGGCCACCCGTCAGCATAATGATCAATACATAGCACAATCTAAGTTGGCTATTTCGTTCTCGCTGATTTCGGCTGGTATACTGAGTGAGGCTCAGGATGTAATTAAGACCATAGACCAGAAAGCTCTTAATGATAGTTTGTTGCGTGAGTATTATGAGATAAATAGTCAGTTGTGGAGAAGTATGGCTGATTATGTAAGAGAAGATCCGTACTATACCAAGTATATCACATGGAGTAATGCTTATTTGGACTCTGTAAAACAGATATCTACTCCCAACTCATGTCTTTGGTGGTCGGTTACTGGTTCACGCCAAATGCGCGATCATGAATACCAAAAAGCACTTGAGTCATTTGAGAATGTGCTAAAGGATTGTGGAGACGACCTGCATCTTAGAGCCAAGACAATGGCAGAAATGGCATGGGCTCATATATGGTTGGAGCATGAAAACAAGGCGATAGCTTACTTCGCACAGTCGGCTATTGCTGATAATGAAACAGCTACCCGTGAGATAACTGCTCTTTACCATTTGTCGCGTTTGATATTTAAACATGGCGAACAAGAAAGGGCCAGTGCTTATGTTCATCAGGCATTGGAAGATATTAATTTCTACGGAACACGTTTGAGAAAGGTGGAGATAAATGATATATTGCCTATAATAGAGCAAGATCGTTTTGATGTGATGCGAGGACAGCGTAACTGGCTCTTTGTGGTATCTGCACTTTTTGTGATTCTGCTATTAGGTTGCTTGTGGAGTTATTGGATGATTCGTAAGAAAAACCAAAAACTAACAGAAGCAAGAGAAACCATTGCCGGACAGTTGGAGCAGCTGAAACGTAGCAATCTACAGCTGCAAGAAGATGATAAGATTAAGAACGCATATATCGGACGTTCATTCTACACGAACGCAGAATTTATAGCTAAACTTGAAAAGCTATATATGACCATCGATCGTAAGATAGCTGCCCGACAGTTTGAGGATTTACGTTCGATGATGAAACTTTCTAATCTGAATACAGAACGTGAGAATATGTATGAGGCTTTTGATCAGACATTCCTTAAGTTGTTTCCCGATTTTGTAGAACGTTACAATGCTTTGTTTGAGGAAAAAGACCGTAAGATGCCAGCCAACGAACACTCTTTAACTTCAGAAATGCGTATATTTGCGCTGATACGATTGGGTATTAACGATAGTGAGAGGATAGCAAAGTTCCTGGATTATTCTGTACACACTGTAAATACATATAAGACTAGAATAAAGAACCGTTCTACAGTGGATAATGAGCAGTTTGAAAGCGTAATTATGGAAATATAAACGATTATCAAGCATATATTTCTATTATACAATTGTATGGTCTAATAATAAGGAAGTCGTTGATTATCAGCGACTTCCTTATTGTATAATGTGATATTCGTTATACTTTCACTTACTTTCTTCGTTAAGTGCGGTATTACCCGTACCTTTGTCCGTGGAAATTTAAGAATAACTATATTAATATGAAACGTATTTTTACATTATTACTTGTTCTGCTTGGCCTAAACTCGGTCGGGGCTCAGAATCTAAATCCAATGGCTCATCCTGATGCCGTTGTTAGGTCGGGCAAAGCGCGCTTTACGGTATTGACTCCTGAGATGATTCGTATCCAGTATAGCGATCGTGCACTTTTCGAAGATCGTGCTACCTTTGCAATTGTTAATCGTCGTCTGCCTGTTCCAGAGTTCTCAACAGAAGAAAAAGACGGATATCTGGAGATTAAGACATCTGCTCTTACTATTAAATATAAGATAGGTGGCGTAATAGATGGTCGTCATCCTTCTGCTGATGTGTTGAATATCAGTTTCAATCTTAACGGTCGCCAGGTGCTGTGGTATCCTGGCAAGGATGATGCACTCAACCTGAAGGGAACTACACGTACCCTTGACGGACAAATAGGTGACAATAAGCGTCAGGAATTGGAGAATGGATTGTTGTCGAGAGCTGGATGGAGTATCATTGATGAGTCGCCACTTACGCGTCGTGGTGATGGATCAACTACTTTCGTTTTTGATAAGCAGGTAGATGGTATTGATTGGGTGGCTGAGCCTGTAGACAAACAGGCCATCGACTGGTATTTCCTTGGTTATGGTCATCAGTATAAGAAAGCCCTGGGTGATTATATTAAGGTGGCTGGTCGTCAGCCTATGCCTCCACTCTATGTGTTGGGTTATTGGTACAGTAAATACCAGCGTTATACCTCGGATGAGTTCATGGAGATAGTGAATGATGTGAAGCATTTCAATATTCCTATGGATGTGATGATATTCGATATGGATTGGCATACACAGGGATGGACAGGTTGGACTTGGGATCGTACAGCGATTCCCGATCCGGAAGGTTTGATAGACTGGATGCATAAGAATGGTTTGAAGGTTTCGCTGAATCTGCATCCTGCTGATGGTGTGGATGATGATGAAGACTTCTTTGATAATCTTCGTGTAGATATGGGATTGGACAAGCAGACCAAAGTAGTACCCTGGAATCTTAGCGATGGACGTTTCTACCATAATATGTTTAAAAACATTATCCGTGCTCGTGAGCGTCAGGGTGTAGATTTCTGGTGGCTTGACTGGCAGCAGAACCTTACTAGTAAGTATGTAGATGGATTGGGTGAGACTTTCTGGTGTAATCACGTATTCTATAATGATATGCGTTTGAATCGTCCTGATCGTCGTCCTCTGATCTTCCATCGTTGGGGTGGATTGGGTAGTCATCGTTATCCAATTGGATTCTCGGGTGACTCCTTCACGACATATGGTACATTGGCATGGCAGCCTTACTTTACCGCAACAGCATCAAATGTCGGATTCGGATATTGGGGACATGACTTAGGAGGACACCAGCAGACTGGAGGAAACGATCCTGAGATATATCTCCGTTGGATGCAGTTTGGTGTGTTCACTCCGGTATTCCGCACCCATGCTACCAATTGGGAGGGAATAGAGCGTCGTATCTGGAAGTACGAGAACTTCCCCTCGCTGCTAGAGACGGTAAAGTTGCGTTATGCACTGATGCCTTATATCTACACTGCAGCTCGTCAGGCTTACGATACTGGTGTCAGCTTGTGTCGCCCACTGTACTATGAGTGGCCAGAAGCAAACAATGCCTATCTGTTTGAGGATGAGTATATGTTTGGTGACGTTATTCTGGTTGCTCCTGTGGTAACAAAACCCGAAAGTGATGGAATGACGGCTCGTCGTACATGGCTGCCAGAGGGACGCTGGTTTGACGTATGTAGAAACAAGGTAGTAAGTGGTAATCGTATCTTTACCGATCGTTATGCTATGGAAGAGATTCCCTACTTCTTCCGTGCTGGTAGTGTGATAGTGAATAATCCTCCTGTAATGAATCTGAATACACGTCCTGACCGTTTGATATTGAAGGTCGTTCCTGGTGGAAATGGAAATACTTCGCTTTATGAGGATGAGGGTGATACCGAGGGGTATAAGGATGGGGCTTATACTACAACTGCCATAAGTCATGAGGGTAATACGTTGACAATACATCCACGAGTGGGTAAGTTCCCCGGTATGCCAGAAGCTCGCTCTTATACGGTAGAGTTCCTGTCTGTGAATCGCCCATCATCTGTTGTCGTTGATGGCAGTCAAGTTGACAACTCTTCTTGGGAATATCAGGAGAATAGCCGTGTGCTGACGGTGAATATACCCCGCACATCGTGCCAGAAGAAAATTATGGTGACAATTAAATAATGACAGCAGTATGAAAAAGATATTTATGATGGTGATGGGACTTGTAGCTTGTGTGACCATCTATGCCCAGCAATATCAGGAATTATGGATAACAGGTTCTGCAGTTCCTGGTGGTGCTCAGAAATTGATAAAAGTAAGCGATAACGATTTTAAATATGCAGGCCGATTGCAAGCTGGTGAGTTGCGTATTTCGACTACAAAGAAATTGCGTAAAGGAGGCTTTTATCTGGCGCCGAATCAGCCTGATGCCAATATCGTGAATAAAGGCCTTGGATATATTGAGTCAACAGATTCAAAGTGTTCAGCTTGGCAAATTGTGGTAAGCGAAGATCGTTATCGCTTCCACATTGATACGGAAAAGAAGCAATTGTATGGTGAACTTTTCCAACCCTGGGGAGAGTTGTTCCTTGCTGGTGGTGCTACTGAGGTGGGATGGAAGTCTGAAGGACGTATGTTGTTGATGAAGCAAAGTGTTGACAATCCTTGTGTATGGACATGGGAAGGAGAATTAAAACAACATCCCGAGGTAGAAGAGCCTGGTAGCTTTAAGTTCCAAGGGCAGGATCGTTGGCACCCAAAAGCTATTCATCCTTATGTTCAGGGAGCTGATATCTTGACTGATAAACGTTTCCGTACAGGAGGTGCTGACACAAAGTGGACTTTGTCAAGTGAAGGACGTTACCGTATAAAGGTAGATCTTTTTAATGAAACAGTCCAAGCAGAATTAGTAAAATGATTATTTGATAGATAATTAGTTAATTGTTATTAATCATGACTTTAAGAGTCAGTTTTTTTCTAGGAAGTCTGGCCGTTGCATCCCTTGCAATGGCTCAGACTTCATTTCTTACTAATGATAGTGCTGCAGTGTTTTATCCACCTCACTATGACGGTAAACAACATCAGCCATCACCAATTTTCGAGCGTGAACCTGTTGCTGTAAATCAACTCGCTACAGATTGGCCTTTGCATGTGTCATTCAGTCAGAAGAATGGCCATAGTATAGCAAAGATTGATATAGAAGACGATGTTGATTTATATGGTACTGGCGAGGTGACGGGACCTTTACGTCGCAATGGTCGTACTATTGAATTATGGAACATAGATACGCCGGCGTATGGAGTAGATGGCGGCTCGCATCTCTATCAGAGCCATCCATGGGTGATGGGATTGAGAAAGAATGGTACTGCCTTTGGCATTATAGCTGACAATACGTGGCGACAGAAAATAACCACTGACGATCATTTGGTGACTTTTGATAGCGAAGGTCCTGCCTTCCGTGTGTTTATCATTGAGCGTGAGAGTCCACAGGCACTGATGCAGGCCTTAGTCAATTTGACAGGCAAGATGTCGTTGCCTCCTCTTTGGTCACTTGGCTATCATCAGTGTCGCCATACTTACTATCCAGATGGCAAGGTGATGGAGATAGCCGACCAACTGCGTCGCCATCGTATTCCTTCTGATGTTATTTGGATGGACATTGATTATATGGATGGTTACCGTATCTTCACGTTCGACCCCAAAGGATTTGAAAATCCAAACAGATTGAATGACTATCTGCATCAGCATAACTTCAAGACGGTTTACATGATTGACCCTGGTGTCAAAGTGGAGAAAGGCTATTTTGTAGATGATCAGGGAACAGCTGGTGACTATTGGGTGAAAGACCGTGATGGTAAGCCCTTTGAAGGTAACGTATGGCCTGGTGCTTGTCACTTCCCAGACTTTACACGTCCAGATGTTCGTACGTGGTGGGCTACTCTCTATAAGGATTTTATGGCCAAGGGTGTGGACGGCGTGTGGAACGATATGAATGAACCTGCAGTATTCGGGCAGCATGAAAATACCATGCCTGGCGATAATCAACATAAAGGTGGTGATGGACTAACTTCTGGCTCTCATCTGCGTTTCCATAACGTATTTGGATTAAATATGGTTCGTGCTAGTCGGCAGGGACTGCTTTTAGCTAATCCTCAGAAACGCCCTTTCATACTGTCGCGTTCAAACTTCCTTGGTGGACATCGTTATGCTGCTACATGGACGGGGGATAATCTCTCTGCTCCCGATCACATGAAACTTAGTATACCAATGTCATTGACACTCGGTTTGAGTGGCCAACCATTTAATGGACCTGATATAGGTGGATTCTGTGAGAACTCCAATGGTGAATTGGTTGCTCAGTGGACTGCCATCGGTGTCTATTTCCCATTTGTGCGTAATCATAATACAAAAGGCACTATTCCACAAGAGCCATGGGCTTTTTCTCCTAATGTGTTGGATGCTTGCCGAACGGCCATCAATCGTCGCTATATGTTGATGCCCTATATCTATACTTGTTTCCGTGAGGCAAGTATCAATGGCATGCCTGTTATGCGTCCATTGTTTATGAATGATTCCAAGGATTTGAGTCTACGTAAAGAGGATCGCGCATTCTTGTTGGGCCCCAATCTGATGGTTCGCCCACAGTGGGCAGCTGATGTGGCACAGCCCGATGGGGGCTGTTGGCAGTCGTTTTCGCTTGAGGACCATGCTGATGGGTATCAGGCCGAACTTCGTCAGCGTCCAGGTTCAATTATTCCTTTGGCAAATCTTGCTCAGAGTACTGCTGAGATACGTACCGACTCATTGACTCTTCTGGTATGTGTCGACCGCGATGGCTTAGCAAAAGGACAACTATATGAGGATGAAGGAGATGGATTCGACTATCAAAAAGGTTTGTATCGTCTAACAGAAATGAAAGCTATAAAGGAGAAAAAACAACTGAAGGTAACACTTTGTCAAAAGGACGGTTTAATGGCACCGACCGAAAGAAAGATTAGAATCGGTTATGTGCATGGAGGTAAAGTGAAATATAGTCATTGGAAAACAGGAAATGAAATAACGATATCCTTATAATTTTAATTTAAAACTATTTCTTATGAAAAGAATTACTACTTATTTGTTATTTTCAATGCTCTTTTGCCTGACAAGTATCAGGGCATTTGCATTGGAGCGTGTTGATGGTGTTTACCAGATTGGTAATGCCGATGAACTCTTGGAGTTTTCCCAGATAGTTAATTCTGGTGAAAATGATGCTAAGGCCGTACTTACTGCCAATATTGACATGAGCGGTAAGACTTGGACTCCTATTGGTGACGATGATCATCGTTTTGTTGGTACTTTTGATGGGCAATATCATGTGATTGACCATCTTGTTTTTGAAGGTACCGATAAGGTTGGTATCTTTGGTGTTGTCAGTGGTGGATGCTTTATCAAGAATCTGACAGCTGGCCCCAACAATGTGATAAAAGGTAATAGCATGGTTGGCGGTATTATTGGTTGTTCTGCAGGTAGCGAATGGGTAACACTTGAGAATGTTGGTCATGAGGGTTATGTCGAAGGAACAGGTAATAACTGTTGCGCTTTCTTTGGCGTAGTTTTGAATGGCGGTCCAGCTACCAGAATGATTAACTGTTACAATACTGGCAATATTAAGGCAGGAGGCGAGAGTGCCATCATTACCGGTTGGTTTGGCGGTCACGGTAGTGTAGAAGTTAAGGGCTTCTGGAATACTGGTGAAATCCTTGCTGGTGGTGATAATGATAACAAGGCTTTGTGGCGTAATAATTCAGGAATCACCAAGGAGCGCATCTTCAATATTAATAATGATAATGGGGCAACCGTTATCGGTGATGGTGATTTGGCTTCAGGCAAGTTGGCTTTCCAGCTTAATGGCAATGCAGATGCTGGTGCATGGCGTCAGAATCTAGAGGGTGATAACAAGGATAGTCAGCCAACCTTTAACCCTGCCCATGCCTTAGTATATGCCAATGGTGCTCTGCTGTGTGATGCGATTACTCCAAAAGAGGGAACAGAGGTGACATTCTCCAACCATGAAGGAAGCACCATTGACGATCATAACTATGTAGGTGGATTCTGCTCAGTATGTAATAAGATGCAGGACAATTTCTGCGAAGTGGTTGATGGTTTCTATATTATCAACGATGCTGACCAACTGAACTGGTTTGCTTATAAAGTGAACCAAGGTGAAGGTGAGGCAAATGGTAAACTTACTGCCGATATAGATATGACAGATAAGGTATGGACACCTATCGGTCAGGACGGAAAGGACTTTAAGGGACATTTCGATGGCCAGGGACATCGTATCAAGAATCTGGTGACTAATGGCGATAAAAATAATCAGGCTCTTTTTGGTCAGGCTGTAGGTGGCGCTATCATTGAGAATGTGATTATCGACCAATCATGTATCATTCAGGGTAATGCTTTTACCGCAGGTATCTTAGGACATGTGTGGGGGGATGGCGTTATTATACGTAATTGCGGTAACGAGGCTGAAATCAATGGTACTGCACAGAATGCAGCAGGTATCCTGGGCTGCTCAGAGAAGATCGTACACATCTCCAACTGTTACAATACCGGTGATATTAATGGCTTACGAGAGAATGCAGGTATCTGTGCTTGGATGGGGTCGAATAATTCAACCATCAAGAACTGTTACAGCACCGGTATCATTGCTGATGGTCCTGGACTCTGGCGTAATGATGGCGTCAAAGGTGAAAACATGTATCAGATGGATGGCGATCAAGGTACTGCCTTTAGTTTCGAGCAGATGCAGAACGGCGAATTGGCTTACTTGCTCAATGGAAAGCAGAGTACTGAGGTTACATGGTATCAGACGATTGGAACAGATGATCATCCACTACCTTTTGGTACTGCAGTTGTCTATGCTAATGGTGACTTGAAGTGTGATGGTATCACACCTGTAGCAGGTAGTAGTCTTACCTATAGCAATACTGAGGGAGGTAATGTTGCAGCGCACTCATGGAATGGTAAAGGTTTCTGTTCAGAATGTCATACTGTTCAACCCGATTACCTGTCGCCGGTAGATGGCTGGTATGAGCTGGGCAACGCTGACCATCTGAATTGGTTTGCTTATTACGTAACCAAATATGATCAGAGAGTAGATGCTTGTCTGACAGCCGATATCGATATGAATCTCATAGAAGATTTCCCCGGTATTGGTGATGCAACTCATCCTTATTGCGGTACTTTCGATGGAAAGGGACATGTCGTAAAGAATCTGATTATTGATATGCCTGACGAGGCAAGCGTGGGATTCTTCCGTGTTATAACTGCTGGAGCCGATATTGCCAACTTTACCATAGATAATAGTTGTTCTATCAGAGGTAAGAACTTTGTTGGTGCCTTTGTAGGTCAGAGTGTTGGTAATGGTGGCGTTATTCTGGAACAGCTGGGTAACGAGGCTGCTGTAACATCAACTGCACAGAATGCAGGTGCACTTATAGGCTGCAATACCTCAGGCGATATTGTTCTTAATGTAGTTAACTGTTATAATGCAGGAGACATCACGTCGGGCTGGGAAGCTGGCGGATTGTCGGGCTGGTTGGGTAACGATGCCGTTTTGACAAATTGCTATAATATGGGAATGGTTACTAATGGAGAGTCATTTGCTCGTGGTAACAATATACAGATTACCAACTGTTTTGATCCTGTAACAGACTGGCCTGCTCTGCCAGTAAGTCCTATCGAAGACTTTACTAATGGTGTAATCTATCAGAAACTGGCTGATGCTGCTCCTGGTATATGGTTCCTGAGTGCAGAGATAGAAGGTCATCCCGTACTTTATAATACTGGAATATCTACAGGCATAGAAACTATTCGTACAATCGACCTGTTGCAGGATGACGCAGCTGTCTATGATTTGCAAGGTCGTAAGGTATCTGCAAACACCATGCGTAAGGGAGTCTATGTTAAGAGTGGCAAGAAGTTTGTCGTGAAATAAAACTGATGAAGAATTTACTCATAACTCTGCTTCTGCTGGTCGGCATCATTAAGGTGACGGCGGCAGAGGCAGATTTAAACCCGCAAGCTAATCCCGAGGCAGTTGTGATCTCGGGAAAAGCTCGTTTTACTGTACTGACTCCGCGTATGATACGTATTCAGTACAGTTCGTCGGCTAAGTTTGAGGATCGTGCTACGTTTGCTGTGATTAATCGTAACCTTCCTGTTCCAGTTTTCTCAACTCGCGAGGAGGGTGGCTATCTGTATATTGAGACAGAGGCTCTTACACTGCGCTACAAGAAGAATGCCATGATATCTCCAACACTCAGGTCGCCTAATAACCTTAGCATCACGTTTACTCTCAATGGACGCGATGTTATCTGGTATCCTGGTAAAGAGGATGCTCTTAATCTTAAGGGTACGCGTCGTACTCTGGATGGCGGAAGTGGCGACAATTATCGTGCTGATATGGAAGATGGTATTATCTCTCGTGCAGGTTGGGCTATAATTGATGAGTCGCCAGCCACAAAACGAGGTGATGGCTCTACTACATTTGCTTTCGACAAACAGGTCGACGGCATCGACTGGTTGGCTCAACCAGTCGATGCAAATGCCCTTGACTGGTATTTCATGGGCTATGGACATGATTATAAGGGCGCCATTGGCGATTATATAAAGATAGCGGGACGTCAACCGCTTCCCCCACTTTATGCATTAGGTTACTGGTATAGTAAATATCAAGCATACACACAGCAGGATTTTACCAGTCTGGTGTATGATATGAAGAAGAACGAGATTCCACTCGATGTGATGATATTCGATATGGATTGGCACCTGAGCGGATGGACGGGTTGGACTTGGAACAAAAGTCTGATACCCAATCCTCAAGGCTTGATTTCGTGGATGCATAATCAGGGCGTTAAGGTGAGTCTGAACTTGCATCCGGCCGATGGTGTGGCCAGTCATGAGGAGTATTTCAGTGAGATACAAGCTGATATGAAAATGACAGGCGACCGAGTTCCTTGGATACTCGAGGATTCAACGTTCTATCGTTCTATGTTCAAACATATTATCCGCAAGCGCGAACAGCAGGGCGTTGACTTCTGGTGGCTTGACTGGCAACAAAACCTTACTAGTGAATATACGCAAGGATTAAGTGAGACATTCTGGTGTAACCATGTATTCTTCAATGATATGCGTGTGAATCGTCCTGAACGTCGTCCACTCATTTTTCATCGCTGGGGTGGATTAGGAAGTCATCGTTACCCGTTGGGATTCTCTGGTGATACCTACTCTACATTCGGATCGCTCGCCTTTCAGCCCTATTTTACTGCTACGGCTTCGAATGTTTGTTTTGGCTATTGGGGTCACGACTTGGGGGGACATATCCAGATTGCTCCTACCAATCCGGAACTAATGCTGCGTTGGGTGCAGTATGGCGTATTCTCGCCCATCTTCCGTACTCATGGCTCTAGTCAGGCAGGTAATGAACGTAGAATATGGAAATATGAGAACTTTCCATTGATGCTGGATTGTGTGAACCTGCGCTATCAGCTCATGCCTTATATCTATACGGCAGCACGTCAGGCTTATGATACAGGTATTAGCATATGTCGACCACTATACTATGAGTGGCCTGAGGAGAACGAAGCTTATCGCCAGGAGGGCGAGTATATGTTTGGCGATGATATTCTGGTGTCGCCTGTTGTGACTCCTGTTGATGGTAGTGGTAAAGCTTTCCATAAGACATGGTTGCCTGCAGGACAATGGTATGATGTGTGTCGACAGAAATTGGTACATGGTAGCCAAATTATAGCCGACAACTATTCGCAAAGTGAGATTCCTTATTTCATCAAGGCTGGCAGCATCATCGTATGTAACCCTTTGATGGATAATCTTAAGAAACCAGTTAAGCAGTTGATTATTAAGGTGGTTCCTGGTGCTGATGGCGAAACATTACTTTATGAAGATGCTGGTGATACGCAGGACTATATCAATGGCGGATATACTACTACGCTTATTAGGCAGACGCGGACAGACAAGTCCATTGAACTGACGCTGGAACCACGGCAGGGGCAGTTTGAAGGTATGCTCACAGAGCGGGCTTACGAGATAGAACTGATACAAGAAGGTGCTCCACAGACAGTAACTATTAATGGTGCTCCTATGTCTGATTGGCATTTAGACGAAGCTACAGGTAATCTGATTATCACTGTACCTGTTACTGTATGTAATCAGAAACTTACCATTAATGTTGAAAGAGCGTCGTTGGGCATTCATGATATTAATGGTAAGTCGCTTGTGAAAATGAGTTATTACGATTTGCGTGGTAATATGATGTCACGTAAACCTAGCGGACCATATATACAGCGCTGCATTTGGAATGACGGCACAACTACAACACAGAAATTTGTCAAATAAATAATAAATCATGCGGAATTACGTTATACTATTATGTATATGGTGCTTGTTGCAACCTCAAATGGCTTTTGCTCAGAGTTTTTCAAGTCTGTGGGCAGTGGGCAGTGCTATTCCTGAGGGCCAAGCCATAGAGTTGGCCAAAAGACCTGATGGACAGTATCGTTTTGCAGGTACACTAGTAAGTGGTGAATTGAAAATAATGACTACTGAAACATACCAAAAGGGTGTTACCCAGTTTCTCAAACCACAACTAGTTGACTCGTATCTCATCAACAAGGGTCTCACCTATCAGCTGACTAAGGATGAAAATCAGCCAGGCTGGGTGGTTTCGTTTCAGGAGGAATGCTATAGTGTCTTGGTTGACCCTGCCAGTCGTAAGGTAACAGGCGAACTGCTATTTCCATGGAATGAGTTGTTGATAGCTGGTAGCGCCTTTGAAGGTGGTGCTAATGATGTGGAATGGAATCGTGATGCTATGTTATCATTCGAACAAGATCATGATAATCCCTATGTATTCACATGGACAGGTGTTCTTGGTGTTTATGATGATGTGATAGAGCCGGGACGCTTTAAGCTAGAAGGGCAGATGACGTGGGGACCGCGTGAGTTTCATCCTTATCAGCAGGACGAAGATATATTGAATTCAACGCAGATGCGGCGAGGTGGATCTGATACAAAGTGGCGTGTGTCCAAGCAGGGAGTCTATCGTATTGAAGTTGACATCTTCCAGGAGACTATTCATGCTGAATATCTGTCATTAGGGCGCAATGTGAGAGATAATGCTACAGATATTGGGGCAATAGAGGATGCGAGTGATTCGTCTATTTCAGAAATATACGATTTGAATGGAAAAACTCATCACACGCTCAGACGGGGAGTGAACTTGGTTCGTATGTCTGATGGAAGAGTACGTAAAGTGGTCGTTAACTGATTAATATTGCATATGACTAAGAGATTATTTATTCTAGCTTTGGGCATATTCATCTCATTGGGAGCCATTGCCCAACCAGAGAGGAAGGCCTATATGGTGGCCGACGCTCACCTTGATACGCAGTGGAATTGGGATGTGCAGACAACCATTCGTGAGTATGTGAAACATACCCTCGACCAGAACCTGATACTGCTGAAGAAGTATCCTAATTACATCTTTAATTTCGAAGGTGCTGTCAAGTACAGTTGGATGAAAGAGTACTATCCACTACAATATGCTGAGTTGAAACGCTATGTGGCTAATGGTCGTTGGCATCTCACAGGTAGTAGTTGGGATGCTAACGAAACCATAGTCTGTTCGCCAGAGTCATGGTTGCGAAACATCCTGTTGGGGCAGACGTTCTATCGTAAGGAGTTTAATACAGAGAGTACAGATGTGTTCCTGCCCGATTGCTTCGGCTTTGGCTATACTCTGCCTACTCTGGCGGCTCACTGCGGTCTGATAGGTTTCTCGTCGCAGAAGTTGGTGTGGCGTACCAATCCATTCTATGAGGGTGGCAAGCGCTATCCTTATACCATTGGCTTATGGCAGGGTATCGATGGCAGTCGTATAATGATGGCCCATGGTTTTGGCTATTCTGAGCGCTATCGCGATGAAGATCTCTCGCAGAATCAGCAGCTACTTAGTGAGATAGGTGAAAGTCCGCTTAATCAGGCTTATCGTTATTATGGAACAGGCGATATTGGTGGTTCGCCAACCATCGCATCTGTCCGTGCTGTAGAGAAAGGAATTGTTGGCAATGGCCCAATCAAAATAGTCAGTGCCACTAGCGATCAGCTATATAAGGATTATCTGCCATTCGACAAGCATCCAGAGTTGCCTGTATTCGATGGCGAACTGCCAATGGATGTGCATGGCAATGGCTGCTATACCTCACAAGCTGCGATGAAACTCTATAACCGCCAGAATGAGCATTTAGGCGATGCTGCAGAGCGTTCGGCTGTTATGGCCGATTGGCTGGGCGTTGCCCGTTATCCTTCATCAACTATGACGGAAACATGGCAGCGCTTTATATGGCATCAGTTCCACGACGACCTGACTGGTACCAGTATTCCTCGTGCTTACGAGTTCTCATGGAACGATGAGCTCCTGGCGCTTAAGAAATTCTCAGATGTGTTGACACATAGTGTTTCTGGTGTGGCTGGCAAGATGGATACGCGAGTTGCCGGACAGCCTGTTGTGGTTTATAACAATGAAACCACCCCAGTCCGTGCAATCGCACAGGTTGTTCTGTCAGACAATCGAAATTATAGTGTTGCTGACGCTGGTGGACGTAAAGTTGCCTCACAGATTGTTGAACGAGACGGCCAGCGCGTGCTGATGTTCGATGCAGAAGTGCCAGCTACAGGTATGGCTGTATATGGTATTAAAGCTGCCGGGAAGAAGAATTTGCCTGCTCCCATTGCTGGGCAAACCATCGAATCGTCACGTTACAAGTTGACTGTCGATGCTTATGGTGATGTGGTGTCTCTGATAGACAAGAATTGCAACCGCGATTTGGTAGCTCCTGGCAAGAGTCTCCGCTTGGTAGTGTTTAATGACTGTCGCTCAGAGGCATGGCCTGCTTGGGAGATTCAGAAGGCTACGCTTGATAAAGATCCTCTGCCTGTTCACGATAGTGTTGAAATATCTATCGAACCAGGAACGCTGTGTCAGACATTAGTGATAAAGAAGAAGTATGGTGAGTCTGATATCGTTCAGCGTATACATCTTTATGAGGGAAATCAGGCAGATCGTATCGACTTTGAGAACGAGGTAGACTGGCGTTCGCTTAATGCCCTGCTCAAGGCTGAGTTCCCGTTAAGTGTCTCAAATAAGGAGGCAACTTACGATATCGGATTGGGTAGTGTACGTAGAGGAAATAATCGCGACAATAGTTTTGAGGTGTATGCACATGAGTGGACAGACCTAACTAATCGTAATGGTAATTATGGTGTGACACTGTTGAATGACTCACGTTATGGTTGGGACAAGCCCAATGATAATACCTTGCGCCTGTCATTATTATATTCGCCAAAGCCTGGTCGAAGTTATACTTATCAGGCTCGTCAGGATTTTGGACATCATGTCTTTACTTATAGTATTGTTGGACATGAGGGTCCACTTGATGCTGTTAATGCCGTTCGCCAGGCCGATAGACTTAACAGTCCGTTGCGTACATTCTATACAGAACGACATGCAGGATCGTTGGGCAAGAAGTTCTCGTTTGTAACTTCAGACAACGACTGCGTTGTGGTTCGTGCACTGAAACGTGCTGAAGTGAGTGATGAATATGTGATACGTGTTTATGAAATGAATGGTCAGAGCACTCAGAAGGCACGCCTGACTTTCCCTGCCGAAATCATTAGGGCTGTTGAGGCTGATGGTACAGAACGCACTCTAAAGAAAGCTGATGTAGACGGTCGTTCGCTGCTAGTCGACATCAAGCCTTATAGTGTTAAGACCTACAAGGTGGTTCTAGCCAAGCAGAAATATGCGGAAACTGCAGTACAGCCATTGGTTTTGGATTATGATCGTCATTGCTTCAGTTATAACGAGTTCCGTTCTTCTGGCAATTTCGAGGGTGGATATAGTTATGCAGCAGAGTTGTTGCCTGATGAGGGCATTACTTTTGGCGACATTCCATTCCGTTTTGGTGAGAAAGATGCTGCTAGCGGATTGACCTGTAAAGGACAGACAATACAGTTGCCTGTTGATAAGGACTATCGTCATCTATATCTGCTTGCAGCTTCTGACCGCGATGACCGTAAGGCTGCATTCACTATTGGAGGCAAGCAGCAGACCGTTGTTGTACCTTATTATACTGGTTTCATTGGACAATGGGGACACGATGGACATACTACAGGATATTTGAAAGATGCTGAGGTTGCCTGGGTAGGCAACCATCGTCATTCTGCTGAGGCAGACGAGCCATATGAGTTTACCTATATGTTCCGTATATGTCTGGATGTACCTAAGGGGGTGCACGAGATAACTCTTCCTAATGATGAGCATGTGGTTGTGTTTGCTGCTACTTTAGCCAATGATGCGGCTGATGCTATTGCTGCATCACCATTGTTCAAAACTTCTATTCTTTCTGCAGCGCATAATATGGCTTCATCGCCCCAACCTCAAATCAACCTTCTGCGTAATGCTAAGATTACTGCTGTATCTGGCGAGGTGAATAATAGCGAGCGTGCTGATCTGCTGATGGATGGCGACCCAAACACCAAGTGGTGTGATGCACAGGCTGCGCCTAACTATGTGGCATTTGATTTTGGGCAACCTACTACTATCAGTCGCTGGCGCCTGCTGAGTGCTGCTTGCGAGCAGTCGGCTTATATCACACGCACCTGTCTGCTGCAAGGACGTAACAGCGAGACTGAGGAATGGCAGACCTTGGATATGTTTGATGGTAATCGCAATAACTATACGGATCGCAACTTCGCTCCTGCAACTGTGCGTTATCTCCGACTCTTTGTAGTTGCTCCTACGCAGGGTCAGGATTCTGCTGCTCGAATCTACGAATTGGAGGTCTATTAGCCGCTTAATTGTTAAATAGTTATAATACTTTGCAAAAACTTGGTACTTTGTTATACAAGGTACTGGGTTTTTGCTTATCTTTGCCGCAGAAATCTTTAAATAAGGCAAAGATATGAATATTGAAAATGCAAAGTCACAGATGCGTAAAGGTATGCTTGAGTACTGCGTATTGCTGCTACTCGAGCATCGTCCGTCGTATGCCAGTGACATTATCCAACAACTAAAGAATGCGGAGCTGCTAGTGGTAGAGGGGACGCTCTATCCACTGCTAACCCGACTGAAGAACGACGGACTGCTGCAATACGAGTGGCAGGAGTCAACTCAGGGGCCTCCTCGTAAGTACTATGCCCTCAGCAAAGAGGGCGTAAAATTCCTGGAAGGTCTGGATACAGCCTGGACGGAACTCTCAAACACTATTAATTATCTTAAAAACGTTACACCTAAATTATTAGAATCAAAATGAAAAAGAATATTACTATCAATCTTTGTGGGCGCCTGTTTCAGATAGATGAAGATGCTTACGAACTGTTGCAGCAGTATATCAACTCACTTCGCTCGTCGTTTGGCAAGCAAGAAGGGGGCGATGAAATAGTAGATGATATCGAAGCCCGTATTGCAGAACTTTTCGAAGAGTTGCGTCAGCAGGGCATCGAGGCTATTACTATCGAACACGTCAAGGACATCATTACTCGCATCGGCAAACCAGAAGAGCTTACTGGCGAGGAAGCGCAGAAGACAGAAAGCAAAGGGAATAATTGGGAAGAACAGGCCCGTTCGGCTGGTCAGAAGATATATGAGAATGTACGCGAGCGTACTGCAGGCAAAAAGCTGTATCGCAATCCTAAGGACAAGATGCTGGCGGGTGTGCTTTCAGGTATAGCCGTGTATACCAATACAGATCCTATCATCTGGCGACTGCTTATCGTGCTGTTCACCATGTGTTATGGTGTGGGACTCTTTATTTATATCGTTCTGGCTCTTGTGATACCTGAAGCCAAGACTCCTGAACAGTTGCTGCAGATGGAGGGAAAGGATGTAACTCCGCAAAACCTGGCCGATGTGGTGGTTGAGAACGAGAAACAACCTGTTCAGCGTCGTAGTTTGTTAGGTTTGCTGGTATCATTCCTGCTGAAGATTGTTATCAGCTTTGTTGTGATTATCTCTACCATTATCTGCTTCGCCCTGTTCATCGGCTTCTTGTTCGCTTTGATTGCAACAGTTTGTGGTTTGGTATTACCGCTGAACAGCACCATTCCGTTCAGTCTCAGTTCGATGGGACTGGCAGGGGCTTGGATACATAATCCTAAGATTCTTGGCATATTTGTCATTGCTTTCTTCCTTGTGCTGCTCATCCCTATCTATGGCATCACTCACATGATATTGTCGCTTACAGGCAAGATTCGTCCAATGGGTGTTGATCAGCGCATCATCTGGATTTTCCTATGGGTAGTTGCTGTATGTACAGCTGTTCCATTGGGATTCACCATTGCTGAGTATCATAATGAGTATATTTATGAGCGTCACGATGATGACTGGAAAGTTACGTATCAAGGTGTAAAGATGGACTCAGAGGATGCTGATTTTCTGCGCCAAGGAGACTGGAACCTGATTAAGGCTGAGAACTGTGATCATTATACCTACAGGGGGTATTATAATGGCAATCACAACATGCGATTCATGGATGTGCATAATGAGAATTGCGAAGAGGTGTTTCAGGCTGAGCGCAAGGAGGCTGTAGAACCAGGTGTATATCGACTGGAATGTGCGGTCAGAACAGAGGGACCTGGTCCTTGTATTTATGCCCATGGCGATAGTGTTAAGCTAAAGTCGATGCCTGTTTGTGAAAACCAGGAAGGAAGACCTGATATGGGTTGGGTTGACGTTAGTATCGATAATATCGTTGTTTCTGGCGATTCGATTGCATACGGTGTGTCTAGTGTCGAAAGCTTTACTGGTAAGCCTTGCAGAGCCCAATGGTTCTCAGCTACTGACTTTAAGCTGACACGTACTGGCGATCTTCCAAAGATGAAGAAGAGATAAAAAAATGTTCCCAGCGTGGGAACTGTTCATTCCCAGCGTGGGAACATTCAGTTCCCTTGCTGGGAACATTTTTTCATAACCAATATAACTTTTATCTAATACTATTCAACAAGTCAAGTTTGCCATCATTTACCAGTTTTATGATCAGTTCGCCAAACAGCGTGTTCTGCCAGGCAAACCAATCGCGAGTGTAGTTCGATGCATCATCCTTGTGGAAACTCTCGTGGATGAATCCCTTGCCGGCATCTGTTTTCATCAGCATCTCAATGCACCATTTTATCTCTGCATCGTTCTGGCTGGTGAATGCCTTCATCATGATTGACATTGGCCAAGGCATATCGTAGCCGATGTGTGGACCACCAATGCCCTCGCCGGCCTTGCCGCGGAAGAAGTAAGGATTATCCTCGCTCCATACAAAGCGGCGTGTGTTCTGATAGATGGGGTCGTCGATGTCGACATCGCCCAGATATGGCATAGCCAGTAGGCTTGGCACATTAGCATCGTCCATCAGAACCTGATTGCCGAAACCATCAACCTCGTAGGCATAAATAGGACCATACTTGGGATGATTGTTGATGGCATACTTGTGTAGGGCATCGCTTACTTCTACAGCTAAGTCGGTGCACTGCTTGGCCAAATCGGTGCGATGGTTAACCTTCTCGAGCATTTCTGCTGCCTTTTTAAGAGAGGTAACTGCCATGAAGTTTGATGGAATTAGGAATAGGAGTGTGGTGGCATCGTCAGACGGACGGAAGGTTGAGGCAATCAGTCCTACGGGCTTAACGGGGGCTCCCCAGCCGCCATTGCTCACTGTGTCGAGGGCGCGATCGGTCTTGCGAAGGAACTGGTATGAGCCGCGTCCGTCTTTGCGCTGCTGATCGCGGAAGGTGCGCAGAACGTTCTGCATGGCCTTTATCCACTCATAGCCCAGCACGCTGTTGTCGCCAGTTGTCTGCCAATATTCGTACAACAGACGTAGTACATAGCAGAGGGAGTCTATCTCCCATTTGCGCTCGTGCAACTCTGGTTTCATACCTGTGTCGCTCATCCATTCGCCATCAGGACGAGGCTCCTTGTTGAATGCGTTGGCGTAAGGATCGATGTTGATGCACTTGAGTTGGCGAAGGATAACGCCTGCCAGCATCTTCTTAAGTTTTTCGTCCTTTTTAGCCAGTTTGACGTATGGCCAAACCTGAGCACCAGAGTCGCGCAACCACATGGCGTGGATATCGCCTGTATAGACAAAGGTGTCAGGATTTCCCTCAGCATCTTCTTCATAATGCACAGTTGTATCGAGTGTGTTGGGGAAACAGTTAGTGAACATCCAAGCCAATCGTGCATTGGTAAGCAGACTGGCTACGCGCTTAATCTCATCTTCGATAGCCTCAGAGCGGAACAAACGATAGGCTTCGGCTGGACGGTTCGATGGTCGCACGATGGCATCTGCCTTGCATACCTCTTTCTTTGGCTTGACGGGCTTTAGTTTTGGTATGGCTATTTCTGTTGAGAAAGAGTAGGGCAGGCTTGACGTCTGAGTGCCACGTTGGAGATTTGGCTTGGCTGCCATTCGATAGGTGATGCTTCCGCCTGCCAACAGATCCTTGTGCTCGATGTAGTTCTTGTCGTAGATGGTCCCATTCATGGTCATCTCGTTTACGTAGTAGTTCTCTGCATTATTGCCATCGGCATTTATCACCATGGTTTTGCCTTTGGGCAAATGCAAGGTTACACGCTTAAAGTAAGGTGTGCCAAGCGCATACTGACCAGAACCTGGACAGACAGGATAAAAGCCAAGTGACGAGAATACGTACCAAGCTGATGTTTGTCCGTTGTCCTCATCGCCACAATATCCATCAGGTGTGGCCTGATACAGTCGGTCCATAACTTGACGAACCCAATACTGAGCCTTCCACGGTTCGCCTGCCCAGTCGTACAGATAAATCATGTGCTGTATGGGCTGGTTTCCATGGGCATAGTTGCCCATGTTCATAATCTGCATCTCACGAATTTCATGAATTACAGCACCATAATAGCTTTCGTCAAATACTGGTGGCACATTGAACACAGAGTCGAGCATGGCCACAAAGTTGTAGCGACCACCCATCAGTTTCATCAGTCCTGCTGGGTCGTGGAATACTGACCATGTGTAGTGCCAGGCATTTCCTTCAGTAAAGGCATCACCCCATTTCAGAGGATTGAATGGACTCTGAAATGTGCCGTCTTCATTGCGCCCACGCATTAAGTTGGTCTCCTTGTCGAAAACCTTCTGATAGTTCATAGCACGCTCCATATATGGTTTTAGTTCTTTCTTAGATTTGCCAAGTGCCTGTCCTAAGCGGTATATGCACCAGTCGTCGTAAGCATATTCCAGCGTGCGAGCCACACTCTCGTTGATGCCCACATTATAAGGTACATAGCCTAGGCGGTTATAGTATTCATACCCCAAACGGCCTGTGCTCGACACTTGTGGGTGAACAGCGTTGGCACCATGCTTTACTGCCTGCCACAAGGTTTCTACATCATAACCACGCATGCCTTTAAGATAAGCATCGGCTACTACTGACGCAGAGTTGTTGCCTACCATGCATCCGCGATGGCCAGGACTAGCCCATTCTGGAAGGAAACCACTTTCCTTATAGGTGTTTACCAGTCCCTCCTGCATCTGCTGGCTCATTTCTGGATATATCAGATTGAGTAGCGGAAAGAGTGAACGGAAGGTATCCCAAAAGCCTGTATCTGTGAACAATCGGCCTGGGTGTACTTTGCCGTCGTATGGACTGTAGTGTACAATTTCACCTGCCTGATTTACCTCATGAAACATACGAGGATAGAGCACAGAACGATAAAGACACGAATAGAACGTGCGCAGATGATCTATGTTAGCATCCTCAACTTCTATTCGTCCTAGAATGTTGTTCCAACGTTCACGACCGTCGCGACAAACTGTATCAAACGAACGACCAATGACCTCTTTAAGATTCTGGTGTGCTTGATCTGCACTGATGAATGAGGAGGCTACACGCAGTGTGACCACCTCGCCGCGTACTGTTTGGAATCCAACTACAGCACCAGCATGCTCACCCTTAAATTCGCGTTGTCCATTCTGTATCTTTCCGTTTGCTACAGTAGAGATGAATGTAAATGGCTTATCACTCTCTATCACAAAGAAATTCTTAAACCCTTCAGGTACTCCGCCACTATTCTTGGTAGTATAACCCTCTATGTGGCGATCGTCAACGATGCGTACCATCGAACCTTGATCGAAAGCATCTATTACGATGCGTGATTCTTTCGAGTTGGGATAGGTGAATTGCATAACTGCAGCACGCTCTGTAGGTGTGACCTCGGCTGTAATGTCGTAATCTGCCAGATACACCTTATAATAATAGGGACGGGCCGTTTCTGCCTTGTGTGAGAACCATGAAGCGCGTTTGTCCTCATCAAACACGGTGCCTATAGTTGGCATGATGGCAAACTGACCATAGTCGTTTATCCATGGTGAAGGCTGGTGTGTCTGCTTCAAACCGCGAATTTTTTCTGCATTGTAGGTATAGGCCCATCCGTCGCCCATCTTTCCTGTCTGTGGCATCCAGAAGTTCATGCCCCATGGCAGTGCAATGGCAGGGTAGGTGTTACCTGTTGAAAGTGCATGGTTGGACTGTGTTCCTACCAGAGTGTTTACATAATCCACAGGTAAAGCAGTAGCCACAGCACAGCCTCCAAAGAGTAATGCAACAGTCAATAGAGTCTGTCTAAGATTCTTTTTCATACTAATTATTCATTACTTTACTAATAATCTCATCCAATAACCACCAAGCACAGATCGTGCCTTGAATCCAACCATCAGTCCTGTTTTTGTGTCGTGCCAGTCGCTGGTTGGAACGCGCGATTCTGTCTCATTCATGTATTTGTATATAGGCTCTACAAACTTTAGGAAAGAGTCCTTGTCGTTGGCCATAGCTGCAGTCCACATTATCCAATCGGTTTTGGTGTAGTCCTTGCGTACATCAAGGGGTAGTCCAAAAGCGTTTTGCTGCTTAAGATAGTAGTTTATCTCGCGTTGCATCACCTCATCACCAAAAAGATTGGTGTTCCATAGTTTGTCCCATATCATATTGTATTTCTGACTCCATGTGTTCTCGCGATCGAAGGCTAATTTATAGTGGTCGCCTTCGTGTGCATCAGCTTCCCATTTCTTGGCCATCTGGTGTGCACGGCTCATATAGCGGTCGGCAGTAGCGTTGTCGCCCTTGATGCGAGCCATAATGGCATATCCTGCCACACCCATAATTGCTTTTACTGATAGGTTACAGTTGTGGGGCCAGTGACCAGCAAAATCATCTGTACACAACTGGTTTGATGGATCTTGTCCGTTCTCCACCAGATAGTCGGTCCACTGTGTCAGTATATTCCAGTATGGTTTAACATAATCAATGTTGCCATCCTGGATACAAAGTTGCGCAGCCAGTGTCAGCATGTTACCAGCTTCTTCGATAGGCATATCGCCACCATAAACCTGTCCGTTGGCAATAGGGTAGGTACCAAGGTCGTGTGCAGCAAAGGACTTGGTCCAACGGCCAGAGCGACTGTACTCAAAGATACTGGTCATCATGGCCTTCTGCAGGTCAGGGTTGTATGCCAGGAAGAGTGGGGCAGATGGATAAGTCAGGTCAACTGTGTTTACACAACCATTAGAGTTGTTCTCCTTAGAGAAGTAGAGCAGATGTCCCTCGTTATCCTCAAACAACTTGTGGGCTGCCAATACATGACGATAAACGCCTGATAGAATCTCTGCATACTGGGTGTTACCTACGCGCAGGGCGTCATCGTAGATCTGTTTGTCCATCGCACGGCATCGCTCCATGATGCTCTTATAGTTACGATTCAATTTGTTGAATGCATCAAAGATGTCAACCTTACCGCCATGTGCCCAGTAAGCCTTGTAGCGGTGGTACATGTATTCTATATCCTCTACCTCGTCGTAACCTATCAGCGAGAACGATGACTGAGGCTGTTGGTCAACTTTGCCAAAGTCGTGAACATAAGCCAGTACGGGAATATCGTTCTGACGATATGCACGTATATTCTGCTGTCCACATCCCAACTGTCCTTTACTAAGGAAACCGTTGATGATGTTGTTATAGCTGTCGAGTGCCACCTTTCCGTTGAAATCAGCAACATACAGGTAGCCCCAGTCGATACCGATACCATCACCCTTTTTGGCCAGTATAGGCTGATCGATGGTACCTGTCTTAAGATACTTCACCCCATTTACTGATACAACTGACGACTCTGTGGGCTGATGAGGCTTGTTGGTTGCGATAAGTGGACTTGCCAGTAGCGCAAACTGTACATCGTGTTTCTTGCGATCCAGACTCTTTACCTGATACGAAATGTAGGAGACAGGTGTAGAGAGCAAGTCGAGATCGTTGATAAGCATTGGCGATGTGAATACTACATCTAGTGCCACAGGTCCACAGTTAAATGTGTAGTAAGTCGATGTAGCCATTACGTCAACACTGTTCTGGACGGCAGTCTTTACCGATGTGGCTTCTATTCCCACGTTGGCATAGAGTCCGAAGTCAGCATAAGCACCGCCAGTGTTGTTGTACACATGGAAAGCCATTACGTTGCGCCCCTCGTGTAATAGTTGCTTTTGCTTGGCGTCCAGATGTACTGACTCGCCAAACACAGCGTCCATTCTTCCCTTTCCAATCAGCGTGCCGTTGATATATAGTTCGCATGCATCATCGTGCGAGAATAAGGCATATAGGTCGCCACGCAGGTCTTCGGCCGTAAGGTTTACTTCGCGACGGATGTAGATGTCGCTATGTTCTTTCGACCATCCTGTCTGGATGTTGTCGCCAGCATTGCCAAATGCGGCACGACCAGTGCGCCAGTTGGCGGCAGCAAAATCAGGTGCCTGCCAGCCATCGGCTTGTGGATTCTCTGTGTATTTGGCCTCCCAATTGCTTTCGTCGCTCATAGGGGCTAATGCTTTAAGCACCTTGTACTCTTTGTCGCCCATGAATCGATAGGTGGTGCCGTCAACTCGCAGCAGTCCTTCCAGCGGTTTCTCGTCGTCGGTCCACAGACGTGTGTTGCCATCTGTCAGTTTATCGTAAGGCGACCAAATTGAAAAATACGGATCGTTAACCACTAAAGGAACTGAAGGCAGTCTGAGTGCCGTTTGTTTGTAGGGTTTGAACAGTTCTGTTTGGGCAAAGGCGCAGGTAACGGCCAGTGCCATACCTAATAAGGTTGTTAATTTCTTTTGCATACTAAGATTTTAATTATTGCGTTATATATAGTAAGTCGGCTGCAAAAGTACGTTTTTTCGCCCAATTACCAGGTTAATAATCGGTTATTTATAGCTTAAAAATGTTAAACACAATAAAAGGCATGGAAATACGTTATATAATATGTGAAACATTTTATTATCGCTATAGTAGGGCTAGTAATCTCGGCCACACGAGTTTGTGCGCAATACGATCCTTCCTTCGCTCATTATTGGGCGATGGAACCTTCTTTTAACCCTGCAGCGGTGGGTAAAGAGTCGAAGCTGAATGTGGCAGGTGCGTACTCTTTACAGTTGGCTGGGTTTGAGCATAATCCTAAGACGATGTATGTGGCTGCGGATATGCCGTTTTATGCCATAGGCTCATATCATGGAGTAGGTGTGCAGTTGCTGAATGATGAGATAGGTCTGTTCTCGCACAAGCGGCTTAGCGTACAGTATGCATATCAGAAGCGATTGCTGGGTGGCAAACTGAGCGTAGGCGTGCAGGCTGGTATGTTGGGCGAAACGTTTGATGGCAGTAAGGTTGAACTGGGTACCGATCCTGACGATCCGGCTTTTGCAAGTTCGTCGGTAAATGGAACGGGCCTGGATTTGTCGGCAGGAGTGTATTATCTGGCCCGAAACTGGTACGTTGGCCTATCGGCATTGCACCTTAATTCGCCAGTGGTAGAGATAGGCGAAACTAACGAACTGAGTATTGATCCTACATATTATTTTACTGCAGGATACAATATTCGGCTAAATAATCCGTTTTTTAAGATACAGACATCTGTGTTGGGACGGACTGATGGAGTGGCTTGGCGAGCTGACGTGACGGGCCGACTGAAGTACGAACACGACAAAAAGGTGATGTATGCAGGACTGACATATAGCCCGACAAACTCTGTGACGGTGGTTATAGGTGGAAACTTTCATGGCATACACCTGGGCTACAGTTACGAAGTGTATACTTCGGCTATCAACGTGGGAAACGGAAGTCACGAACTATTTGTGGGATACCAGACAGAGGTGAACCTGTATAAAAAAGGCAGGAATCTGCATAAGAGCGTAAGATTACTATAGTAAATAAGGTATATATATGAAGAAACTTATAGGACTATGCGCCGTGGCTGTAATACTGCTAAGCAGTTGTTTTGGCAGTAAGATGATGACATCCAGTGGCGGCGAGGTGACAGGAACAGGAGGAAAGGCATTCACAGAGCCTACTCCATACGGAATGGTACTCGTGAAGCGAGGACACCTGAAGATGGGTATAGAAAAGCAGGACTCGCTGTGGGGAAAGAAGACTCCCCTCAGGGATATCTCTGTGGATGGGTTCTGGATGGACGAGACTGAGGTGACAAACTCTAAGTATCGTCAGTTTGTGAATTATGTGCGTGACTCTATTCTGCGCGAGCGCCTGTCGGAGATAGACGAGACTTACAAGACTGTGAAGACTGATAAGGAAGGTAACGAAATTGCAACAGTGCTGAACTGGAAGAAGGCTCTGCCGCGCCGACCAAGTGAGGATGAGCAGGAGATAATGAATAGCTTGTATGTAACAAATCCTGTAACTGGTGAAAAGATGCTGGACTATCGCCAGCTGAACTACCGTTACGAGGTGTACGACTATACGGCTGCGGCTTTGCGCCGTAATCGCTTGAATCCACAGGAGCGCAATCTGAATACCGATATTACCATCAATCCTGAGGAACAGGTGATGATATCAAAGGATACTGCCTATGTTGACGACGAGGGACGTATTGTTCGCGAGAGCATCAACCGTCCATTGTCAGGACCTTGGGACTTTCTGAATACTTATATCGTGAATATATTCCCTGATACAACCTGTTGGGTAAACGATTTTCCCAATGCTGACAACGAGATGTATCTGAGATACTATTTCTCTAACCCAGCCTACAATGACTACCCTGTGGTGGGCGTGACATGGGAGCAGGCCAATGCTTATTGCGCTTGGCGTACTGAATATCTGCTTAAGGGACTTGGTCCTGCTGCCAGATATGTGCAGCGCTATCGCCTACCGACTGAGGCAGAGTGGGAGTATGCTGCCCGTGGCAAGGATCAGAACGAGTTCCCTTGGGACAACGAGGCTGTGGCTAGCGGAAAAGGATGTTTCTACGCTAACTTTAAACCTGACAATGGTAACTATACCAAGGATGGCAACCTGATTACCAGTCGCGTGGGTATATATTCGGCCAATTCGAATGGTCTCTACGATATGGCAGGAAATGTGGCTGAGTGGACCAGCACCATTTATACCGAGGCAGGTGTAGAGGCGATGAATGATATCAATCCACAACTAAAGTATAATGCTGCTCAAGAGGATCCTTACAGACTGAAGCGTAAAAGCGTGAGAGGTGGTTCGTGGAAGGATCCAGAGTCATACATCCGCTCTGCATGGCGAAGTGCTGAGTATCAGAACCAGCCTCGTTCGTATATCGGATTCCGTTGTGTGCGTAGTCTTGCCAATTCTACAAGCGAGCGAGCAAAGACTACAAAGGGAAAGAAAAAGTAAAGAAGTAAAATCTGAGAAGTTATGACTATATACAGTAAATACAATATCGTATACCGCTTACAGAAGTGGATGGATAGTGTTCCTGGACAGACGTTCCTGAACTACGCCTATAGCTGGGGTGCATCAATCGTTATCCTTGGTACACTGTTTAAACTTACCCATCTGAGTGGAGCTGATTTCTTTCTGTTCCTGGGTATGGGAACTGAGGTGTTTGTGTTCTTCATTTCTGCCTTCGACCGTCCATTCGATAAGACTACCGATGGTATGGAACTTGATACCCATGTTAAGGCAGGTGAGGATGCTGCTGTAGAGAGCAAGGGTGGTAGCGCTACTGTGGTTGGTGGCAATGGCGGCACCATCATTATCAATGGTAGTGGTGGTACTTATAATGGTCAGTCTGAAGTTGCACAGCCCGCAGCCGTCGTATCGACTCCATCCGTAGCATCGGCTCCTGCTGCATCAGTTCAGCCTGTTGTGCCTGGTCAACCTTCTGTATCTGCCCCAATAGCTGCATCAGCAAATCCTGAACTTGAGGCTGCTACATCAAGCTATGTAGAGGAGTTGAAACATCTGACAGAGACTCTCTCGATGGTTTCCGCCCAGAATGAGAAGTTGGCACATGACTCGGAAGAGATGGAGAACCTGAACCGTACTCTTACAGGTATTTGTAAGGTATACGAGATGCAGCTTAAGAGTGCCAGCTCGCAGATTGGTACTATCGACGATATCAACGAGCAGACCAGGAAGATGGCTGAGCAGATAGCCGAACTGAATAAGATTTATGCCCGTATGATCGAGGCAATGACAGCTAAGATGAACGTATAACGACTATGGCAATAAAGAAAAGACCCGTTTCTCCACGCCAGAGGATGATCAATCTGATGTACGTCGTCTTGATGGCTATGTTGGCACTTAACGTATCTAATGAAGTGCTCAACGGCTTTTCGATTGTGGAGGAAAGTCTGAACCGCACTACTAGCAACTCATCGAAGGAGAACCTGGCGATATACGAGACCTTCGAACTGCAGATGAAGGCAAATCCTCAGAAGACTAAGGAGTGGTATGACAAAGCTCAGGAGGTTCGACGCATGAGCGACTCGCTATACAACTTTGCTGCAAGTCTGAAACAAGCGATAGTGGTAGAGGCTGATGGCGAAGATGGTGATGTTACAAACATTCGCAATAAGGAGGACCAGGAGCCTGCCAACTACGTGATGCTGTCGCCAACGAATGGCCAGGGACAGAAACTATATGATGCTATCAATACCTTCCGTAATCGTATGCTCACAATGGTGACAGACGAGAAGCAGAAGAAGATTATAGCCAGCAACCTAACTACCGAGGTGCCTAAGCGCGCTATGGGAAAGAACTGGCAGGAGTATATGTTTGAATCGATGCCCGCAGCAGCTGCAGTGACATTGCTGTCGAAACTGCAGAGCGATGTGCGCTATGCCGAGGGTGAAGTGCTGCACAGACTGGTACAGAATATCGATGTGAAGGATATTCGCGTGAACCTGTTAGACGCATTTGTTATCCCAAATTCAAAGACTATAGTGCGTGGCGACCGTTTCTCTGCCCGTATCGTTATGGCCGCTGTCGACACTACTCAGGTGCCTGATATCTTTATTGGTGGACAGAAGGTTAACTTGCAGAATGGTCTCTACGAAACCGTTTGTGGTAAGACTGGCGATTTTACGCTGAAAGGATACATGGAAATGGTGAATGGTAATGGCGATCGTATACGTCGTGAGTTTGCACAGGACTATACAGTAGTTGAGCCAAGTGCCACCGTATCGGCCGATCTTATGAATATGCTCTATGCAGGATATTCCAATCCTATCAGTATAAGTGTGCCTGGAGTGCCTCTCAACAAGATTCAGGCTTCGATGACTAATGGTACACTGCAGCCGGTAGGCCCAGGCAAGTACATAGCCAAACCATCTAAGATAGGTCAGAATGCTGTAATTACTGTGACATCTACCAATACTGGCCGTCCCCAGCAGATGGGACAGTACACATTCCGTGTACGCAAATTGCCCGATCCTACACCTTATATAACTATGACTGACGAGCATGGCAATCCTACGCGATATAAAGGTGGCGATCTGCCCAAGACACAGCTTGTGGCAGTAGATAAACTGGGTGCAGCTATCGATGATGGTATACTGGATGTCGCCTTCCGTGTGCAGAGTTTCGAAACGGTATTCCACGACAATATGGGTAATGCTGTGCCTATGGCATCGGATGGCGCCCAGTTCTCTGGTCGTCAGAAGGATACGTTCCGCAAACTCCCTCGCAATCGTCGATTCTATATTTCGAGAGTAACTGTGGTTGGTCCTGATGGACTTACGCGAACACTTAATGGTTCGATGGAAATAAAAGTAAAATAAATAAGGTATAAGAGATATGAAAAGAGTATTGTTCTTTTTAACCCTGATGCTGATGGCAGGAGCAGCTGTCGCCCAACCACCACAGCGACGTGCTGAACAAAAGGAAAAGCAGGCTAGCCAGCAGAAAAATGCATCTTCGGCCATGTCGATGCGTGCCCAGATATCATTCCCTACAGCTGTTGAGATGCCTGAGGAGGTGGTATGGCGTCGTGATATCTATCGCGAGATTTCGCTCGACGAAGATGCTAATGGTGGACTCTATTATCCAGTAGAACCACAGGGGAAACAGCTCAATCTGTTTACATATATACTGAAACTGGCTCTGAATGGCTATATCCCCATCTACGAGTACCCAACCGATGGTAGCGATGTGTTTACCGATGAAGCTAAGATCGATATGAAGACCTGGCTGCACGAGTATCGCATTCCATACGAAGAGCAGAATGGACGTATCAAGGTGGAGAATAGTAATATCCCATCTGCCGAAGTAAAGAAGTACTATCTCAAGGAGAGTGCGTATTACGATCAGGCTAATTCTTCGTTCCATATCAAGGTGCTGGCTCTGTGCCCTATAGCCGTTGAGGAGGAGAGTGAGTTTTCTATGAGTAGTGATGATAACGACGAAAAGTCTGTAACACAGTATCCGCTGTTCTGGGTTAAGTATAGCGATCTGGAACCATTCCTTAATCGTCAGACTGTAATGGTCAGCAATATGAATAATGCTGCACAGGTGTCGATGGACGATTTCTTTACGCTCAATATGTATCGTGGTAAGATATATAAGACCAACAATGCGCAGGGTAAAACTTTGTCGCAGTTGTGCAAGGGCGATAAGACCAAGATGACTGCCGAGCAGCAGCGTATTGAGGCCGAGCTCGAAGCATTTAAGAAGACTATCTTTGGCGATCCTGCCAAGCGTGATTCTCTTGACAGTATTGCAGCCGTTAAGGATACTAAGACGGGTAAGAAAGTTAAGGCAGCAAAGAATAAACCTGCTTCAAATAAGGGTGTCAAGGTGGCTAAACAGAAGTCGCAGAAGTCAGAGAAAGCAAGTAGCAGTAGCAATAGTGCAGCTAGAGTCTCAGTACGTCGTCAGAGACACTAAATAGGTAAAACAGAGGAAAAAATCGAAAAAAATCTGATAAAAACTTCTCTATTCCAACTTTTTTCGTATCTTTGCAGCCGTAGTAAGATTCATTAACATTTAAATTTATAGGTTATGAAGAAATTTTTTACTTTGGTAGTGCTGCTTGCAACCATGACTGTTGCAGCTCAGGCACAGGTGAAGTTTGGTGTTAAGGGTGGTCTTAACATAACGAATATGAAACTCAGCGAGGATGTTATTTCTCCCTCTAATCAGGCAGGCTTCTTTATTGGTCCTACTGTAAAGTTTACTCTGCCTGTCGTAGGTCTCGGTATCGATGCTGCAGCTCTCTATGATCAGCGTTCTGCTGAGGTGGGCGAAGAGAAGATCAAACAGCAGTCTATTCAGGTTCCAGTAAATTTGAGATTTGGCTTCGGCTTGGGCTCTACTGCCAGCATCTTTATTTTTGCCGGTCCTCAGTTCGGCTTTAATGTAGGCGACAAGACCTTCTCTTCTGTAGATAATGCAACTAAGGAGGTTTCTGCTTGGACATTGAAGAGTTCTAATCTGAGCGCCAACGTTGGTCTTGGTTTGATGTTGCTCAACCATCTTCAGATTTCTGCCAACTACAATGCAGCTATCGGAAAGACTGGTGACTTTGGCGTAGAAGACGTAGTAGGTACAGTTGGAAACGTCGTTACTGGCGATACCAAGGCTAACTCTTGGCAGATTGCTCTGGCATACTACTTCTAAGATACAGAGTAAAGATAATCGAAAAAATAGGCCGAATGTTTGGAGCATTCGGCTTTTTTGTGTACTTTTGTCGGCTGATGAGATACGCTGACATCATACTGCCTGTTCCCCTTGAGGGATTTTTTACATACTCTGTGCCTGATGGTATGGAGTTAAAGGTAGGTGTGCGCGTGCTGGTGACCTTTGGGCGTAGTAAGACGTATCTTGGCATTGTGGCTCGTCTGCATGATAATAAGCCTCTGGGCTATCAGGTTAAGCCTATCAGTCAGGTGATGGATACAGAACCTGTCATTACTGACAGCCAACTGAAGCTTTGGCAATGGATTGCCGATTATTATATGTCACCGATTGGTGAGGTGTATAAGGCTGCGCTACCATCGGGCCTGAAAGCTGAAGATGGTTATCGACCAAGAACAGAACTGTATATTCAACTCTCACCAAAGTTTCGTAGTGAGCGGGCGTTGCATGTGGCAATGGATATGCTGCAGAGAGCACCTAAGCAGTTGAAGGCTTTTCTTGACTATCTCGAACTTTCTGAATGGGATCAGTTAGGGCAGGCGGATACCCAGTTTGAGATAACCCGTGATGAACTGTTGAATCAGGGCCATACACTGCAATCAGTAAATGCTCTAGTGCAACGTGGATTGTTGGAGACTTATGAAAAGGAGGTGGGACGACTTAACTTTGGTGGCGATCCGCATCCTGAGAATATCAAACCACTAAGCACAGCACAGCAAGAGGCATTCAATCAGATACAGTTCTCGTTCTTGAAGAAGAATGTTACTCTGCTGCATGGTGTCACTTCGAGTGGTAAGACCGAGATTTATATCCACATGATTCAGCAGGCTCTGGATAAGCATCAGCAGGTTCTTTATCTCTTGCCTGAGATAGCCCTTACCGTTCAGATGATGCAGAGACTACAACGGGTTTTTGGCAATCGTCTGGGTATATATCATAGTAAATATTCTGATGCTGAGCGTGTGGAGATATGGCAGAAGCAGTTGTCAAAGCATCCTTACGATGTGATACTTGGAGCGCGTAGTTCTGTATTGCTACCATTCCAGAATCTTGGATTGGTCATTATCGATGAGGAGCATGTTACCTCGTATAAACAGCAGGATCCAGCCCCACGTTATCATGCTCGCTCTGCTGCTATCATGTTGGCTCAGATGTATGGTGCTAAGACGCTACTTGGTACAGCAACTCCATCAGTCGAGACATATCATAACGCCAAGACAGGTAAATACGGATTGGTGGAGTTGTTCCAGAGATATAAAGGTATAGAGTTGCCTAATATTCAGGTGGTTGATATCAAGGATCTGCAGCATCGCAAGATGATGAACGGACCATTCTCGCCACTATTGCTAGCCAAGACTCGCGAGGCTTTAGAACGTGGTGAGCAGGTGATATTATTCCAGAATCGACGTGGATATGCACCTATGATAGAGTGCAAACAGTGTGGTTGGGTGCCTCATTGTCAGCATTGCGATGTGTCACTCACCCTGCATCGCAATATGAACCAACTAACGTGCCATTATTGTGGATATACTTATCAGGTGCCAACAGAGTGTCCTGCTTGCGGATGTCACGACCTTCAGACGCGTGGCTATGGCACTGAGAAGGTTGAAGACCAATTGCGTGATATCTTCCCCGATGCACGTATCGCACGAATGGACCTTGATACCACTCGTACGCGAAATGCTTACGAACGTATCATCAGCGACTTCTCTACAGGCAAGACCAACCTTCTGATAGGTACCCAGATGATATCAAAGGGATTGGATTTCGACAAGGTCTCTGTTGTGGGTATTCTCAATGCTGATAATCTGTTGAACTATCCTGATTTTCGTGCTTACGAGCAAGCTTATATGATGATGGCACAGGTGAGTGGACGTGCTGGACGTAAAGGTAAACAGGGATTGGTGATTCTGCAGACAAAGTCGCCAACAAATCCGGTAATCCAGCAGGTTGTACATAACGACTATGCAGGATTGTATCAATCGTTGATAGCAGAGCGACAGCAGTTCCATTATCCGCCGTATTATCGTTTGGTTTACGTATATCTTAAGCATCGCTCTGATGCAGTAGTAGAAACTGCTAGCATCGAGATGGGTAGTCGCTTGCGCCAGTGGTTCTCTTCTAGAGTGCTAGGTCCTGACAAACCTGCTGTGGCAAAGGTAAAATCGCTGTCTATTCGCAAACTTGTGCTGAAACTAGAACTTGGCATCAACATGGCCGATGTACGCAAATATTTAGCGCTTGCCCAGCAGCAGATGCTACAAGACAAGCGCTATTCATCGCTCCAGATCTACTTCGATGTAGATCCTCTATAATCTTAGAACTTAAGTTCGCAACCTATACCAAGTACACGGTTGGTACGTGTGAAGTCGTCGCTTACACCAGCCTGTGGGTAGTCGTTGCGCTTGTAGTGATCGTAGTTTGTCTGGAAGTAAGCAGCTTTCAGAGTGATGTTGTCTGTTGCCTTGTAGTTGAAACCACAACCAAGGCTGTAGCTGTTTACAACGAACGACATATCGTTCATGTACTGGTCGGTGAGCTGATAGCGGGTGAGCTGACCACCACCACTGATGGTGAACTTGTCTGTAAGATCCCACTCAGCACCAGCCAGATACTCGTTGGTGCCACCACCAAGCAGGTCCTGAGTGTTGTTGTACCACTTCACGCTCTTGTCGTAGTAGTGATGATAACCCAGATTCAGACGGAAGTTGTCGCTCATAGTCCACATTGCACCAAGTGACAACTGTGCAGGCATGTCCTCGTCGATCTTCTCAGCATCGCGGAACTTGTTTACTGCAGGAATCTCGCTGGCCTTGTTTACGGTCGACTCGTTCTTCATGTGAATCTCAGTCTTAGCCTCATACTTGGCAGCGAAGTTGAAGTTGCCTACACGCCAGTCGATACCGATAACAGGAGCAACACCTACGCTCGACTGATTACACAGCAGGTTAACACCTTCTGAATACTTCTGCAGTGAGTTGAGGCTCTCTTTTGTGCCTTCGAGCTGTGCCAGCTTTGTGGTGAGCTCTGCTGGTACAGGAACGCCTGCTGCCTGATACTGGGCAATACCGGCATTTACCTGACTGATACCTGCATCAACTGTTGTTGCTGCTCCCTGCAGGAAACTGCCGAAGTCAACATAACCACCAGCGGTGTTTACCATGATGTTGCTGATCTTTGCCTTATAGGTAGCAGTACCATAGAGCACACGCAGACCACCATATACAGAGAAATCCTTTGTAATCTTATAAGCAGTACCCAACTGGAATCCGAAGTAGTACTGACGTCCCTGCATGTAGCCGTCCATATCGTAACCAGTAGCACCCAGAGGCTTAAGCTGATTGGCAATGCTTCCTACTACACTCTCGAACGAACCCAGTCCGTCGGCAAATTCACATGCACCACCGCCACCAGGTACTGAGAAGTTGAACTGAACGCTCCAGTTCCCCTTATTATAGGCTGCCTGGATAGATGGGATGAATGGTGCGTCGGCTATACCCTCGAAGGTCTTTGTGCCCAGGCCATCATTCTTCTTACCAAGTGCAAACACGGGGTTTGTACTCTCGATGGTACGCGTCTGATGAGCGTACTGCCAGTTGATGCCCAAATAGAAACCTTCAGGCATGAATGCTACACCTGCAGGATTGCTGTATACTCCATCGAGACCGATGGCTGCATCTCGCGCGGGGTTGCGCAGAAAGTCGATACTCTGATTAGTATTGGTTAAGATGCCACCTGCTGTGGCTGTTGTTGTAGCTGCTGTCAGCATCACGCTGGCGAGCAAGACATTAATCTTTTTCATAATTTAAACATTTTTTTCAAAATCGGCTGCAAAGGTATATGTATTGTTTTAAAATCTTATGTTTGCGTACACAAAGTTAACGAAGTTTAACGAAAATTGCACACAAACCTGCACAAATGTGCAAAAGTGTGCAGTTTTTGCACACTTCTAGGGGTGTTTGTGCAGGTTTGATTCTACTTTTTCAGTTCAGGGTAGCTAAGACGTGTGTGATAGATTGTCTTTAGCTTCTCGATTAGCACCGTCTTAGCATAGGCGATATCGCGGAAAGTGATAGGGCAATCCTTGAAATATCCCTCTGCTACTTGTGTGTCAATCAGTCTTTCTACCAGTTCGCGAATCGACTTTTCTGTGTAGTCGGGCAGTGAGCGCGATGCAGCCTCAACAGTGTCTGCCATCATCAGTATGGCCTGTTCCTTAGTAAACGGGTTAGGCCCTGGATAGGTAAACAGCAGGTCGTCAACCTCTTCGTCTTGATGGGCATTCTTATATTGCACATAGAAGTACTTGGTCTTGCCCAGTCCGTGGTGGGTGGTGATAAACTCCTTTATCACATTTGGCAGGTTGTATTTATCGGCCAGTTTCGTACCTTCTGTCACATGGCTTATAATCATCTGTGCACTATCAATGTTTTCCATCTTCTCGTGTGGATTTACACCCGATTGGTTCTCTGTGAAATATATCGGATTTGCAATCTTTCCTATATCATGATAGAGTGCACCTGTACGTACCAACTGACTCTTTGCGCCTATCTTATTAGCTATCTCGGCAGCCAGATTGCCCACCTGTATCGAGTGCTGGAATGTGCCTGGAGCCACCTCGCTCATCTTGCGGAGTAATGCTTTGTTCATATCCGACAGCTCGATAAGTGTGATGTTTGATGTGAAGCCGAATGCCTTCTCGATAACGTAGAGTAGGGGGTATGAGCAGAAAAGCAGTATTCCGTTGATTACCAGGTAGTTGTATTCGCTATAGCTGATCTTCGACAGGTCGTTGATGCGAATCCAGTCGAGTGCCAGATTCGTCAGTTCGGCTGCTACTGTTACTGATACTGCCGTCCAGAACAGTTGCGAACGGCTTGACAGTTCGCGCAGCGAGAATATGGCAACCAAACCAGCCACCAGTTCTACTGCCACAAATTCTAACGGATATTGCAGGAAGCAAGCGCACGTCAGTATCATTGTGGCAAGTGCCATAAATGCTGTTCGTGAGTCCATGAACACACGTATGAAGATAGGTACCATCGCAAACGGCACGATATATACATGGAGCACACTATGTTTTACCATTAACGATGCTATGATGGTGAAAAGCACTATCAGTGCATATAGCATCGTGGTAGATCTTACCTTCTCAAAATAATCTTTTCTGAACAGGGTCAGGAAGATAGTGAAACAGGTGATGAGTATGGCTGTAAACATTATCTGTCCCATAATGTTCAGACGTAACTTCTCCTGGTCTACATTCTGGCGCTCCATCTCTTTCTGGTACGACAGCAGTTTGTTGTAAGTCTTTTCGTCTACGATATCGCCACGGTCTATGATTTTCTCACCTCTCTGAACCAATCCGCTTGCCAGTGGCACACTGTTTTGCAGATCGTTCAGGCTTGACTCGCTTCGCTCTTTGTCGTATAACAGGTTGGGCGATATGTAATCGTTGAGATTGCACTTCTGCAGGATGTCGCGATGGTTGGCCAGGGCGGGATCCTGGAATATCTGTTCGTAGGCCGATACTACCGAGTACACTTTGCTTATCTGGACGCTTGTAGCCTGCTTTCCGATTACTATTCTGATATACTTAGATGTGTCTCGGCTTATCTTGGCATAGTCTGTGTTGCTCATTATGCCCTGCTCGTAAAGTCGTCGCAGTCGATTAGCTATAATGCTCAGATAGTCGTTATTCAGGCCAGGTATGCCATTCGAGTAGTCTTTTGAGAACTGTCGCAACTGTCTGCCAACGGTTTCGCTGTTCAGAATGTAGTAAGGCTCGTATAGCTTCATCAGACTGTCGCGCTCGGTTTTCACGGCTTCGTCGCTCTTGTAGATGGGGAAATCGAACGGAGCACTCAGGTCGGTATATATCCAGGGGCGACCTTTCTCTATCTTGTAGTTATGCTGACTGCTACGTGGCATCATCCACACGATGACGGCAACGGTTATGATGATTAGACCTAATCTGATCAAAAAATCGCGCCAAGTTAGGTCGTTTTTGATGTTAAAACTACTCATTTCTATGTAATTTATGCAATTATGGTGCAAAAATACAAAAATTCTCTCAAATTTTTTGTAACTTTGCACACAAATTTTAATTAGATATGTCAGAAAGAAGAGTTAGAGTACGTTTTGCACCCAGTCCAACGGGTGCATTGCACATCGGCGGTGTACGTACCGCCTTGTATAATTATCTGTTTGCCAAGCAGCATGGTGGCGATCTGGTTTTTCGTATCGAGGATACTGACAGCAACCGTTTCGTTCCAGGTGCCGAAGAGTATATTATCGAGTCTTTCAAGTGGCTTGGCATCAAGTTTGACGAGGGTGTAAGCTTTGGTGGCGACAAGGGTCCATATCGCCAGAGCGAGCGTCGTGATATCTATAAGAAATACGTTCAGCAGTTGCTGGATGCCGATAAGGCTTACATTGCTTTCGATACTCCTGAGGAGTTGGAGGCTAAGCGTGCTGAGATTCAGAACTTCCAGTACGACTGTCACACTCGCAGCCAGATGCGTAACTCGCTGACTCTTCCTAAGGAGGAGGTCGACAAACTGATAGCCGAGGGTAAGCAGTATGTGGTTCGCTTCAAGATCGAGGCTGGTCAGGAGGTCCTGGTCAACGACCTGATTCGTGGTGAGGTGCGTGTAAAGAGCGACATCCTGGATGATAAGGTGCTTTATAAGAGCGCTGATCAGTTGCCAACTTATCACCTGGCAAACATCGTGGATGACCACTTGATGGAGATTTCACATGTTATCCGTGGTGAGGAGTGGTTGCCATCAGCACCTCTGCATGTATTGCTTTACCAGGCTTTTGGTTGGGCCGATACTATGCCACAGTTTGCTCACCTGCCATTGCTGCTTAAGCCAGATGGCAAAGGTAAGCTTTCTAAGCGTGATGGCGACCGTCTGGGATTCCCTGTGTTCCCACTGCTTTGGAAGGATCCGAAGAGCGGCGAGACATCTCGTGGTTATCGCGAGGATGGTTACTTCCCTGAGGCTGTCATCAACTTCCTTGCTCTGTTGGGCTGGAATCCTGGCACTGAGCAGGAAATCTTCTCGCTCGATGAGCTTGTTCCTCTGTTTGATATCTCAAAGTGCTCTAAGGCTGGTGCCAAGTTTGCCTTCGAGAAGGCTGTTTGGTTCAACCATGAGTATATCCTCAAGAAGAGCAACGAGGAGATTGCTGCTCTCTTCGAGCCAATCGTAAAGGAGCATTGTCCTAACGAGACTTCTGAGCGCATCCTCAAGGTTACCGAGATGATGAAGGATCGTGTATCGTTCGTTCACGAGTTGTGGCCACTCTGCTCATTCTTCTTCGAGGCTCCTACTGCCTATGATGAGAAGACTGCCAAGAAGCGTTGGAAGGAAGATAGCGCTCAGGTGATGACAGAGCTGATTGGTGTGCTCGAGGGTATCGATGACTTCTCACTCGAGAATCAGGAGCAGATTGTTCACGCTTGGGTTGAGCAGAAGGAGTATAAGCTGGGTAATGTGATGAACGCTTGGCGACTCACTCTCGTAGGCGAGGGTAAGGGTCCTGGTATGTTTGATATCTCTGCCTTCCTTGGCAAGGATGAGACTATCGCCCGTATGAAACGTGCTATTGAAGTATTAGGCTAATGTTATACAACCTCGTAATATACATGTATCTTCTTGGAGTGGCTATTTATAGCCGCTTCAATGAGAAGGTGCGTAAGATGTGGCATGGTGAGCGCGAGGCATTCAAGATTCTACGCGAAAAGGTTGATCCCAATGCCAAGTATGTGTGGTTCCATGCAGCTTCACTTGGAGAGTTCGAGCAGGGCCGCCCGCTTATGGAACAGTTGCGTAAGGATCATCCTGAGTACAAGATCCTGCTTACGTTCTTCTCGCCTTCGGGCTATGAGGTACGCAAGAACTACGAGGGTGCCGACATCATCACTTATCTGCCACTCGACACAATCACTAACGCTCGACGTTTCCTTCGTACGGTTCGTCCTGTAATGGCTTTCTTTATCAAGTACGAGTTCTGGTATAACTATCTGCACATACTTAAGCACCGTAATGTTCCTGTATATAGTGTGTCAAGCATATTCCGCGAGGATCAGGTGTTCTTCAAGTGGTATGGGCGCCAGTATCGTCGTGTGCTCAACTGTTTTACACATTTCTTTGTACAGAATGAGGTAAGTAAAGAACTTCTGGCTAAGATAGGAATTACCAATGTTGATGTTGTTGGTGACACCCGTTTCGATCGTGTGCTGCAGATTAAGGAGGCTGCCAAGCAACTGCCTGAGGTAGAGGCATTTGTAAAGGATGCTCCACAAGTGTTTGTGGCTGGTTCGTCTTGGCCTCCCGATGAGGAAATCTTCATTAAGTTCTTTAATACTCACAAGAACTGGAAATTGATTATTGCTCCCCATGTTATTGGCGAAGATCATTTGAAGCAGATTGAAAAGTTGCTCGAGGGCCGTAAGGTCATACGCTATACTGAGGCTACAGAGGAGAATGTACAGAATGCCGAGGTGCTGATCATCAACTGCTTTGGCTTATTATCGAGTATCTATCACTATGGTCAGGTGGCCTATGTGGGAGGAGGCTTTGGCGTGGGTATCCACAATCTGCTTGAGGCTGCTGTGTGGGATGTGCCAGTATTCTTCGGTCCCAACAATCAGAAGTTCCAGGAGGCTCAGGGACTCAAGCTTAGTGGCGGCTTCGAGATTAACAACTACGAGGAGTTTGCTGCTCAGATGGATCGCTTTGCTACAGATTCCGACTACCTGCAGGAGCAGGGTCGCAAGGCAGGTTACTTTGTAAAAGGTCAGTCGGGTGCAACTCAGAAGGTGCTCTCAGCTGTAGCACTTTAGGTTTTTTTCCACTATTAACTACGCATGAAAACTATGTGGATGATACTGTTCTTATTATTGCCTTTTGTAGCAATCGCATATATCGCTTGGCATGTTTGGGTGCTGTTGCCATTGTCGGCTTGGATCAAGTCGCTGATAATAGCTGTAGGCGTGCTTAGCTTTGTGACGCTTGTGCTAAACTTCCGTCGCGTGTTCGATGGTATGCCGCTTTGGGTGGCACAGACAGCCTACGAGGTTGGTACATCGTCGCTCTTCATACTGCTGTATCTGGTGATGATTTTCCTGGTGCTCGATCTTGGACGCTTAGTCCATCTGGTACCAAGGTCTTTCCTCTTTCATAACGGATATACCGCTATCGGAATCTTTGTGCTGATGTTCGGCTTGTTTCTCTATGGCAATCTGCATTATAATAATAAGGTTCGCGTAGAACTCGAGTTGAAGTCGCCTAAGCCTCTTGCCAAGGAGTATAAGATAGTGATGGCTAGCGATTTGCATATCGGCTATCATAACCCTCGCAAGGAGTTGGCTCGCTGGGTTGATTTGATAAATGCAGAGAATCCTGATTTTATCCTGATTGCCGGTGATATTATCGATGGAAGCATGCGACCTGTCATCGAGGAACGTATGGCCGAAGAGTTCCATCGGCTCAAGGCTCCAGTATATGCCTGCTTGGGCAATCATGAGTTCTATACAGGCGTGCCCGAAGCCCGTCAGTTTTATAAGGATGCTGGGATAAATCTGCTGGTAGATGATGCTGCAGTTATCGATAGTAGTATTGTCATCATAGGCCGCGACGATCGTACCAACATGCGTCGCAAACCCATAAAGGATTTGAAGGACTCTCTAAATTCTAAAATCTCAAATCTTAATTATACCATAGTATTAGATCACCAGCCCTATAATCTCGATCGTGCTGAGGCGGCAGGAGTCGACTTTCAACTAAGTGGCCACACCCATCGAGGACAGGTATGGCCAATCTCTTGGATAACGGATCGTATCTACGAATGCTCGTGGCGCAGCCATCAGCGTGGCTCTACCCAGTTCTATGTCTCTTCGGGCATAGGCATCTGGGGCGGAAAGTTCCGCATAGGTACCCAGAGTGAATATGTGGTGGCTACTTTAAAGTAATAAGAATGACAGCCAAGGAGATTATAGCTTACATGGAAACGCTGCGTAATGATGCGCAGCGTAAGGTCTTGATGAGGTTCTTCAAAACTGCGCCTGGTGAGTATGGCTATGGTGATGAATTCTTGGGTCTGAAGGTGCCGCAGACCAGAGAGGTGGTAAAGGCTGTAGCAAAGGACGTCTCACTTGATGAAATACCCGAATTGCTGATGTCTAAGTGGCATGAAGTGCGCCTTTGTGGGTTGCTTATCTTGGTGGAGAAGTTCGAGAAACTTGCAACAAAGAAGTTGGTGGATAATGTTGAGGCTGTTCGTGGGCGTGATGAGATTCTTTCAATGTATTTACGTTATGCCGAGCAGGCAAATAATTGGGACTTGGTAGACTTGTCGGCACCAAAGATTTTGGGACATTGGTTATTGCTACCAACTTTTCTTGGTGGTAATGAAGCTGACATCTATCATGAGTATAAACTATCGGTGCTGGATGAACTGGCAGCCAGTTCGTGTTTGTGGAAGCAACGTATGAGTATAGTCTGTTCGTGGAAGACATCCCAGATGGGTGATCCATCGTGGTGTCTTCGTTATGCAGAGTTTCATCTTCATCATCCGCACGATTTGATGCATAAGGCTGTAGGCTGGATGCTTCGCGAGATGGGCAAACGGGTTTCGATGGATCTGCTTCGCGATTTTCTCCGTCTGCACGTTCATGAGATGCCTCGTACCATGCTTCGCTATGCCATAGAGAAGATGGCTGATCAGGAACGTAAATACTGGATGACACTTGAATAAACAATAAAGCCTCGCAAATCTGCGGGGCTTTATCGTTTTTATTTGTTCTTTTGTTCCTCTTTTTGTTCCTCCAGATAGAATTTGGAGTAGGCCACATAGTGCTTGGCGTTGTCCGTCTGCCCTGGGCGGACGGGCTTTATGTATTTGGCAGGCACGCCTCCCCAAATCTCGCCAGCGGGTATCTTGGTGTTCTGTAGCACCAGTGCGCCAGCTGCTACTATACTGCCTTCGCCTATCTCGCAACCGTCAAGTAGGGTAGAGCCCATTCCGATAAGTGCGTTATCGTGGATGGTGCAGGCATGTACGGTGACGTTATGTCCGATTGTTACATAGTTGCCGATGTGAGTAGGACCGGTCTCGTGGGTGACGTGTACACAACTGCCATCCTGTATGTTGGTACAGTTGCCGATGGTGATAGGGGCCACATCGCCGCGAACTACAGCGTTAAACCACACAGAGCATTCGTCGCCCATAGTTACATCGCCCACAATAGTGGCGTTCTCGCTAAAATAGCAATCTCGCCCCCATTTGGGAGCGAGACCGCGATATGATTTAATTAGAGCCATTTCTTAACTCTTAATTCTTAACTCTTAATTCTTAACTAATTAGAGGTTAGCGTTGTCCTTACCCCAATCCTCAACAGCAGGAATAATACCAAGGCTGATGATCTCGTCGCGCATCTTCTGCAGGTGCTCGTACGAAGCCTGGAGTGAAGCCATCTCCTCAGCAGTACCCTCGGGCTGTGTGAAGTGTACACCGTCCTTGTCGATAACTGTAGGCATAGCCATCATTACGTTCTTGAAACCGAATGCGTTAACATAGCATCCTGCAGGCCACTTGAATGGCTCGCCACCCATTGCACCCTCGATCATCTTAACAGCCTGATAAGCTGGGCTCTGGAATGAAGAGCGACCACGCAGCTTGATGATGTTGCTACCACCCTGTGTAGTCATGTGCTTGATCTCAGCCCAACGCTCGTCAGAGAGTGGGAGCTCAGACAGAGGCTTGCCGTCGATGAGAGCCTTGCTGGCGAATACTGCCATCTGCTCACCGTGACCACCGTATGTGTAAGCGTTAGTTACCTTGTCCTGACGTACACCGAACTCCTGAGCCAACTGCTGCTGCAGACGGGTAGAGTCGAGAGCTGCCAGTGATGTCAGCTGGTTTGGCTTCAAACCTGAGTGGATCAGAGCTGTCAGAGCTGTTACGTCGGCTGGGTTGAAGATTACTACCACGTGCTTAACGTCTGGGCAGTACTTCTTGATGTTCTCACCGAAGTCAGCTGCAATCTGGCAGTTACCCTTCAGCAGATCCTCACGGGTCATACCCTCCTTACGAGGAGCACCACCTGATGAGATGATATACTTAGCACCAGTGAAAGCCTCCTTGGCGTCTACTGTATAAGAAATGTTTGCACCTGGGAAAGCGCAGTGACACATCTCATCATATACACCATGAACGCCTGGCTCATAGATATCATACAAACAGATGTTGGGAGTCAAGCCCAGCATCAACACACTCTGTACCATGTTAGAGCCAATCATACCACCGGCACCAACAATCACCAATTTCTCGTCTGTCAAAAAAGCCATAATTGTATTTTTAAAATTGTTAATTAAAGTGCTGCAAAGTTACAAAAAAAGACTCATACAAAGCGTTTTTTTATTATTAATCTGTGTTAATCGTGTCATTTTCTCTTAGATAATTCGTACCTTTGTAATCTCGAAATTACAAAATGCGATGAATATGACTGTTAATCAAAGAATTGAAGCTCTACGCGAGGTGATGCAGCGCGAACATCTTGCGGCATTTATATTACCAAGTACCGACCCTCATCAGGGCGAATACGTGCCCGATCACTGGAAAGGGCGCGAGTGGATTTCGGGCTTCAATGGCTCGGCTGGAACTGCTGTGGTCACGATGACTTCGGCTGCGCTCTGGACCGATTCTCGATATTTCATTGCTGCCGAGGAACAGCTTCGTGGCACAGAATTCCAACTGATGAAACTCAAGATGCCTGGCACACCCACCATCCCAGAGTGGATTGGTAAGGAGTGTGGCGCTGGTGCTGAGGTCGGACTCGATGGTATGGTCAATTCTGCTAATGCCGTCAAGGATCTGATTGCCGATCTTCGTCAGCAAGGTGGCATCACGCTTCGTACCAATCTCGATCCTTTGTCACAGATATGGAAAGATCGTCCTGCAATCCCTGAGAATCCTGTCGAGATTTATCCGATGGAGTATGCAGGCGAGAGCTGTCACGAAAAGATCGCCCGTATCCGCAAGGCCCTCCGCGAAAAACATGCCGACGGTATGCTGATGTCGGCACTCGATGATATCGCATGGACGCTGAACCTTCGTGGCACTGATGTGCATTGCAATCCTGTGTTCGTAAGCTATCTGCTTATTTCTACTAAAGATGTCACCCTATATATTAATAAGGTGAAGCTCACGCCTCAGGTTGAGGCTTATCTTGCAGCCGAGGGTATAGCAGTTGCTCCATACGAGGATGTGGCTAAGGGATTGAAAGACTACTTTGAGTATAACATCCTGCTCGACCCTGATGAGGTCAACTATACGCTCTACAAGCAGGTAACTCGCGAGATCGTCGAAGCCGAGTCGCCTGTAAAACGAATGAAAACCGTCAAGAACCCCACAGAGATTGCGGGTTTTAAGTCAGCGATGCTGAAAGACGGCATCGCTATGGTTAAGTTCCTGCATTGGCTGGATAAGTGGAAAGGAGATCAAAGGGACAGGTCGCATGATTCGCTCGGTACGAGCGATCAAGGACCTGTCCCCTTGATCTCCGAACTCTCTGTTTCCGATAAACTCGAATCACTTCGCGCCGAGCAGCCATTGTATCGCGACATATCGTTCGACACCATCGCTGGCTATCAGGCCCATGGAGCCATCGTCCACTACGAGGCTACGCCCGAAACAGATATCCCCCTGAAGCCAGAAGGTTTTCTGTTGCTGGATAGTGGAGCCCAGTATCTCGATGGTACTACCGATATCACACGCACCATCGCCCTCGGCCCGTTGACAGAGGTGCAAAAACGCGTCTATACATTGGTACTAAAAGGCCATATCCAGATAGAACTCTGCAAGTTCCCCAGTGGCGCCAGTGGCACCCAACTTGACGTGTTGGCTCGTGAGGCTTTGTGGCGCGAGGGCTTAAACTATCTGCATGGCACAGGTCACGGTGTGGGCACCTATCTTAATGTACACGAAGGCCCCCACCAGTTCCGTATGGAATGGAAACCAGCGCCTCTGGTAGCAGGTATGACCATCACCGACGAACCAGGCATCTACCTGGAAGGCAAGTTCGGCGTTCGCATAGAGAACACCCTCCTCATCACCCCCTACAAGGAAACCCAATTCGGCCAGTTCCTCCAGTTCGAGAGCCTAACCCTATGCCCCATTGATACCACACCAATCGTCAAGGAGCTACTCTTAGACGAAGAAATCGCCTGGCTAAACCAGTATCATAAGCGAGTCTTCGCCACTCTCTCCCCACATCTTGATGATGAAGAAAAAGAATGGTTAAAACAGGCTTGCAAGGCGATATAAAAAAAGACACTAGTGAAACAATTTTAAGAAATAAACATGGAAGATATGAAAAAGTTTTTTTTATTGGCCGTAGCCGCCATGATGGTTACAATGAGCGTGAGTGCACAGCATAGAGAGGGCGACAACACGATCCAGCCGCGTGTAGGTATCTCGATGAGTACGCTGACAAATTGGGATGGCGCCAAGATGAAGGTGAACCTGGCCTACGGCGTTGAGTTCGAGCATTTCTTCACAGAGGATTTCAGTGCGGCAGCAGGTCTGTTGTTCACCAATCAGGGTGCCAAGTTCGAGGATGAGGGTCAGATTAAGCTCCACTACGTTGCTTTTCCCATCACCGCCAACTACTACATGTTGCCGGGACTGGCTGTGAAGGCCGGTGTGCAGCCAGCCTACAGGGTGAAGACGCAGATGAAGGACTCGGATGTGACTGTTGACTTCGACAGGTTTATCGAGACGGTTTTTCAAGACTTTGACTTTAACATGCCGAAGTTTGAACTGGAAATTCCCGTGGGTCTGTCGTATGAGTATAACGGCGTCACATTAGATGCTCGGTATAACTTCGGTCTTACGAAGTTGATAACAGGCATAGATGATGCGATCCACCAACGGGTGATCGTTTTGACGCTCGGTTATAAATTCTAGCTCAACCAATATCACCAGAAAGTTTTAGCCACCCTTTCACCCCATCTTGATGATGAGGAAAAAAGAATGGCTAAAAGATGCTTGCAAGGAGATATAATAATTACTTGCAGAACTTTTCCATAGTCTGCTTGAATGCCTTCATGTCGTCAGCGTGGAGCCAATCCAGGTCGTGGATGTTGCCTTGCTTGTCTATGATTTTATAGGTGGGAAAGCCTTGTACGTTCAGGTAACGCTCGATGGCACTCTGCTGCTCTTCGGGCAGATTGTAATGAACGCAGTTGGGACCAGCTAAGTTATACTCCTTGATGACATTCTTCCACGATTCGTCGCTGCTACCGTTACAGAGATAGAGGTATACTATATCTAAATCCTTGAGTGCCTCCTTCTCCTTCCACGAGTCTTTTAGCCGCTGCTTACATGGTCCGCACCATGTGCCCCACACGTCGAGGTAGATAACGCGCCCCTTGTATGGCTCGATAATCTTACGTAGCATCTTCTCGCCATCGGTCATATTCTCCACATCGGTAGATGGACGCAGGCTGGCTGCATTAGCCAAATCTTGATGCTCAAGGGCTATGTACTTGTCGTTTGTTGTCTTCACAATATCGAGTGCAGCAGGCAACTTGATTTCTTGCAGCGCAAAGTTCAGCGCAGCGGGTGCTAATGACTTGCGGAAGCTGTTGAGCGTCCAATAGAATCTGTGAGCCAAGGCCAAGTCTATCAAAGCTGGGTCAGGATTCGTTGATTTTACAGCTTCTAGCTGGTAGTAGATATCAACCAACGGACTCTCTTCATCTATCACAGCCTTTACATCAGGGCGCTCCATAATGGCAAGATATTGCTCAGAGTAGCTGTTGTTAATATTGATGTTAAGACTATCTATTTTCTGGTTTTGGGCTTGAGCAGCATACTCCTTACGATATGCTTCTGCATAACGCTCTACAACGGTTAGTTCGTCATCGATTATCGAAACCCTACCGTCAGCCTTAGCCCGGCGCAGAATGGTGGGATAGGCCCCTTCGGGCAAGGTAATGGTGTAACGATCAATTTTTACGCCATGACGCTCTGTTACCACTTGGTCGAGATAGTCGCGCATAAAGGTTGAGAAGGGCATAAAGAGTGTATATGGTTTAGGCATTTTCTGCCATAGTCGCGTGGTGACGTAATCCATATACTCCTTTGGCAATTCTTTGCCTGGCACATCGAAACGTGCCTGCATCATCGATTCTCCTTGACCAGCCAAACACAAACCATTCACGTAGTCGATATAGCGTTGTGAGAGATTGGGGTGCTTTGCAATGTTCTCCTGTATCTCAGCCTTCATCGCCTCACAGATGCCATCCATACGTGTCTTGAACTGCATCGCATCCTCGCCTTGATTGATGCGTGGATAACCCCATGCAGCAGGACAGGCAGCAAGTTCGTTCTGCAAGCGGGCATCATCGCCCATAAACAACACTTGTCCAGTCTTAAAGTCCTTGAGGAAGAAATAGGTTTTGCCAGGCTCAAGTACTGGTGAAACAGAAGAACGGCGCAGATCAAGGAAGACGTCTGACGAATTGACCAATGGGAAACGCAGGGTGAAACGTCCCACTGAGTCGAGTCTTGTGGTATATCTTTCCTGATTGTCGATGATGAGGTGACTGATGATTGCTTCAAACTCTCCACTCTGTTTCCAAGCCTGTTCAGGCATATCTTTCAGCCAGCCAACGATGGTTACGCTGTCGCCTGCACGATAACCGTTGTCTACAAATCCCTTGCGCATATCCTTTGTAGGATAATCGGGCATAGTAGCTGTGGTGATGGGACTACAGACGATGCCCTTTTGCTGGTCGATAACGATGGTGCGCTTACCCTTCTTTATCTTGCCTACCTTGATGGTCGGACCATCGGTAAGGGCAATGGTGTAAGCATCCTTGTTGTTTGTCAGTGTGGTGATATCCCACACCTTATTATTATATATAACATGATTGGCAGCAAAACCTATCAGCCAGTCGCCTGTAGCATTGTTGCGCCAATAGGTATCAATGATGCCATCAGGAATCTCGCCAGCTCCACGAATGTTCGAGAACGTTATACCTGCGGGTTCAATCAGATCCATCCGAGTGGTGTTGAGTGGTGCAGGATTAAATATCAGTGAAAAGTCTACTGTATCTGTAGGCATGGTGTAACCCTCGTTGAGTTTGATAACGGTCGCATTTTTGACGGCGTACTGCTGAGTACCTACTTTCAGATGTGTGCCACTGGTGAATCCAAACTGCTTGCCAGCTCGAAAACTAAGTCGCATGCACACCTCGGTACTATCTGATGTAAACGTTACTTTGGTTATGTTGATAACGGGAATGTTACTATAGCCGGTAATGACTTCATCCCATACTTTAGATTTTTGCGCCAACGCAGCCATACAGGTTATAGCCAGCACGATAGTTGATAAAAGTTTCTTCATTTTTAATTATTGTTTCTTAAGTGGATGCAAAGGTAAACATTTTTGTCCATTCCTCAAAAAATAAATAGAAGAATTATATATTTTTAAGAACACGCTCATAAGGGAAATCGTAAAGAGTAAGGCCCTCATTATAGGCCTTTGATGGCGGTCTTTATCTGCGCCATGTTACTGCGAGAAACGGGGAGTGATTCGTGGCAGTGCTTGATGAGCAACTGGATGGAGCCGGAATGTGAGACGATCTGCTCGACATGACCAAGG
>CACWMK010000010.1 GCA_902761905.1 uncultured Prevotellaceae bacterium
CCGCTAATCTTTACAAGGGTGCACAGGCCGTCATCTCCCTCTACATCGCCCTCGGCGGTGGCACGAAGTAAACAAAAGTCGTAAAAGCATAACAACAATGAGGGTGTGTCTATTTTGACACACCCTCTTACTTGCTTTTTTATCCATCAGAAATCCACGGGCACCAACTTCTTAAAGAAGTATCCTGGTGAATCGCAGGCCATACCATCGTCGAAGAGCAGATAACCACCGTCACAGAAGTTGCAACCGCACGTAATGTAATGAGCATCAGGATTATCCTTAGCTTTTATATCGATAGTATAATACACAGCTTCACCATCCTCCTCATCATTAATAGTTGATATTATATGACCCGTAAGCTCATAGATGTAATCGCCGCTAGGAATAAACACACCATCCAGCTTGTTTACCACCTTTATCGTCTTGGTTGCTTCATCTATTTTCAGCGCCACCTCGCCCGCGTTATATTCCGTAAGTTTGCCCCAGCCATTGCTGAATTGCACCATATGCCAAACGCCATCAAGGGTGGTAGGATTCTCCTCGTATACCACCTCTTTCGGGTCGTTCCCCGGCAGTATATCGTTGTCATCACTACTACAACCACACACTCCCACGGCCATCATCAGCACCGCACTCATCACCATAAGGATACGTTTCTTCATCATTTTCATTAGTTTTTTAGTTTTGCAAAATTAGTTATTATTCTGCCATTATAATGCAGTTATTGATAGAATCTTGTATCCCTTGCTGTGCTTTTAACAACTTTTAGGCATTGACCAAATACAAATAACGCGACACTTTCGGGTGTCGCGCTAATGTTATCAGGTGTACCAAATTGATGGCATTGGGGTTTGTGACTCCGATTCAGCCAGCTGCTGATCCATCTTAGATTTCTCTTGTTGCGGTTCGTTGTTAGTTAACATAAGCAATTCCTCCATAGGTTAATTTCTTCTATTGCAAATATACGCACGCACGCCGCAACATTGTTCTCCAGCATCATCCTTTTTATAGTATATTAACACTTCCGCGTCCGTTCCTGCATATTTATCCACTCGATTACCATTTCTTTGTCCCTTTGCAGCATTAAAAAAGCCCACCCTTTAGGGATATAAAGAGCGGGCTTGGGAAGAGGTAAGAAATGTTATGCAACTCGGGATGGGTACTTAAGTTTCTTGTAGGTGCGATGACTGGTTTTCTCTATCCAGCCTTCCTTAGTCCAGCGGTGAATGATGCTGTAGAGTGCACCATCAGAATACTCTGCCCCCTTCATGGCACGCAGATCGGACATTAGAAATGTGGTGGGCAACTCGTCGAAGATGATGTGATTTGCAGAGGGCTGTATACTGCTGAAGCTATGCGACCGTTCGTACTGCTGCATAAGCACCGGACCGAAGTTCTTTATCTGCATCTGCAGCGTGTAATCGGCCATCAAGCGGGCAAACTCCAGACAGGATTTCGACTCCTTACCAGCCAACAGCATATAAACCACTCCACAGCGGAATCCTATTACTGCTGCACGCTTACGGAATACAGCTTTTGCGCGGTCGAGCGCCAGTGCAGCCTCTTGGCGTTTCTCCTCTACCCAATCGCCAATGGCCTTACGCAGTCTTGGGGTATCGTAGTATCCAGTGCAGCCACGCAGTATAGCCACAGCCTGCTCTATATTCTGCACATCGACGGCCGATGGTTCGTCGAATACCATCACCTTGGCATAAGGATCGTCGGGGATTTCGGAAACCATCATTCTGCCTGAGAGTCCGTTCTCCACGTTGTCGGCCTTAAAGCAGCGCTTGATAGAACCTGGCGTGCCTAGAATAGTCCAATTGTAGGCCACGTTTGCCACACCACTTTCGGCCTGATCGCTATTATAATCCTGTCCCCATCGACCGCGGTCGAACGACATTCGGTAGATATCGTACTTGGCACTCCAGTTGCCAGCCGAGTTGGATTTTACCAGCGTGTCCATCTCGGGACAGAATGAATAAAGCGTCTTACCCTTAGCTATCTTCAGTCGCTTTAGCAGTCGCGAACAACTGATGGTTATCGGCACCTCGCGCACCAGTAGTTTCGGGTCAGCCTCGCCACGCTCGTTGTTCTTGCGATTCTTGTTTCGGGTACTGATCTGCTCCTCACGCTGGCGTGCCACTTCGTCTTCCTTTCGGATAGGCGCCATCCATAGGTCGACAGCAGCCTCGATGGCCGACTTGTTGCTTGCCTGATCGGCCTGGATTATCGACATACCACCCAGATGATGCCTGCGACCGTCGATATACCTTACTTCAACATCGCTTGCCATAGCCATCAGGCATGGCATCAGACCTACCACCAGTGGCATATGCATACACTCTGGATTGCCCTTCATACTTTCGCGCAGACCTATCGGCATCGACTTTACATTCAATTTCCACTGCAGGGTTTGTTCGGTGCTGTCGGTAGCCTCTGATTCGTCGGTCATCACGCGTAGCGACTTTAGGAACACCTCGCACTGCTTATGATTGAGCGGACGGTTCGGGTCTACGTATTTCTCGTAGAAGTTGGCTACCAGCGTGGTGCAGTCTTGCTCGCGGATATACTCTGGCATCTTGCGCTGTAGCACACCTAGCAGTTCCGCTTGCGGCATCATCTGGCAGAGTGTGGGCAACAGCATCTTTAGCGTGTTGTGGCGAACTCCGTCGCGATTCAGCGTTGCCATGTCGATACCACTCTGTCGCAAAGTCTCATCGAATGCAGCCAGGGCTCGGACCGATGGTGCTATGGGGCTGATGGGTGTAGGCGAACAGGTGGTGGGCGCAGGTGATGTGCCGCCATCGTCGTTCTGCTGTCATCGGGCTATTTCCTCGGGCGAAAGCACTGCCGGATGCAACTCGTCGCCAAACATACGCTGCTCGTCGATGTAGAGTATATAGTCGCGACAAGGAATGAATATACCACGTTCCAATTCGTGAACCGCCGCGTCGTACGGAGCGTCGCCCAGTTGGTGCGCCATCCAGCGTTGCGCTTGCTGCAGGGTTAGTCCATCAGGGATGTCAAACAACACATGCCCGCCGCTGCGACTTATCGATATGTTTACCATATTTATACCCAGCTGCTGCTCGCGCCCCTTCAGATGGTCGACATACAGCTGCTCAAAGTTCAGACAGCCGTCAAGGTCGATTATCGCCTTGCCCGATGCCACGGGCCCGCCGTCGCTGCTCTTGTAGTGCTTCTCGAAATGAGCGTGCGGAGTATAGAAGTGGGCGCCAATCTTCAACTCGCGTTTCTTAGCCTTATGCTCATCTTCGGTCAGTTCACCACGCAACTTCTGTTCCAGTGCGTCGGCCAGCTGGGCGCAGATGTCCCCAGTGTGGGGATCATCCGCGTAGCTGTAGAAACCTTCGGGTGTGGCTGCAGTGGTCTGCGGACTGCGCATATCGCGGCCTATATCTATTCTTGACATTATAACTCGAAAAATCGTTTAGATTCCCATGCACGGCGCACTTCCAGTCCACGCAGTCGTCGGCCACCGGCATACACCCATCGATGAAACTCCTTGCAAATCTGATTGACCGACCCGCCATTGCGTATCAACTTGAGCAGAGTAGAACTCTTAAACTTGTCGAATCCGATGTTGAACACAAGCGACACCAGTGCGTCGGTCTGTCCCTGTGTTAGCACCAGTCCCAGCGTGTCAATCTGCTCCTCTACCTTAGCCACATCGCGCTCCAGCAGTTCGCGAGCCCAGTACTTGCTTATCTGGTCGCCCATGCGCACATTCCATGTGTGGCCGTAACCGATGGTTACTACTCCTGCAGCGTCGCGATAGGCACTCAACTTGAGTCCTTCGAACTCCATCAGTTTTCCTAACAATAGTCTGCTCGCTTTCATTGTGGCATCTTAACGAAATCGATTAGTGTAATGTCCTGCAGTGTGCGACCGTCGTACTCAAACGTGTCAAACATCAGTTTGCCAGCTATCACATCGCCGGGCTGCAGCTCTACTTGTGCCAGCGTTCCTAGCACATTCACCACAAATCGGGCTTTTCGCTTGCCACCCAGGCCCTCAATCACCAACATGCGCTTGGGTGTCGACTTGGTTCCCACACTAAAGAGTTCGCCACTCTTTTCAACTCTGAAAATCTTTTCCATTTTCCTTTCGTGTTCGATTACTTTTATATTACTGTCCTCCTTCATTACATTTACCAGCAGGTCTAGCTGATACTGCACCAGCAGATTGCGAGGCTTAGGCAGATAGCCCGTCAAACGGTTCAACAGCAGTGCATAGTCGATGGCTGCGCGATCGTAGGGGTGATAAAACTGCAGAACCTTTTCCACCTTTTGGCGCTGGCGGGTGGTAAGAAACAGGTTAAGCAGATTTCTCATCATCCGCTCGGGCACGTTCATCTCCCAGTCGCCTACCACCTCCGTCTGGTTGGTCTTGTCTATCCAAGGCATCAACCACTCCATCGTCTGTGTCAGACCGTAGTCGTACATTTTTTCTTTGTCAATCATTTTTCTGATAACTTGTTTTGATTTTACATATTGTTCAGCTCTCGAAAGCGAATGCAAAATTATAGCGAAAAAGCGTACTATCCTGCCGAAAGGGTACAAAATATTCTGCCCGAAATGCAGTTTTTTCAGGCAGAATGAACAGAGTGAAAAGAGTGAACGTGTCTCGATGAAAAGAATGAAACTGTTTACTCCTTATACGGCATGCTTTCAGGCAGTTTCTTGCCTACAAGTATGCAATACTCCCTTTCGTCTTCATGCTCAGGTCCCCACCCTTTGTAGCGACCTTCAGGCAACTTTCGCATCTTTTGCGACATGGTATTTGCCGTTAGAGCAACATCCAGATCGGCTGATAATATATCCCACGCCTGCATCACCTTGATGAAATCAGTGTGATGATTGCGATGATATAGTTGTCCATGGTCGTAGAATGTGGCCTCAATAAGTGCCAACTGCGCACCGTCGCCATTATAATAAGCATCTACAGCAGCCTTAAGTCGCTCGCGAACAAACTGACTACTATGCTTGAAAACTCTACGGATTTCCTCGTCGCTCATCATTTCCACCTTATTATATATAGGCGATAGTATGGATGTGGAGTCGTCGGCAACTTCCTCAAAGTCAGCGTATTCTGCCTCGTCTGATTCGTCGTCAGTCTCATTGCCATAGTTGAACACCGGGTGGTCCATATCACCATTGTAAATGATGCGACCATGATTGTAGTTGATGATGATTTTTTGATGTTTGGGCATAATAACTTTATTAATTAGGTCTTTAAAATACAAATTCTCGTTTCTAAGATTACGGATTTCACATCTCTGTTTATAGCATTTCCACAACAATACAACAAAAAGACACAGAAAAACAAGGCCGTGTCTGGTTAGGTTTTGCCATATGGATGATAGTAACGTAGTCATTATTTAATAATAGGTGTGGCAAAGATACCATAAATTATTGATACAGCCAAATTTTTCAGCGAATTTAGTAATAAAACTTTAAACTGGGTTTGAGTTTTCTACTAACTAACTTAGTTAGTGGTATTTACATGTATTAGCACGAATTAACAAGTATGTAATTAAATTCTATTAATTATTTAGATCGATTTACATTGTATATATTTTTCAACAGTCTGTTTTCTTTCAATCTTTCATTCTTTCAATCTTTCATCCGAAAGGAAACAACTGCAAACAAAACCAATATTATAATAATATATATATTATTATAATATTGACGACTTTAAGGCCAGCAATCTAGCAGTGAAAGAATGAAAGAATGAAAGAATGAAAGGATTTCACCACTCCACCTCAATCATAGCTCTACCCTAACTAGATCGCCCGTCTACTCGGAGTAAATCGCCCGTCTACCCGGAGTAGATTAAATCACGCCTAAATTCGCATTTCTCTTTAACGTTATTTAAGAAATAAAAATACCCTAAACGTCCAATCGCATCAAAAATCTTCGTATCTTTGCATTGTTAATCTTAAACGAACATACAAAAGATTATGGCATCAGAGAAGATTGCTATGGGGATTAATCTCCGACAGAACAAAAACAAAAACAACGCCGGTTACGGCAAGTATTATCCTGAGGTTGACCAGCAGAAGACATTGAGTCTGCGTGGATTCGCCGAGCACATGGTCAGCCACGGCTGTCCTCACGGCCGAGCCATCGTAGAGGGCGTGCTGATGCAGATTACCGAGTGTCTGCCAGAGTTGGTGGCACAGGGCATTCCAGTACAGTTGGGCAGTCTGGGTATCTTCTACCCTACAGCCGAGGTGGCCGAGAATGGTGCAGTGGCCAGCATCGCTGCCATGGACGGTCTGAACCCCAGCGACATCGTGAAGGCTATCCACATCAGATTCTTGCCCGACTCGACCAAGCTCGACAACCTGTGCGGTCCTAAGTTTAAGGATGCATGTGCTCTGGAGTTGCGCAACATCGTAGACACCAAAGAGGTGACGGTGGACGGCAAGAAGAAAAAGGTACAGACGCTTAAGCCAATCGCCACAGCAGTAGCAGAGTACAAGTCGGGTCAGTCAGCATCGAGCGGCCCCAGCCAGAGCGGCAATACTGGTGGTAGTCAGACCCCAAGTCAGGGTGGCAACACCAGCGGAGGTGGTAACACCGGCGGCGGCGGCGATGACGACGACGTAACCTACGATTAAAGCACCGAGGCTGGGGCGCAAGCCCCACCCTCTCCTAACACCCCTCTGTCATCTCGACTAAGCGTAGCATCCCCCTCTGTCATCTCGACTAAGCGTAGCGCATGGAGAGATCTCATGATCTCATGTAGGAGATTTCTTGGACAAGCCAAGCGGCAGAGCCGAGCGCTCGACTACGCTCGAGATGACAAGGCTGGGGGGAGCGAGATGACAAAAGGAAAACAAAATCAGTAAAATCCGTATAATCCGTAGGAAAAACAGAAAAAGCGTATGACCAAGAAGGAAACCATCAAGTTTGTAGTTCAGCTTATCGCATCGATTGCATCGGCGATACTGACGGCACTGGGAGCGACATCGTGCGTAGGCGCGTAACAAATGAATAAGGCTTGCATCTGATTGCAAGCCTTTTCTTATTGTATGCCAGGTACCTGTCCCCTGGCATAAAGCTCAGAATATCTGTGCTATCTGTTGGGGTCTGTCCTTTTCCTTTGCACCTGCTACATTGTCAAGCTGCTCGTCTTTGAGCTCATCTTGCTTCTTGATTTCTTCTGTTTTCATAATTGTAAAGTTTTAAAATGTTAATAATAATATTTATTTTTTTAATTAATAATTTTACTCAGACGTGTATGCCAGGAACCTATCCCTCGGCAGCGTCATTGGCAGCGTTAAGAGACATCTTTGGCTCTTTCCTTGAACTCTTTTATCTCTTTAATGAGATCTTCTACTTCACCTGCACCTGATACATTGTCAAGCTGCTCGTCGTTGAGCTCATCTTGCTTCTTGATTTCTTCTGTTTTCATAATTGTAATGTTTTAATGTTTTTATTATTGTTTTCTGCTGCAAAAGTAGGAAAAAAAATCGAAATAGATGTATCACTGCTGGAAAAAGTTGTATCAAATCAGGAAAAAATGTCAGGAGTCCCCATGGACGAACGAAAGAAAGGCCAGCAGTTAATGCTAGCCTTTATCTTATTGTATGTCAGGGACCTGTCCCCTGGCAGAGTTACCCCTTGTCATCTCGACTAAGCGCAGCGCATGGAGAGATCTCTCGACTAAGCTCGAGATGACATGGGTGGATATGAAGACATCTCTCACCTGGACATTGCTCCATTTTTATGTTTAGAGTAAAGAGTGAGTGACATATCTAGTTGATTATTGAGATTTTATTACTTTAGAATTTCTGTGATATCCTTGCGGTTCTTTTCTTTGGGTTCGTCGGCGGCGTAGCCGATGGGGATGAGCACGGCGGGCTCTTCGTTGCTGTCGAAGGTGAACAGCTCGTGGCACTTATCGGCATCGAAGTTGCACACCCAACAGGTGGCCAAACCTTGCTCGGTAGCGGCCAGACACAGATGCTCTACGGCGATGGCTATGTCGATGTCGCCATGATGCTTGCCATCCTTGCGCACCCACTCCTCGTCGTGCAAGATAGAGCAGATGATGTACATGGGGGCTGTGCAGAACCAATCGCGGGCGTAACACTGCTGCAACTTGGCACGGTCGGCCTCGGCACTAATAACACGGAACTTCCATGGCTGCTTGTTGACTGCCGACGGTGCAAAGCGCACGCACTCCATCACGTAGTCGAGCTTGCTCTGTTCCACACTCTGCTGCTGATAGCTTCGGCAGCTATATCTCTGCTTAACTAAATCTAAAAATGCCATATATTTTTCTTTCTTATTAATTTTCAATCGCGGTAGGCCTTTTCGCCGATGGTCTCTTGCGAGCCGATAGTCATCTGGCGAAGGTCGTAGAACGAGCCGTTGTAGATGTTGAAGTCTACATTGCCCTTGATGCCTGGCAGACGGCCCACGTCGGTGTGTTGCCAAAACTTCCACGGCCCCTGATACTCGAGCGAGTCTACGTAGTAGTGGGCTATCCAGTAAGGATACTCGTCGAACACGGGATCGGACAGATAGCGAGTCTTAAATTTAAAATAGGTATATATAATAGGCTTGACACGGTAGTGACTCTCTACGATGTTAAGCCACTTGAGCACTGAGTGCTTGAAGTCCTCGTCGGACTGATTCTTGGGTTTGTGTTCCACATCGAGCACGGGTGGCAGGTCGCCGTTCTTCAGGTCGACTGTCTTGATGAAGTGGTATGCCTGCTGCTCGGCCGGGCTGTGAACACTGTAGAAGTGATAGGCTCCACGGGTAAACCCATTCTCGCGAGCCTGATAGAAGTTGTCGCGGAAGTTGCGGTCGGTCTGGGTGGCTCCCTCGGTGGCCTTTATCATCACAAAGCGTATGGGGCAGTGATTGATAAGTCCGTTGTCCTTGAGTTCGTCCCAGTCGATACGGCCCTGATGGTGCGAGATGTCGATGCCATGAATCTCGTAGCCTTCGGGATAGCTCACGTCGCCATAGAGCGCACGCCAGCGGAATCCGAACGGACCGACAAAGAAGTAATAGAAAAAATAGAGATAGACAGCGACTACGGCCGCTCCGCCTACCCAGTATGCCCAACCGGGCATGTGGCGCAGAATACGGACAAAGAATCCGGGCTTACGACGGCCACGGGGGCCATGGTAAGTGTGGGTAGTTCCTACCCCTTTTCTACGGATTACGCGTCGCTTGTTCAATTTCTTTTTAAAGAAGAGAGAGTTCCGCTGCTAGAGCGAAGCTCTCTCTTAATTCTAAATTCTTAATTCTAAATTAATCACTTGGCCTGCTCGAGAGCAAGTGTGCGGGTTGGCTGGTCGCAAACCTCTGTTGGTCCCCAGTACTGGATTGGACCAGGATATACGTAAGCGGTCTCACGAGCCCAGCGATCACGCTGTGCAGCAAATGCCTTGAATGGAGCACCGTCGAGCTCAACCAGAGCCTTGCGGATAACTGGCTTCATCTCGCCGTTACGCTTCTCCATGTTCATCATCATGGTGATGGGCACACCACCGGCGATCCACTGCTCGGCAGGAGCTGTAGTGTTCTTAACGATAGCCATATAGCCAGTCTTGCCGTTAGCAATCAGCTGGGCAGCGCTGGTACCGAGAGCGTAGCAATAGTCGGCATCGAAGTTAGAAGGAGCAGCGCAGCGTCCCTCGTAACCGAAGAAGTGGTGCAGAGCTGAGAACTTGCCAGCGTACTTGCCTTCCTTCTTCATCTTCTCGAGCTTCTGGGCTACCATAGTGCTGAGCAGCTTCTCGGTCTCGATGAGTGATACCTGTACGTTTCCGTGTGGGTCGCGGTCGAGAGCCAGCTGGCGGGCAACACCAGTAGGCAGGCTGTTGAATACAGCCAGGTTGGCATCGGTGAGGTGAGCCTTAACGAAGTCGATTGACTCGTGACGATCGAGGTTCTTAGCCTCTGGCATAGCCAGTACGTCGTTGAGCTGAGCGATGAGCTTCTTGATGGCTGGGATGAACTCGATAACACCCTCAGGGATGATAACGGTACCGAAGTTGTTGCCATCGGCTGCACGCTGGCAAACAGCGTTAGCGATGTAGTCGACGATATCGTCGAGGCTCATACCCTTCTGCTCGATCTCCTCAGACACGAGGCAGATGTTAGGCTGAGTCTGCAGAGCGCACTCAAGAGCGATGTGAGAAGCTGAGCGACCCATCACCTTGATGAAGTGCCAGTACTTGCGGGCTGAGTTACAGTCGCGCTCAATGTTACCGATAAGCTCTGAGTATGTCTTACAAGCAGTGTCGAAACCGAATGAAGTCTCGATCTGAGCGTTCTTCAGGTCGCCGTCGATAGTCTTAGGACAGCCGATTACCTGTACGCCATAGTTCTTGGCAGCGTAGTACTCGGCCAGAACACAAGCGTTGGTGTTAGAGTCGTCGCCACCGATGATAACGATAGCCTTGATGTCGAGCTCGCGGATAATCTCGAGACCCTTCTCGAACTGGTCAACCTTCTCGAGCTTGGTACGACCAGAACCGATCATATCGAAACCACCAGTGTTGCGATACTCGTCGATGATATCGGCTGTGAGCTCCATATAGTTGTGGTCTACCAGACCGCCAGGACCCAGGATGAAACCGAACAGACGGTTCTCGGGGTTGAGCTTCTTGATCTGGTCGAACAGACCTGTGATAACATTGTGACCGCCAGGAGCCTGACCTCCAGAGAGGATGATACCTACGTTCATCTTAGTATTGTTAGCCTCGGTGGCTGGCTCAAACTCTACGATAGGCATACCGTAGGTGTTAGGGAAGAGCTTCTGGATCTCCTCCTGGTCGCCAACACTCTGAGTGGCTGCACCCTCCTTGATTTTTACTGCACCCTGAAGCGCCTTAGGCAACTTAGGCTGATAAGCGGCTCTCGCCAACTGCAATGCACTTTTTTCCATATACCTTTTTAATATTAAAAATAGAACTAAATGTTTTCTGAGGCGCAAAATTAGTCAATTTTTGTAAGAAATACGAAAGAAATCACGCGATTTTCGACATTTTAATATTTTTTTTGGATGAAACACTTGTTATATCAGATTTTTTTTCTAACTTTGCTTACTGAATATAACAAAACGCCCTAAAAGGAAGGGATAATAAAGATTATGATGAACAAAAGAACACTGAAGAAGTCAATTAACACAATTTGTGACCAGCTTTTCGCTAATGCAGTAGCATTATCATTGTATGGAAGTAACAGAAACCAGGAAAACGACGAGGCTCTGATAGAGTCGATCCTCAAGATGCGTGAGGACTACGTGAGCCGCATTTCACACCCCGAGCCAGGCATGAAGAAGCAGGAATTCTATAAGGATCTGCGCGAGAAGTTTATTTCGCGTGCACAGGAACTTGCTGATCAACTTAACGCTTAATGCCGATGCCGGGAAAGTTTTGCAGTTGGCTGCTATATAAACGACTGGGGTGGACCAAAGACGTAACACAGCCCCACCCCGACAAGTTTATCATCTGTCTTGCCCCGCATACCAGTAACTGGGACTTTGCGCTGGGACAGCTGTACAGCCGCGCCGAGGGAATGAAGATTAACTTCCTGATGAAGAAGGAGTGGTTCTTCTGGCCCCTCGGCCCCATCTTTAAGAGCATGGGAGGCATACCGGTGTTTCGCCAGAAGAGAACAAGCATGACAGATGCAATGGCCGAAACGGCTAAGAGTGTAGACAACTTTAAACTCTGCATCACCCCCGAGGGTACCCGTAAACGTGTGGAGGAGTGGAAAAAAGGATTCTACTTCATCGCACTCAAGGCGGGTATACCTATCTTATTATATGGAGTAGACTACGAGCGAAAGCTGATACAGTGCACACGAACCATCATACCAAGTGGCGACCTTGAGGCCGACATGAGGGAGATAAAACTGTATTTCAAGAACTTCAAGGGCCGAAAACCCGAGAACTTCACGATAGGAGACGTAGAATAATGAAACGCAACGTGATAATACCCCTGGCCCTGTGCGCCCTACTTGCTGCAACGCCTATCGACGCAGCGCGGAAGGTAAAGGTAAAAACACCGCCAGACCCCTATAAAGTTCTAAAGGAAAAGATAGACAGATACTTCGTCAACTACAAATCGGACGAGCAGCGCACCGGCGCTATTTACCACTTGAGCAGTCTGGTGGTAAACGACTCGTTGCAGACGGTAGACATCAGCGCCAGCACCCGGCTGAGCGAACTGCTGTTTGATGATGATATGGCCGAGACCATATACCAGGAGATAGGCGAGCTGCTGCCCGACTCGATACAGACGTACGACCTGACTATCAAGACCAACGGCTGGGACCTGCGACAGCTGGTGCCCAACCGACTGCGCGAGCATAAGGACAAGGCACGCACTTGGGGCAACACGGATTATCACGGACGTCCATGGGTGAGCAATGCATCGCGACCCTTCGAGATATCAGAGGGACTGCAGAACCGCCATATAGCCCTATGGGCTAGTCATGGGCGATACTTCAACGTGAAGGACAGCACGTGGAAGTGGCAACGACCACCGCTGTTCGGCACTCGCGAAGACCTGTTTACACCCACTATCGTTACCCCCTACCTCATCCCCATGCTGCAAAACGCTGGGGCTGTGGTTTTTACCCCGCGCGAGCGCGACTGGCAGCGCAATGAGTTCGTAGTGGACAACGATACGCCTGAGACAGGATACAGCGAGACCAACGGACACAACCCATGGGAGAAGACAGGCGCCATCGGATTTGCCTGGCACCCAGGTACTTACGGGGACTACGAGAACCCGTTTAACGAGGGTACGGCCCGCATGGCTGCTACCACCAACAAACTGAGCAGTCAGAGCGAGATAGTATGGATGCCAGCCATCACCGAGAGTGGTAACTATGCCGTGTACGTGAGCTATCAGACCACCGACAAGAGCATAGACGATGCGCACTACACGGTGTGGCATCAGGGCATGCCCACAGAAATTCGTGTGAACCAGCAGATGGGCGAAAAGACTTGGGTATACCTGGGCAACTTCTACTTTGACGAGGGGCAGAGCCGCCGCAACTGTGTGACACTGTCGAACCTGAGCCGCCATCACCACGGTGTGGTAACTGCCGACGCAGTACGTTTCGGCGGTGGCATGGGCAACATAGATCGCGGTCGCGGCATAAGCGGACTGCCACGATGTCTGGAGGCAGCACGCTACTACGCCCAGTGGGCCGGAATGCCCTACGAGGTGTATAGCACCAAGGACGGCGAGGACGACTACGGCGACGACATCAACGTGCGCAGCTACATGGTGAACCATCTGGCCGGAGGCTCGGTATTCGTGCCCGACACCACCGGTCTGAACGTGCCCATCGAGCTGTCGCTGGCCATACACTCGGATGCAGGATATACCAAGGACGGCAAGAGTCATACCGGCACACTGACAGTGTGTACCACCACCATGAACGACTCGATACTTAATTCGGGGATGACCCGACTGGTATCGCGCGATCTGGCCGACGAGCTGCTCTACTCTATCCCATCCGACATCACTCGCAAATATGGCAACTGGCCCATGCGCGAACTCTACGACCGCAACTACTCGGAGACACGATGCCCGATGGTGCCAAGTGCTATACTCGAGACGATGTCGCACCAGAACTTTGCCGATATGCGTATGGGGCAGGATCCTAACTTCCGTTTCGACCTGGCTCGCAGCATCTATAAGGTGGTGCTGCGCTACATCTGCGACATGCACCACAAGAAGTATGTGGTACAGCCGTTGGCGCCATGCCGCCTGAGTGCAGAACTTACCGGCAAAGGCGAAGCCAAGATAAGCTGGCGCGCAGTGTACGACCAATACGAACCCACCGCCAAGCCTACCGGCTACGTGCTTTACACAGCCACAGGCCGTAGCGGATTCGACAACGGTACATACATTAAAGGCGGCACCGAGACGTCGATAACCATACCCGTGGAGAGCGACAAGGTGTACTCATTCCGTGTGACTGCCGTAAACGAGGGTGGCGAGAGTTTCCCAAGCGAGGTGGTTTCGGTGTTCGATGTGCCCGAGGCTCAGAAGACGGTGCTGGTGGTCAACGGATTCCATCGTCTGGCATCGCCAAAGGTGATCGACAACTCTATCAATCAGGGATTCGACATCGAGGAAGATGCTGGCGTGACCTACGGTCGCACAGCTGGATGGCTGGGATATCAGACCGGTTGGAGCAAGAGCAAGATGGGCAGTGAACGCCGCGACGGACTGGGATATACCAACGACTCGCTGATGGGACAGTTTGTGGCCGGCAACGACTTCGACTACATCCGCACCCACACGCAGGCCATCGCCACTGCACGCAAGTATCGTGTGGTGAGTTGTTCGAGCGAGGCACTGGAGTACAACGATGTGCATCCGCAGGACTATGAGATGATGGACCTGATACTGGGACTAAACCGCAAGGACGGCTACTCGCTGGTGCCCTATCAGGTGATGACACCGATAATGCGCGAGCACCTGCGCCTGATGGCCAAGAAGGGCGGTGCGCTGCTGGTTAGCGGTGCATATCTGGGCAGCGACATGCAGGAGCCTGCCGAGCGACGCTATCTGGCCGACGTGCTGAAGATTAACTACGAGGGACGCGACCGGGACAGTCTGCAGCGCGACTCTATCCGCGGACTGGGCATGGAGTTCACATTCCATCGCCATCTGAACGAGCGACACTATGCGGCTCATCATCCGGAGATACTGGAGCCTGTGTACCCCGCATTCTCGGCCATGAAATATGCCGATGACTATAGCGCCTGCGTGGCCTATGGCGGCAATGACTATAAGGCTATCACAATAGGATTCCCCCTAGAGTGCATCAAGGACGAACCCAAGCGCAACTCAATCATGCGCGGCCTGCTGCAATTCTTATTACAATCGCAATAACAATAACACTAACAACATTAATAATTATGAAAATTCAATCTAATTCATCCGGAACCCGTAGCATCGAGGTTAGCGAAGAGCACCTTATGACAATCGAACACTACCAACTCTTTCGCGACCTGATCGACAGCAATGGCTATGTCGATGAGCAGGTGCTTGACAAACTGAAGTTAAACATTCGCAGCTTGCTGGAGGGCGACGCAGGTAAGGACAAACGCCTGCTTGACTTGTGCCTCGACGTGATTTATCACCAGAACATGAAGGCATTCGGACTGCAGCAGCTGGTATTATTGTATATCAACTGGAAGGATAAAGCCAACGACGGTCTGGGCATGACCATCAGAGCCGTGCAGGGCACGCCGTTTAATTGATCCCTCAGAATTAAAAATTTAGAATTGAGAGAATATAGATTAACAGATTTTCTACCGACAACAAAGAAAGAGCTTGAACTCCGAGGATGGGACTACGTAGATGTAATCCTATTCTCGGGTGATGCTTATGTAGATCACCCTTCGTTTGGTGCAGCAGTCATCGGCCGTACGCTCGAGGCTGCTGGTTTCCGTGTGGCAATAGTGCCCCAACCCGACTGGCATGGCGACTATCGCGACTTTAAGAAGTTGGGCCGTCCGCGCCTGTTCTTCGGTATTGCACCAGGCTGCATGGACTCGATGGTTAACAAGTACACTGCCGCACGCCGACTGCGCTCGGAGGATGCGTACAGTCCCGACGGACGTCACGATATGCGCCCAGAGTATCCCACCATAGTGTATGCCAAGATACTTAAGGAGCTGTATCCCGATGTGCCCGTGGTATTGGGCGGTATAGAGGCATCGCTGCGCCGAGTGACTCACTACGACTACTGGAGCGACAGCCTGAAGAAGTGCCTGCTGTGCTACTCGCCTGCCGACATGATAACATACGGCATGGGCGAGAAGACAACCATCGAACTGGCCCGCCGACTGGATTCAATTGAGAATTTAGATTTTCGAATTAAGAGTGATGACCCGTCTCTAAATCCTCAATTCTTAATTCGTAACTATCTCAGCGACCTGCCGCAGACGGTATATCTGGCCCGCAAGGAGGATATACCAGGAGGTATAACCGAACACGACATAGTGCTGCACTCGCACGAGGAGTGCATGAAGAACAAGCGCGCACAAGCCGAGAACTTCCGCAACGTTGAGGAGCAGTCGAACATGATGCACGCACAAAGATTGCTGCAGGGAGTTGACGGGCGCTACGTGGTGATAAATCCACCCTACCCGCCTATGACTACCGAAGAGCTCGACGCATCGTTCGACCTGCCATACACTCGCCAGCCGCACCCCAAGTACAAAGGCAAGCGCATACCGGCTTACGACATGATTAAGTTCAGCGTAAACATCCATCGCGGATGCTTTGGCGGTTGCGCATTCTGCACCATATCGGCCCATCAGGGCAAGTTCATCTCGTGCCGCTCTAAGGAGAGCATCATGCGCGAGGTGAAACAGGTGATAGAGATGCCCGACTTCAAGGGTAATCTGAGCGATCTGGGCGGACCGTCGGCCAACATGTACGGCATGAGCGGTAAGAACAAGAATGCGTGCGAAAAGTGCCGCCGACCATCGTGCGTGCATCCGCAAATATGTCCGAACCTGAATACTGACCACTCAAAGCTGCTTGATATCTATCGTTCGGTAGATGCCCTGCCCGGCATAAAGCACAGCTATATAGGCAGTGGTGTGCGCTACGACCTGCTGCTGCATCGCAGCAAGGACGAGGCCAGCAACAAGGCTGCAATGGACTACACACGCGAACTTATATGTCATCACGTGTCGGGCCGACTTAAGGTAGCGCCTGAGCATACCAGCGACCGAGTACTGTACCTGATGCGCAAGCCATCATTCTCGCAGTTCTACGACTTTAAACGTATCTTCGACCGCATAAACCGCGAGGAGGGACTGCGCCAGCAGATCATCCCCTACTTCATATCAAGTCACCCAGGATGTCAGGAGGAGGATATGGCCGAACTTGCAGTTATCACCAAGAATCTGGACTTCCATCTGGAGCAGGTGCAGGACTTTACGCCAACACCGATGACCAACGCCACCGAGACGTGGTATACGGGCTACGATCCATACACGCTGGAGCCGATATTCAGCGCCAAGACACCTAAGGAGAAGCTGGCACAGCGACAGTACTTCTTCTGGTACAAGCCCGAGGAGCGCCGAGGCATAGAGCAGTCGCTGCGACGCATAGGTCGCCCCGACCTGATAGCAAAGCTATACAGCGGCATGCCACCATCGCAAGGAGGCTATCGTTCATCGGGAGCCCAGCGCTCATCAGGCGATTATCGCACATCAAGTGGAAACAAGCCAAAATCATATAACCCAAATTTTAAAAATGAAAATAATAGAGCAAAGCATCATAGCGAAAAGCCCCGCGAAGAAAAGCGAGGACGGGATCGTCGTCACAGATGATTTTATCGCAGTCATAGATGGCAGCACATCCAAGACCAATCGTCGCCATTGCCCAGGCATAAGCAATGGACGATATGCTATGTTGCTGCTCAGCCATTATATCCGAAAGATGCCGGCCGACACGACGTGTCACCAGTTCTGCGTGGGTGCCACCAAGGCTATACGCCTGCACTACCTGTGGCGATTCCCCGTAAAGAGGATGAAGGAACACCCCGAAGAGCGCCTATGTGCATCGGTGATAATCTACAGCCGACTGCGCCGCGAGGTGTGGATGGTGGGCGACTGCCAGTGTCTTATCGGAGGTGAATATTTCGACAATCCTAAGCCATACGAACAGGAACTGGCCGAAATGCGTGTGGCCAAGGTACGTGAACTGTTGGCACAGGGAGTACCGCAGAAGGACCTGCTGAAGCAGAAAGACCCTGCACGCGAGGTGATGATACCAAGCATGCTCGAGGTGATGCAGAACCAGAACGTGACGTATGCTGTGGTGGACGGTTTCCCCATCCCCGAAAGTAAGGTAAGGGTTCTTCCGCTGGATTTCCAGAAGTGGCAGATAGTGTTTGCCAGCGATGGTTATCCTAAGATAACCGACACACTGGAGGAGACCGAGCAGTTGCTGGACTATCAGCGACAGACCGACCCGCTGAACATTGGCACGTTCAAGGCCACTAAGGCGTTTGTAGAAGGTAATAACTCGTTTGACGACCGCACATACATCCGATTCGAAGTATGACACAACCCAAGGAGAAGATAATACTAGGTATCGACCCGGGAACCAATCTGATGGGTTACGGACTGCTGAAGGTGATTGACGGGAAAGCGCAGATGATGACCATGGGTGTGATCGACCTGCGAAAATTTCCCGATGCATATCTCAAGCTGGGGCATATCTTTGAGCGTGTCACCGGCATCATCGACGGATTTCTGCCCGACGAGATGGCCATCGAGGCTCCGTTCTTCGGCAAGAATGTGCAGTCGATGCTGAAACTGGGTCGTGCACAAGGCACTGCGATAGCTGCCGCTGTGCATCACGGAGTGCCCATACACGAGTATGCGCCGATGAAAATCAAGATGGCGCTGACGGGTAATGGTAACGCATCGAAAGAGCAAGTGGCAGGCATGCTGCAGCGACTGCTGAAGATACCAAACGAGGAGATGGGCAAGTATATGGACGCCACCGATGCACTGGCAGCTGCCTACTGTCATTACCTGCAGATGGGACGCCCAGAGAGCGATGTGAAATATCGCGGATGGAAAGATTTCATAAATAAGAATCAAGATAAAGTTTCGAAGAGAAAATGAAGACTATAGAGCTCAAAAACGCAAGAGCAAGAAAGCCGGAATGGAATCTGGCTGAACCAGTAAACTTCTACCTGGACGAAGGCGAGCACTTGGCTATCGTTGGCAGAAACGGTGGCGGCAAGAGCATGCTTGTAGACATGATTACAGGGCGCCATCCAGTGAACCCCGACCAGATAAGTTATTCTTTCACCGAACCGTATAACAATCTGAAACACATCACGTTTCGCGACACATACGGTGGCGACAACGACCGCACATACTTCCTGCAACAGCGCTGGAATCAGATGGAGATAGACGAGGAAACTCCAACCGTAGGAAGCAAGCTGGAAGAGGCTTTTCTGATGTCGGGCGAGGATACTCCTGAGCGCAGAGAATTCCAAAAACATCTGTACGAGCTCTTCCATCTCGACGAACTTCTTGACAAGTATATCATACTGCTGAGCAGTGGCGAGCTGCGCAAGTATAAGCTGACGGCCAACCTGTTTACCAAGCCTAAGGTGCTCATCATAGAGAATCCGTTTATTGGTCTGGATGCCGAAACGCGCGACCAAGTGAAAGACTTGCTCGACATGCTGTCGAAAGAAAAGGATATGCAGATGATACTGGTACTGTCCAAGATGGACGAGATACCAGGCTTTATCACTCGAGTAATCAGAATGGCCGACCTGAAATTCGTGTCGGACATCAAGGTAAAGACCGAATTCCCCATCGAGCGATGCCCGTTTGCTGTACAGGTGACACAAACCGAGAAAACAATGCCCCCACTGCCACAAGAGGTTATCAAATTTAACAACGTGACCATCCGCTATGGCGAGCGCACCATTCTGAAGAATCTGAACTGGGTGGTGCTGAAGGGTGAGCACTGGTCGCTATCGGGCCAGAACGGTGCTGGTAAATCTACCCTACTCTCGCTGGTTTGTGCCGACAATCCACAGAGCTACGCCTGCGACATTTCGCTATTCGGCCACAAACGCGGTAGCGGCGAGAGCATCTGGGATATCAAGAAGCACATAGGCTACGTTTCGCCCGAGATGCACCGCAGCTACAAGCAGAACATCCCAGCAATACAGATTGTGGCCAGCGGACTAAAGGATACCGTGGGACTGTACTATAAACCCACCAAACAGGAGAAGGATCTCTGCATAGAGTGGATGAACCTGTTTGGCATAAAGCATCTGGCCGACCGTAAGTTTCTGGAAATGTCGAGTGGCGAACAGCGACTGGTGCTGTTGGCACGTGCGTTTGTGAAGAGTCCCGATCTGCTCATACTTGACGAGCCTCTGCACGGACTCGACCTCTGCAATCGCAATCTGGTAAAGGCTGTGGTAGATCGATATATGTTCGAGAATCCTGACCGCACACTCATCTACGTGACACATTACGAAAATGAGTTACCGAACTGTATCGATAACTCATTATATCTGAAGAAAAACTAATCAATGATTTCTTATTTCTCCATCAGGGCCGCTGTTCTAACACGGGACAGCGTCTCTGGTGTCATCTGCAGGTAGCTGGCGATGTAAACCAGCGGAGCACGCAGCACCAGCTGTGGCTGATTCTTAACTAGCTTCTGATAACGATCCTGAGCACTCTCAAAGCGCAGCATATCAGCGTGGTGCTGACTCAGGATCAGACTCTCCTCCAATATCTTACGATACAGAATCTGGATGTTAACACTCTTCATTGCCACAGCCTCGAGTTCGGCCTTTGGCATAGCAATAAGAATGGTGGGCTCAAGGGCCTTGATCTGGAGCTGAGATGGCTGCTCGCGGAACAGACTCTCGATACACATCACGATACTGTTCTCGGTTGCCATATACTCGGTCAACTCCTTGTCGTTTTTAAAGTAATACTGACGCACTAGTCCACGTACTACCCAGTAGATGTTAGTACATACCTCGCCCTCCTTCAGTACCATTTCGTTCTTGGCGAACTTCATTGGCACAAGGATGCTCTCAAGCAGGTCGAGCTCTTCGTGGGTCATTGTACTGTATCTACGTGCCAATTCGCGGGCCACGTCGCGTGTTGTCAAGCTTACATTTGCCATAGATTATTGTTTGTTTTTAGTCCAATTTCAATACTGCGAGGAATGCCTTCTGTGGCACTTCCACGTTACCTATCTGTTTCATACGTTTCTTACCTCTCTTCTGCTTCTCCAGCAGCTTGCGCTTACGGCTCACGTCACCACCATAACACTTGGCGGTAACATCCTTACGCACCTGCTTTACAGTCTCGCGGGCGATAATCTTTGCACCGATGGCTGCCTGGATAGCAATATCGAACTGCTGACGCGGAATGAGTTCCTTAAGCTTCTCACACATACGGCGACCGAATGTAACGGCATTGTCCTGATGTGTAAGTGTGCTGAGAGCGTCGACAGGTTCTCCGTTCAACAGGATATCAAGCTTGGCCAACTTCGACGGACGGAAACCGTCGATATGATAGTCGAACGAAGCATATCCCTTAGATACCGACTTGAGCTTGTCGTAGAAGTCGATCACAATCTCGCCCAGTGGCAGCATAAAGTGCAACTCTATGCGGTTGCCGCTTACGTACTGCTGGTCGAGCAGCTCGCCACGCTTGTCAAGACACAGCGTCATTATCGGACCGATAAAGTCGGCTGCTGTGATGATCGAAGCACGGATATATGGCTCTTCGATATGATCAATCATAGTCTGGTCGGGCAGTCCCGAAGGATTGTGCACCTCCTTAACCTCACCCTGCTTGGTGTAGCACATATAGCTAACGTTGGGCACGGTGGTGATAACGTCCATATCAAACTCGCGGTCAAGTCGCTCCTGGATAATCTCCATGTGCAACAGACCAAGGAATCCGCAACGGAATCCGAATCCCAGAGCAACAGAGCTCTCGGGCATAAACGTGAGCGAAGCATCGTTAAGCTGCAGCTTTTCGAGCGATGCGCGCAGGTTCTCGTAGTCGGCAGGATCAATCGGATAAACTCCGGCAAACACCATAGGTTTAACCTCCTGGAAGCCCTCGATGGCCTTGTCGCAAGGAGTAGCCACGTGAGTGATGGTATCACCCACCTTTACCTCCTTAGAGTTCTTGATACCGCTGATGATATATCCTACGTCGCCCGTCTTAAGTTCCTTGCGGGGTATCATATCCATCTTCAGTACTCCAATCTCGTCGGCATCGTACTCCATGCCGGTATTAAAGAACTTAACGTGGTCGCCCGACTTGATGCTGCCGTTCACAATCTTAAAATATGCAATGATACCACGGAACGAATTGAATACAGAGTCGAAAATCAGCGCCTGTAGCGGAGCCTTCTCATCGCCCACGGGGTGTGGAATCTTCTCGACTACAGCATTAAGTATCTCTTCAACGCCCTCGCCTGTCTTACCCGATGCACGGATAATGTCGGAGCGGTCGCATCCGATAAGGTCGATGATTTCGTCCTCAACCTCATCAGGCATAGCGCTGGGCATGTCAATCTTGTTAATCACTGGGATAATCTCCAGATTATGGTCGATGGCCATATAGAGATTAGAGATAGTCTGAGCCTGGACACCCTGTGTGGCATCAACCACCAGCAGTGCGCCCTCGCAGGCAGCAATCGAACGGCTAACCTCGTAAGAGAAGTCAACGTGTCCCGGAGTGTCGATCAGGTTCAGAATATACTTCTCGCCTTGATAAGTATACTCCATCTGGATGGCGTGACTCTTGATGGTGATACCACGTTCACGCTCCAGGTCCATATCATCGAGCATCTGTCCTTCGGTCACCTGTATAGTCTTAGTAAACTCCAACAGACGGTCTGCCAGAGTAGACTTGCCGTGATCAATATGGGCAATAATGCAAAAATTTCTTATATGATTCATTGATATATCTACGCTTTAGAGTGCAAAAGTACAAAAAAAGTCGCTAATTACGCATAATTTTGCTTTTTTTTGTATCTTTGCAGCCAAAAAATAGGATTCATTATGAAAAAGTATTGGTTATTGGCCGTAATCGCCATGTTTTTTACAGCATGTCAGGAGTCGCTCGAAGACAAATGTGAGCGCGATGCTAAAGACTACACGCGCAAACAGTGTCCAGCAGTCATCGACAGCAACACTATCATCGATTCGCTAACCTTTGAGCGAGCCACTCACACTATACATTATTATTATAGACTGACTGGCGCCGCCGACGAAGAGAAACTGCTGAACGAAATAGATGCAATAAACACCCTGAAGAAGAGTCTGAAAAATGCAACAGTAGTAAAGACGTATAAAGACGCAAAATATCGCTTTGCTTACACCTACCGTTCAGACAAGGATCCAAACAAGATACTGCTGGATGTGGTATTTACAGACAAGGATTATTAAATCGATTATCCAATAAAAAAAGTAAAGGTGCCTTTCGAAAAGAAAAGCACCTTTATTATTTATTGATTGAACTATCTTAGAAGAACAGGTAGCGGTTGTCGACTACACCAGCCTTCTGATAAAGCTCCTGCATGAACATGCGAGCTGCCTGAGTGGCCTGCATCTGAAGCTGACGCTCGGTCTGAGCTGCATCAAACTTAGCACCCTCGCGGTTGCTCTTCTTCAGCACCTTGAACAGGTAAGCACCACCGTTACCCTTAACTACAGCCTTGCTGAACTCACCAGCCTTAACAGCTGCTACAGCACCTGCAAGAGCGGGCTCAGAAGCACCAGTTGCCTGAACGAATACAGGAGCAGTGAAGGTGATCTGATTTACAGAATCGATCTTAGCACCCTTAGCCTGAGCACCGGCGATGTCCTTAACACCAGCAAGCTTAGCCTTGATCTGCTCGAACTTCTTGTCGCGCAGTACCTCTGACTTCAGCATCTCCTTGATGCTGTTCATATCGCGATAGCCTACAGGATTAACCTTAGTAAGTGCTACAACCAGCAGGTGGTCGTTGTTACCGCACTCGTACAGAGGACTAACCTCACCAGCCTTAGCATCGAAGATCCACTTCATAGCCTCGCGTGTGGCACGCAGGCCAGCTACGTTGTGCTCGTAGTTGTAGAGGTCCTGACGTGGAGTAACCTTGAAACCGAACTTAGGAGCGTTCTTCTCCATATCCTCGATAGTCTTGTTCTCGCTAACAAACTGGCTGAACTTGTTGTAAGCCTCAGAGTATGTAGTCTTAGAGAAATCGATAGTGTGCTTAACTACAGCTGCCTCGTACTTGTCGACCATAGCCTTGCGAGCAGTTACCTGCAGGATGATGTTGCCCTGAGCAAACTCGAGGTTCTTAACATCGTTTACAGCTAGGCTGTTGATAGAGTTGAGGTAGTTCTTTGACTCCTCGTCGATAGTGTTGCTGCTCTCGTACATAGCAGATGTGAGCCACTGCTTTGCACCAGTCTGACCATACTTCTGAGCAAGCTGCTCGAAGTCGGCACCAGCCTTAAGAGCGGTGTAGATGCTGTCAGCTGTCTTCTTAGCAGCCTCAGGTGTAGCACCTGCTACCTGAATCTGACGATACTCAATAGAGTCAGGCTGCTGTGACTTAGCGATGAGCTTAACTACATTAAGAGTATTGTCGAAAGCTGTCTCGAATACAGCAGAGGTCTGACCTACAGCCATAGAATCGAGCTTAGCTGCGATATCTGAAGGATAAGCGCGCTTGGTAGCAGCGAAACCTGTGTAAGCAAACTGTGACTGAGCCTTGCGAACAACCTCAGCGGCGTTAGCACCACTCTGCAGCTTCTGAGCTGCGTCGTTCATAGTAGCCATCAGAGCCTTGCGGTCGGCTGCAGAAGCTACAACCTGGAAGTCAACATACTTGATGTCGCGGCTCTCAACGTCCTGCTTGAACATCTCCTTGTGCTCATCGTACTTAGCCTTAATATCCTTATCATCAACCTTAACATCGTTGTCGTTGATTGAAGAGTAAGCGATCGAAGCCAGCTGGATGTCGCTCTCGGTGTTCTGACCCTCGAAAGCCATCTTGGCTGAGATTGGGTTAGAGATCAGACAGTTGCTGAGCAGAGCCTGATACTTCTGAGCGAGAGTCTGAGTGCGGAGGTTCTTCTCGATGAACTGCCAGTACTTGTAGATGGTCTGGTACTGCTCTGCGAGCTGAGGGTTCTGACCAGCCTTCTTGTAATCGTCCAAGAACTTGGTAAGCATGGTAACGTCGAAACGACCAGTCTGCTGGTTAACGAATGGAGACTGCATCAACATTGGGTTGGTACCCTCCTTCATGATGTTCTGAAGCTCCTCGTCGGTAACGGTGAGACCGAGCTTCTCGCACTCGCTGCTGATGATCTGCTCATTGATGTACTGACTCCAAACCTGATCCTTGATCTGATTAAGCTCCTCCTCAGAGAAGTTTTCACGACCCTGAGTAATCTTCAGAACATCCTGATACTCATCAACAAGAGCCTGAAACTCCTGTACGTTGATTTTGTTTCCTAACACTTCGCCAATCTGCTGACGCTGCTGGTTCTTGGTTGCTTCGCAAGAACGGAAAGCTTCTTCAGCAATGAAGGCGAAAAGGCCTAAGCCAATAATGCAAACGAGGGCTACGCCTCTTTTACGGATTTTTCCTAATGCTGCCATAAATATTTAAATTTTTAATTATTATTCATAAAACGCGTGCAAAATTAATAAATTTGTTTGAAACAACGAAATTTTTTCGTAGAAATTTGGCTAATCAGTGATGTTTAAGCGCACCAACTCTATTTTTGTTGCCGTATTCTTGACGATTTTAAACTCGTAATGGTCAATTTTTACCACCTCGTTAAGTTTGGGGAACGACTGATATTCGTGCAGAATCAGACCGCCCAATGTCATATATTCATCACTCTCGGGCAAGTCGAGGTCGAACATCTCGTTGATCTTAGCAATCTCCAGGCGGGCCGACAAGATATACTCATGATCAGACAGCTGTTTTGCCACATGGTTAGTATTGTCGTGTTCATCCTCAATCTCACCGGTAATCTCCTCCATTATATCCTCGAGCGACACCAGTCCGCTGGTACCTCCGAACTCATCGACAACGACAGCCAAAGAGCGTTTCTGCTGCATGAGCTGGGCCATAAGTTTAGAAGCCAGCATAGTCTCGGGCACAAACGTAATCTCACGGATTAGTTTAGTATCAATAATTGCGGTCTGCGAGGCACTCTTATCCAGACGGAACATATCAGACGAATGGATGTATCCGATGATATGATCGACGTCTTCGTGATAAACCACAATCTTACTATGTCCACTCTCTATAAACACCTGCATAAGTTGCTCAATGGTTGAGGTGTCTTCTACCGCATCAATCTCGGTACGAGGCACCATACAGTCGCGTATTTTTGTCTCAGAGAAGTCAAGTGCATTCTGGAATATCTTTACCTCTTCCTCGATGTCGTCTTCATTATCGGCGCTGTCGATACTTGTCTGCACCAGATAGTCAAGGTCAACCTTGGTAAACTCCTTCTCCTCACCACCCTTCTTCATCCTGATACCCAACAGTCGGAGCAGTCCTTTTGACAGCAACGTAGCAAATCGTGAAATAGGATAAAGCACCACGTAGCATATCCACGCAGGAACTGCAAATACTACGAGCAACGTATTTGGATTATTCTTGAATATCGACTTTGGCAAGAATTCGCCCGTAAACAGAACTACAAGCGTAGACAACAGAGTGTCGCACGTCACTCTAACGCCATCGCTAAAAGACGCAAACAACGTATCGTCAAAGAGTTTTGCAAAAAGGATACCGTAGATTACAAGCGAGATATTATTCCCCACCAACATAGTTGAAACAAAGTTGTTGGGATGCTGATAGAATATCTTGATGATACGCTGCGAGAAACGATTCTTCTCGCGGTCCATCTCGGCCCTAAGTCGGTTTGATGACACAAAAGCGATCTCCATACCAGAGAAAAAGGCGGAGAACAGCATCGATACGAGTAGCCAGATAATCAGTTCAGTCATTGTCCGGTCCTCCTGTGCTTCTGTAATTGCTGGCGCTGTGGCTGTGGTGGAGTCTGCACTGTATCCTTCTTTTCGCCAGGCTTATCCTGAGCTTCATCAGACTTCTCGCCAGTCATATCCTCGCGAGTAAACGAACCCTTAGAGTTGCTTACGATATAGTGAGTCATACGTTCATCTGAAAGGAAATAAGATCCTTCCATACTGCGCTCAGGTGTTGTAACCTTAGAGAATACATTAGAATAAAGTTCGTGCTTTATACCGTCCCAGAACAACTCTTCGCTCTCGTATACCAGTCCGTTGATGTTGCGGATACGCACACGACCACGCAGATGCCATAGTTTCTTCTGGTCGAAATACCAGGCTGTATCTGCCTGAATATAAGCCTCTACATGGAACTTTTCATCGAACTGTTCGAAGAAGACTCCCTTCTCGAATGTCCAGCATGACGGATTCTTAACCACGTTAACATCCCATCGCTCGGTAACAATCTTATACTTGATAACTCCGCTATCACTAATGAGCGTGTTAACACCATATGATGTCATCACCGAGACCGAATCGCGATCGTGAATGGCAGGCGCAATATGCTCTTGCACCTCAGTACAAGAGCCAAGTATCATTGCCACTACTGTGGCAATGGCGATTACTCTACCTTCCACTTTGCGAACCATCTCTCGTTGAAAGTAAATCCAATGTTAAGGCGGAACATGTTCTCCTTAATCATATTATCAGCCGAACGATGTACAAACTGACCACTAATGCTAAGTATAGAACGAGCATTATATCCATTCATGATGGGAATACCAAATCCGAGGCTGGCCGATATCTCCTTTGGACCTTCTTTACCATTAATATAATAATAAGGTGTAGCCATACCAACACCGGCACGATAACGAACGCGCTGAAGGAACTTACGACCAAGAGGACGTGGAGTCCACTCTGCACCAAGGTTAAAGCGATAGCTATCCTTTAGCAATCCAGACTTGAGTGCATAAGTACCATTGGTGTATTCAGGATAGTCAATACTACCCCACTTCTGAATCTGCAAATCAGCACCCACACGGAGGTTTTGAGCATGATTATATGCAAGACCGAATCCGAATGCTGTAGGAATACTCAGACCATTGGCGATCTTAAATGTGTCAGCATCAGCTTTACTAATGCTTGAATTCGTGTTAGTGATAATCATTTCTGGATCTGCCTTCAGCGAATGGCCAGGTGTCCAAGTAGCAGCAAGAGTAAAATTATCGTTCTTACTTACAGGCAACTCAAGCTGAGCACCAAAATCAAGCTTATAACTGCTAATATCGGCAGAATACTGCTTGGTAAGCGCGTTAATAGACGAAGAACTACTAGATGCCACGCTACGATTATATTCACCCCACAAATACGAAAGGTTTACACCTATTGACAATGGTTTGATGGGGCGTATACCTGTTCCGATAAACAACTGATGAAGTCCGCCATTGCCTTCGTTGGTAGTAGAAACGGCAGTCTGAACATCGTTTAGCGTCTCTGTACTATAATACTTATATCCTATATTAGAATAAGGTAAAACACCAAATGAAACACCCACATTCTTGAATGCACGGAACAAACCCACTACATAATCGAAGCCACCACTCTTGCCATTAAGCTTAGTGCCATTCTCGTTGTAGTTGGTTATCTGACCTGACAGACCTGCATCGAACAGCATTGTAAGCGAATCGATTGCAGAGTATGAGGCAGGGTTCATTGGGTTGACTTCATTACCGCGGCGCATAGCAAGGCCTACGCCATTCATACCTTTATTAAAACTTACACTCTGGTCGGTAAGGTCGCCTAAGCCAAACTGGCTGTAGGGAGAGTTAGTGTTGCTTTGCGCAAAAGCCGATGTCGTCAGGGTTGCCATGACGAAACTGGCGAGAATCTTATTCATATTTTGTAATTTAATTCTATTGAAAAACATTTCAGCGTGCAAAATTATCAAAAAAAAACCGAAGTAATGGCTTTTTCTTCGAAAATATAAGTTATTTTTGCATCGTGAAACATTTAGAAATGAATATTAAGAGGTTACTGACCATAGCTATCGTGCTGAGTGTCAGCCACATAACGCCAATTTTTGCGCAATCTGATGCAAAACCCCAAATTGTCGCATTTGAGCACATCGGACCAAATTTCGATCCGATGGACTCGGTCGAGGTGAGTTTATTGACTTGTTCGCCACATGAGGAGATATACAGTTTGTATGGTCATGCTGCACTGAGATGGCATGAGGGCGATACAGACATGGTATTCAATTGGGGCATGTTTAGCTTCAGCAAACCATACTTTGCACTGAGGTTCGTTTTCGGACTTACCGACTACGAGTTGGCAGCCTACCCATTTGACAGATTCTGGCCATATTACCAGCAATGGGGAAGCAGCATAACCGAGCAGGTACTGAACCTGACAAACGATGAGAAGCGAAAGCTAAAGAAACTACTCGCCGAGAACCTGGAACCAGAGAATCGTGTGTATCGCTACAACTTCTTCTACAACAACTGCTCGACAAAACCACGCGACGTAGTTGAGAATAGTATCAACGGACAGGTGATATACAACGAACGCGAGGATTACGAGCCATCGTTCCGCGATATGGTGCGCGAATGCACCCGAAATCACCTGTGGTCGAAATGCGGTAACGATATGCTGCTTGGCCTGAAGGCTGATATGAAGACAAATCGTAGCGAACAGGAGTTCTTGCCAATGAACCTGATGCAGGATTTTGCACATGCACAGATATATAAAGATGGTGAATACCGTCCGCTGGTAAAGGAACAGCGCATGCTGGTAATGCCTGGTGTACAGCAGATAGAACCCGACTTTATACTTACTCCTACAGAGTTGGCACTGATACTGCTTGTGATATCGCTGGCAATAGCTCTGTATGAATGGAAACGAAAGAAGATTGCGAAATGGTATGATGTGCTATTGATGACAGTTCAGGGACTTGCAGGTATAGTGCTAACGGTGATGATATTCTCGCAGCACCCTACTACATCACTCAACCTGAACCTGTTGCTGTTTAACCCACTGCCATTACTGTTCATTCCTGCCATTATTAAAGGTAAACGTGGATTATGGCGCAAGGTGCAATTTTCTATGTTGATACTATTTGCAATTGGCGGCATATTCCAGAGCTACGCCGAGGGAATATGGATTGTGGCATTATGTTTGCTGAGTAGACTAAAGAAATGAAGAATAGATATCTATACGTAACCCTGCTGGCGATGTTGGCACTCAGCTCGCAGGCACAGACAGAAAAGGGATCAGGGCCCAGGTTGGTAGTGAATATCACTATCGACCAGCTAAGGAATGACTACCCCGCCCTGTTCGATGATGGTTGCGTATATGAACAAGGTTATTACCCGTACAGCCAGATTGACCTGTCGTCTGCCATTTCGTCAGTAGTGACAGGCACATCGCCATTTTATCACACCATTACTGCCGACAAATGGCTTGACAGGCACTCGTTACAGACCGTAACAGCCACCCCCAACGAAATCGCAGTATCAACCTTAGCCGACGAACTGAAGATTGGTACTAAAGGTGCAGGAAAAGTATGTGCCGTAGCCACAAAAAAAGAAACAGCCGCATTGCTTTCTGGTCATAATGTCGACCGCATAATTTGGAACGATGACAAACGTAACAACTGGGATGCTATCAGCCTAACCGTCAAGGCATTGCAACTAGTAGTTGAAGAAAGACTTGGAAAAGACTCGATTCCTGATTTGCTATTCTTACAGTACGAGAAAGAAAATTACAAATCTGCTCTACAAAAGCTAGTTACTGAGATTGAAAGTCTGATAGGCAAAGAGCATGCGCTGTTTGTGCTAACCTCGACTGGCTACGGCGAAGAGAATATCGATGAGTACGCGAAATATCACGTACCCACAGGGGTATACTATATTAACCGCACGGCCAACCTGCTGAACATGTACTTGGGCGCGCTCTGGGGGCAAGGCAAGTATGTAGAGGGTACTTATCACAATCAACTGTACCTGAATCATCAGCTGTTGGAACAGAAACGCATCACTCTATCCGACGCCACTCTGAAAGCAAAGGAGTTCTTGCTGCAGATGACAGGCGTAAAACGCGTACAAACCCATCTATATGAGTCGCATATAGGCGATTTAGTAGTTGAGTTGGCACCTGGTTGGCAGATGCAGAACGACGACACTCACGAGCAGATACAGATAAAACAGCAACTTGCATATTTCCCAATCATATTTTATGGTGCAAATATCCCAGCCGAAAGGGTAAAGACACCTGTTAGCATCGAGCGTATTGCCCCTACAATTTCGAAGGCAATCCGTATTCGTGCGCCTAATGCATGTATGGCTACACCTCTTTTTTAATAAAAGGCTTGGTTGTTACAAATATTTTTTGTAATTTTGCCGCCGTTTTAGAATCAGTCATACATAAACAATAAGTAAAAAAGTAAAATTAGATATGAATTTCAACAAATTTTTAAAGTCGCTGTTCGGTGACAAATCCAGCCGCGACATGAAACTTATCCAGCCACTAGTAGAGCAGGTAAAGGCTGTTTACCCCGAGGTACAGAAGCTGGACAACGATGCTTTGCGTAATCGCACAAAGACATTGCAGAAGCAGGTACAGGACTCAGCAAAAGAGCAGAAAGCCCGTATCGAAGAGTTAAAGGCAACTATCGAGAATACACCTATCGACGAGCGTGCCGATATCTTCGCTCAGATCGACAAGATCGAGAAGGAAGTATTGGATATCTACGAGAAGGCACTCGACGAGGTAATGCCAGAGGTTTTTGCCATTGTAAAGGAAACAGCACGCCGTTTTGCTGAAAACGAGGAGACCGTAGTTACAGCTACTGACTTCGACCGTGAATTGGCCGGCGACCCAAAGAAGGACTTCATCACCATCGATGGTGATAAAGCCATCTATCATAATCACTGGACTGCAGGAGGCAACGACCTCAAGTGGGAAATGGTACACTACGACGTACAGCTGTTTGGTGGTGTTGTTCTGCATCAGGGTAAGATTGCCGAGATGGCAACTGGTGAAGGTAAGACGCTTGTGGCTACCCTGCCAGTATTCCTGAACGCACTGACCGGTAATGGTGTTCACGTAGTAACAGTGAACGACTATCTGGCCAAGCGTGACTCTGAGTGGATGGGTCCTCTCTATATGTTCCATGGCTTGAGCGTGGATTGTATCGATAAGCATCAGCCAAACTCAGAGGCTCGCCGCAAGGCATATCAGGCAGATATCACATTCGGTACTAACAATGAGTTCGGTTTCGACTATCTGCGTGACAACATGGCAATATCTCCAGCCGACCTGGTGCAGCGCGCACATAACTATGCCATCGTCGACGAGGTCGACTCGGTATTGATCGACGATGCCCGTACACCTCTTATTATATCAGGTCCTATCCCCAAGGGCGACGACCAGATGTTTGAGGAGTATCAGCCTTTGGTTGAGAAGCTGGTAGGTGTTCAGCGCCAATTGGCAACTCAGTATCTGGCTGATGCCAAGACACTGATTAGCGAAGGTAACAAGCTGATGGAGGCAGGCAACAAGAAAGAAGGTCAGGAGAAGCTGGATGCAGGATTCCTGTCGCTGTACCGTTCGCACAAGGCCATGCCAAAGAACAAACCTCTGATCAAGTTCCTCTCAGAGGAAGGTATCAAGGCTGGTATGCAGAATACTGAGAACATCTACATGGAGAACAACAACCGTCGTATGCCAGAGTGTGTAGAGCCTCTGTATTTCGTGGTTGAAGAGAAGATGAACTCTTGCGACCTTACCGATAAGGGTACCGCATGGCTGGCTAAGCAGGTGAACGATAACGAACTGTTTGTTTTGCCCGATATCACAACCGAGCTCTCTGCACTGGAGGCTCAGGAAGGTTTGACCGATCAGGAGCGTCTGGACAAGAAAGACGAGCTGATGAGCCACTACGCCGTACAGAGCGAGCGTGTGCACACACTGCAGCAGCTACTTAAAGCTTACTGTATGTTCAACAAGGATGATGAGTATGTTGTTATCGACGGCGAGGTTAAGATTGTTGACGAGCAGACTGGACGTATTATGGAGGGTCGCCGCTGGAGCGACGGTCTGCACCAGGCTGTTGAGGCCAAGGAGCACGTAAAGGTTGAGGCAGCCACACAGACATTCGCTACCATTACCCTGCAGAACTACTTCCGTATGTATCACAAACTGTCGGGTATGACCGGTACAGCATCAACAGAGGCTGGTGAGTTCTGGGATATCTACAAGCTGGATGTGGTTGAGATTCCAACCAACCGTCCAGTGATCCGTAACGACCAGGACGACCGTGTTTACAAGACCGCTCGCGAGAAGTACAAGGCTGTTATCGAGGAGGTTGTAAAGATGAGAAATCAGGGCCGTCCAACACTGATTGGTACCACATCGGTAGAGATATCAGAGTTGCTGAGCCGTATGCTTGATATGTATGTTAATCCTGAGACCGGTAAGCGCGAGGGTATCCCCCACCAGGTGCTGAATGCTAAGCTGCACCAGAAGGAGGCCGACATCGTAGCACTGGCCGGACAGAGCACCAACGGTAAGGGTGCCGTAACCATCGCCACCAACATGGCAGGTCGTGGTACCGATATCAAGCTGTCGCCCGAGGTTAAGGCCGCAGGTGGTCTGGCCATCATCGGTACAGAGCGTCACGAGAGCCGACGTGTAGACCGCCAGCTGCGTGGTCGTGCCGGACGTCAGGGTGACCCAGGTTCATCAGTATTCTATGTATCACTCGAGGATAAGCTGATGCGTCTGTTCGCTTCTGAGCGTATCGCTTCGGTAATGGACCGTCTGGGATTCAAGGATGGCGAGATGATCGAGAGCCCAATGATTTCTAAGAGTATCGAGCGCGCACAGAAGAAGGTTGAGGAGAATAACTTCGGTATACGTAAGCGCTTGATCGAGTACGATGATGTGATGAACAAGCAGCGTACCGTAATCTACGAGAAACGTCGCCACGCCCTGATGGGTGAGCGTATCGGTATGGATATCGCCAACATCATCTGGGACCGCGTAGTAAACATCATAGAGAACTCTGGCGACTATCAGGGTGTGAAGGAGGAGTTCCTGCACATACTCTCTATGGAGGTTCCATTCAGCAGCGACGAGTATCTGAACCAGCCACGTGAGGTGCTTACCGAGAACGCATTCCAGGCTGCTATCGGTAACTTCAACCGCAGAACTGAGCGCATCCAGACCGTTGCCCAGCCTATCATCAAGCAGGTATACGAGACTCAGGGACAGATTTACGAGCGTATCATGGTGCCTCTGACCGACGGTCGTAAGATGTTCAACATCCCTTGTAACCTGAAGGAGGCTTACGAGAGCGACTGCAAGAGTATCGTGAAGGAGTTTGAGAAGAGCATCCTGCTGCATATCATCGACGATAGCTGGAAGGAGAACCTCCGTCAGCTTGACGAACTGAAGCACTCTGTACAGAATGCCAGCTACGAGCAGAAGGACCCACTGCTGATTTTCAAACTCGAGAGTGCAAAGGTTTGGGACGAGATGATCAACGAAATGTACAACCGCATCTGCTCTATCCTGACACGTAGCGGTATCCCCGAGATGCAGCAGCAAGTACAGGAGGCAGCTCCTGAGCAGCACACTCAGCGTCAGCAGTACACCGAGAGCAAGCAGAACATCAGCGAGGAGCAGTTGGTCGACCGCAATCAGCAGGCAGCAGTTCAGCACGACACACGTGCCCAGCAGAACCACGAGCCAATCGTAAAGGATAAGCTGCCCGGACGTAATGATCCATGTCCTTGCGGCTCAGGTAAGAAGTTTAAGAACTGTCACGGAAAAGGAATCGTGTGACATTGAAGATTAAAGGCTGCGATTAAGCGAGAACAGAGCCAAGCTTGCTTGAGCTATGTCGAGCGTGAGCAGGCTCAATACGAAGTATTAACATTAAACATTAAAGATTATGATAACCATAACCAATTTGAAGAAAGCGTTTGGCAAGACAGTTGCCTGTGACATCGAACAGTTCCAGGTAAATGATGGCGACATCCTTGGTCTTGTAGGTAATAACGGAGCCGGTAAGACTACACTCTTCCGCATGCTTTTAGACCTGCTGAAACCCGATGAGGGTGAAGTTGCGCTCGACGGCATCAACCCTGCACAGAGCGAAGAATGGAAGGCTAGCACCGGTTCGTACATTGATGAGGGATTTCTGATCGACTTCCTTACACCTGAGGAATACTTCGCCTTTATCGGCAAGATTACAAATATGACTCAGGCACAAGTAGACGAGAGACTGAAAGACTTTGAGAAGTTGGCCGCTGGCGAGATTTTCGGACAGAAGAAACTGATACGTAACCTCTCGGCCGGTAACAAGCAGAAGGTAGGAATCATTTCCGCCCTGTTCAATCACCCCAAGCTGGTGATTCTTGATGAGCCATTCAACTTCCTCGACCCATCGAGCCAGAACACGCTTAAGCACGTGCTGACTGACTACAACAAGCAGACAGGCGCTACCATTCTGGTTTCAAGTCATAACCTGGCACACACCATCGACATCTCTACACGCATAGCGCTGCTGGAGAAAGGTCATATTGTTAGCGATTTGCCAAATGCCGACGGAAGTGCCAAAGCTGAGCTCGAGAACTACTTTGAGACAGAATAACCTATCATCATTTTTAGGTATTTTATAAAACTTGCGACTCTTTGCAATCGAGTTGCAAGTTTTTTTTATTACCTTTGCACTCAAAATCAAAGAGTTATGAAACTTTCGGAACTGAAAACAGGAGAAAAAGGCATAATAGTTAAGGTGCTGGGACACGGTGGATTCCGTAAACGCATCATCGAAATGGGATTTATCCGCGGACAAGAAGTCGAGGTATTATTAAATGCTCCACTACAAGATCCCGTGAAGTATAAACTGATGGGATATGAGGTCAGTCTGCGACATCAGGAGGCCGACAATATCGAGGTTGTATCAGCCGATACCCCATTCGAGGCAACTTCATTTAATAATCTTGCAACTGACAATAATCGTCACGAAGACGACTATATACGCCACGAGGCAATGAAAGAGCGTCGTACCATCAATGTGGCACTGGTTGGTAATCCCAACTGCGGTAAGACTTCACTGTTTAATTATGCATCAGGTGCACACGGTCATGTGGGCAACTATTCGGGTGTAACTGTTGATGCCACCGAAGCACATGCATCGATGTTCGGATATGAGTTTAACCTTACCGACCTCCCAGGCACATATTCGCTTTCATGCTATTCGCCCGAAGAACTGTATGTTCGTGAGCATCTGACAGAAAAAATGCCCGATGTAGTAATTAACGTCATCGACTCGTCGAACCTGGAGCGTAACTTGTATCTAACCACTCAGCTGGTTGATATGAACATACGCATGGTGTGTGCACTCAATATGTATGACGAGTTTGAGCGTCGTGGCGACCATGTGAATATCGACACTCTTAGTACTCTGTTTGGTACACCAATGATACCAACTTCTTTTAAAAATGGTATGGGCGTAAAGGAATTGTTCCGTGCAGTGATTCAGGTTTATGAGGGCACCAGTAAGTTCTCGCGCCATCTGCACATCAACTACGGCCATGAGATTGAGGATGGCATTTCACATATTCAGAAGTATCTGAAGGCCGACGAGCACATCACCCAGCACTACTCTACCCGATATCTGTCACTGAAACTATTGGAGCACGATAGTCAGGTTTTGGATTATCTTGGCACACATATGGCTGGCGAACAACGTATACAAGACTTCCATCACCTGGCCACTGAGCGCGACAAAGCCTCAGCACGTGTAAAAGAGGAAACAGGTAGCGACTCTGAGACAGCAATTATGGACGCCAAGTATGGTTTCATCAATGGAGCACTAAAGGAGGCAGAATACAAGACCGGTCATAAGAAGGATACATATAAGATGACCCATAGAATAGACCGGTTATTGTCGCACAAGTATTTGGGGTTCCCTATCTTCTTCTTTCTTCTTTATATTATGTTCCAAACTACTTTTTCACTCGGCCAATATCCTATGGACTGGATAGAGGAAGGTGTAGCATGGCTTGGTGAGAAGATTAGCGATGGTATGAACGACGGCCCACTGAAGGCGATGCTGGTTGATGGCGTTATCGGCGGTGTAGGCAGTGTGATTGTTTTCCTGCCGCAGATACTGATACTATACTTCTTTATCTCACTGATGGAAGATTCAGGATATATGGCACGTGCTGCATTTATCATGGACAAACTGATGCACAAGATGGGACTGCACGGAAAGTCATTTATCCCACTTATCATGGGATTTGGATGCAATGTTCCTGCCGTGATGGCAACACGTACTATCGAAAGTCGCAGGTCGCGTATCATCACTATGATGATTCTACCATTCATGTCGTGCTCTGCCCGTCTACCTATCTATATTATGATAGCCGGAACATTTTTCTCGCTGCAATATCGCTCATGGGTATTGCTTTCGCTATATGCTATAGGTATCGTGGTATCAGTAATCGTAAGCAAGATATTCTCATCATTAGTTATCAAAGGTGAAGACACTCCATTCGTAATGGAACTGCCACCATATCGATGGCCAACACCTAAGGCTATCTGGCGACACACCTGGGAGAAAGGCAAAGAGTATCTTAAGAAGATGGGAGGAATAATCCTCGTGGCCAGCATAATAGTATGGGCACTCGGTTATTTCCCACATAACGAGAGTATTCCACAAGAACAACAACAGGAACAGAGTTATATTGGACGTATGGGTAAAGCCATCGAACCAATATTCGCTCCTCAGGGATTCAACTGGAAACTTGATGTATCATTGCTTGCAGGTGTTGGAGCAAAAGAAATTGTTGCATCTACTATCGGCGTACTATACAGCGGTGACGACTCATTTGGCGACGATGAAGAATTTAGCGATGATGCTGAAAAATATACCCGCTTGCGCCAGATTATGCTACAGGAAGGAATAACACCGCTGGCAGCTTATGCCTATCTGATATTTATATTGTTATACTTCCCATGTATTGCCACTATTGCAGCCATCAAAAACGAGACCGGTTCGTGGCGCTGGGCATGCTTTGCTGCTGTCTACACTACAGTTGTGGCATGGGTAGTAAGTATGCTAGTATTCCAGATTGGAAGCATGCTAATTTAATAAGATTTGCAAAGTACCTAGAGAACATTTTTTCTTTAGGTACTTTGCATTTGAAAACTAGTTAAAGAAAAAACTATCCGAATACAAAACGTAATGATGCATAGAATTGGATAGCAAAAATGTAAATTATTACAAGTGAAGCGCCTTGCCGTATTCCATAGGAGAGGATGTCAATGATGTCCTCTCCTTTTTTTTTATGTCCCGACATCATAGCGAAGACAATCGAAAACAAGGTAACACCAAAGCATATAATGGGTAAAATGCTACGACTAAAGGCCGAAGGAAAAAGACTACCCTTGACAGAGAGAAGAATGGCATGGGGCATAATGGTGAGCATGCAGATAACAATAGCGTAGAGTAAAACAAATACGCTAGCTACACGTAATGCCAGACGATCACGAAAGGATATCTTGCCTTTACTACCCAAAAGTGGTATCACCCCACTCTGCTGTATGCTTCCACATGCTATAAGCATAAGCAATAGCCAAGCTAACAGAGGACTGGCAACAATATCGGAAAAACCACCAACAAACCAGCGAATACCCTCTGACGACAACATGGAGCGCACGCCTTCGAGTCGCAATGCAGAAAGCAACCACGACACGATGACCAACACGCCCTCGGCCACCAAAAGCACCATGCACAATCGGCTACTCTTCATCAGCTTCCAGGTTATCAATATCGAGTATACGTAACTCTAGTGCACGTACTACAAGACGTGTGGCATTAATACCACCAGTACCATCTGGGAAGAGTTTTTGGATGAGTTCATTTTGACGTTTCTCAAGACTCTTAACACCAAATGGCATACCACGTAGGTTAGTAATCTGCTCCTTAGTATAGCCAAGTGCCAGATGACGCAGGAATCGCTCATCGTACTCATCAATCTCATAGTTAACCAGCGCCTCTTGTTTCACAAGTTCGCCACTAACGGCACGCTTGAAGCGCTCAACTATCTTCTCGAGTATAGGTTCATTGAACACTAACTGTTTACCGTCCATAACAGCAGAAACATCACGACGTGTAAGGAGCTCGCCAGTCTTAAGAATAATACCATCAGCACCAGCATCAAGCACATCCACCCAAAGTTTCTCGTTCAAGATTTCGCCTGTGAAGATAAGCACTTTTACATCAGGATATGTCTCCTTAGTGTGACGACATATCTCTACACCAACAGTAGTAGAACCTCCTAGACCTAAATCTAGCAACACAAGGTCTGGCACCTGCTGCTTAATCAGTCGCCAGAAGGCTTGCTCGTTCTCAGCTGTCCCAATAACCTCGGCCTCAGGGATATCACTTTTTATAATTCCGAGTGTGCCCTTTAGTTCCAGGGGTACATCCTCTACTATTATTACTTTGAATTTTTCCATACGCTTGGTAATGTTATAATCATATATGTTGTATTTTCTTGAATAGTGGCGTATATACCGCAACCACGACGGTTAGTTGCCTCACCTAAGTCACGCACAATCTGACGACATAGCAGATATGGCAGATGATCTTTAGTCGGAGTAAACAGGTTGGCAGCCTCAGCCTCATTCAGTTTGAGCTCCGGCATGGGGACACGTACCTCAACATATCCGCGCTCGCGTTTTGTATATTCTGGTTGCAACTTACTTCCAGCTAACTTACGAAGTATATCAAAGAGGTAGCGCACGAGCGTCTCATCGCCAAGGATATCGTCGTGCAAAGGTTTCAGATGCAGTCGGGTACGTTCGGTCTGGCGCAAAGCCTGCTGACTGAGCACTCCATATAGTTCTCGATAATATGTAGTAACCTCGCTAAGTGACTCCATATCACCGTTGTCTAGCAGTTGCTGAATGCGTGAAGGATAATACATCGTTTCGTGCTTAAGTGCCGACAGACAATTGTCTAGTACAGCATTAGATACGTGCAGGTTACTATCTTCCAACTCTGCGCGATGCAGTTCATCATCTAGCATTTCCAGATCATTTATACGTTGCTGTTCTCGCACAAATCTATCATAAAGACGATGGCGGTAGTACAACAGATAATATGCTGGTATAATAGATATCATAAGCAATACCAGCATGATAATAGCAATTGTCTTATTGGTTTGCGATTGTTGCATGGTACTACAATACTCACCAAGTGTAACGTCAGCCGACATTTCCTTAAACAACTGTGTATAGATTCGGTTGTTGTAGCTATACAACTGCCACTCATGCAGTGCCAAAGCAGCAACTGCACTCTCGTTACGGATATCAAGAATAATATGATAGTTGGTCTTGATACTATCGTGATACCACTTAATCTCAGGTGCCATCAGTGACAGATTTCCCATCGGTCGCATCAGATATCGGCCACGGGGTACCTGATTTAGATAATGCTTGTTAAGGTAATATCTACACGAATCAGCAAAAACAAGCGTGCGCTCGTATTCTCCATTAATGTTACAGAAATAGGCAGAATCTGAATAGATACTTGCCATACCCAGATTGTCTATCTCGTCAGGTTGAGCCTGCATTTGTATAGGCACAAGACACAACAGAGCTATAACAATGCGGGCAATACCTTTAGGCAGGCGAAAGTACAGACGCGAGCCTTTGCCAAGTGTACTTGTGGCGCCGATTTTACAAACAGAGAATATCTGGCTGATTTTGCGATATTTCTCAATTATCCCCTTACAATTAAGCAAGCCAAAACCATGACCTTCAACTATCTTATGATCAAAAAGATGTTCTAGCTGTTCTTCGGTCATTCCACTTCCTGTATCTTCAACAGAGATTTCAACATAATCAGCAGTCTGTGTGGCAGAAACGTCAACCCTCCCCTCACAATCGGTAAACTTACGTGCATTGTCGGCAAGAGTGTTCAACATAAATAACGTAAGCACACGGTCGGCTTTTACTACAGCATCGGTGGTTTCCACATTTAGTTCTACACCCTTCATCTGGAAAGATGTTCGTCCCTTATGCAGCACATCAAACAATGGCTGTAATGGGAAACTCTCAATATGCAGACTAAGTTCTCCCTGACGCAATTGAATCCAATAAGTAAGCACATCGTTATACGAATTTATCTGATTGATAAGTTCGCGTATATATGCAAGACGCTCTTCACGATCAGGTACATCATTCTGTAGTCGAGCAACTTCATGTATCATTCTATCGATGAAAGGAGTAATGTTGCATACCAACGATACTTTCGCACGTTGCTCAAGATTGTGTCGTTCATTATTCTCAACCTGCAAAATCTGCGCAGCAAGTTGTTCACTCTTTTGCTCGAATGTATTATCAGGCTCATCATTTTTAGTCTGCTTCTTGTTCAGATAGTTAAACAGCCACAACGAGAATAGTAACAGCACTATAGCCACAACTACAGCTATAAGCATAATGTTAAGTTGCGACAATTGTCGCTCATACTGATATGCACGTGCCTCAAGTTGACGATCCTGGCGTGTTGTTTCCTGCAAATCCAGATACAAATTTCGATTCTCGTCGCTCTGTTGTTTGTCATCTATAGCAGCATAAGCCACACTAAGCTGCTCGCGAATTGATGCAACCAGATCAGGAGCCTGATTGATAATACTGTCCGATAATGCTTGCTCCAGGTTATAAAGAGCCGACCGATAGTCGCCTATTTGGCGATAGCACGAGGCCAGCGTACGATATGCTCCGGCTATCTGATACACATCACCATAACGTTCAAATATACTCAAAGCATTTTCTGCCAGGAATACTGGCAACATCTCATCATCAACACCTACTGGATTTATAAACTTCATTGCCGGGAGATTGTCTTCTGTAAGTTGTTGACGATAATCTGGGTCCATCAGATGTTCAGACAGGGCCTCTAGAGCATTTGCTGCAAAATAAGGGTAATCGCCCTTACGCGCCGTAAGGAAACAGCGCATCAGTTTATCAAACTCCTGCTGGTTTATCTCTTGTTGCGTACCTTGGGTAATAATACCTCCTGCACCAATATTATAGAGGTAATTAAGATACTGCGCAGTATCACGTTGAACCTCTTCTGGATTGATAGCTCCGAGTGCTTCTATCGACTGCTGTTCCAAACCTACATAATAATAGTAAGTAGAATTTACGATAGCGTACTCCGTTTCAGCATACAGCAATTGCTTCAAGTCGCGCTCATTTAGCTGGTCACGTTCCTCATAAATACGGCGCAAAGTACGGTTGGCCATTTCGCGAAACTCATGAAACTCGCGATTACGCGAACGGCGCTGACATAGTCGCATCTGCTGTACGTAGGCTATCAGCTGCTGCAGCTGATTATCGGTAGTCTCAACGGCTTCGTTAAGTTGTCGTTCTGCATCATCGTAACGCATACGTACGATGTTTACAAATGCCATATTATTAAGAGCCTCTGCACGACCAGCAGGATAATTAACAGCCAATTCAAACGAACAACGTGCAAGGGCTTCGGTAGAATCTATATTACGATAATGATAGGCATAAGATTGAGAATTCAACTTGTCCACCGCTTGCCTATCAGGGCGCGAACAGGCTGATAAAAGTATGGTTGATAATATGAATAGCCAAAGTTTCATGTTAATAAGAAAGAGTCCCCCTCGCCCATTATTAGGCGGGAGGGACTGAGTATTTGAATGTTATGCACGTGCCTTAGCTACGTAACCAAGTGCTTCGCGACACTTATCGGTAACGTACTGCCAGTCACCTGCCTTAACCTTGTCGCTGGGGAAAAGCTTAGAGCCCATACCAACACAGAACACACCGGCCTTGAACCACTTAGTAAGATTCTCCTCCTCGGGAGCAACTCCACCAGTAACCATAATTTTAGACCAAGGCATTGGAGCCTTCAGACCTTTCACCATGTTTGGACCTACTACATCTCCAGGGAACACCTTTGTAAGGTCGCATCCCAACTCCTGAGCCTTACCAATCTCACTGACTGTCATACAGCCAGGGCAGTAAGGAACCAGACGACGATTGCAAACAGGTGCAATCTCTGGGTTGAACAGAGGACCTACCACGAAGCAGGCACCCAACTGAAGATACATAGCTGCAGTGGGAGCATCCACTACAGAGCCGATACCAAGAGCTAGTTCTGGACACTCTTTATCAGCCCACTTCACAAGTTCGCCGAAAACCTCCTGTGCGAAGTCGCCACGATTAGTAAACTCGAAAGCACGAACACCGCCTTCGTAACAAGCCTTCACAACGTTCTTACATGTATCAAGATCCTTATTATAGAATACAGGAACCATACCGGTATCACCGATCTTCTTCAATACTGCAATCTTATCAAACTTTGCCATAATTGTCAATATTCAATGTTCAATTATCTCTGTACTCGTCCGTTAGCATTACCGCCAGCAAGCGACTCTACTTCGTCAACAGATACAAGGTTGAAATCTCCATTAATGGTGTGCTTAAGAGCTGATGCTGCAACAGCAAACTCGAGAGCCTCGCCCTGAGTAGCCTTAGTGAGCAGACCGTGGATTAGACCACCCGAGAATGAATCGCCACCACCTACACGGTCAATGATAGGATTAATCTCATAGCGCTTAGACTGATAGAACTCCTTTCCATCATAAATAAGAGCCTTCCACCCATTATATGTTGCGCTGTAGCTTTCACGAAGAGTTGAAACAACATACTTGAATCCAAACTCCTTCATCATCTGCTTGAAGATACCCTCGTATCCGGCAGCATCTGTCTGGCCACCCTCAACATCTGCATCGGGCTTGAATCCAAGACAGAGCTCTGCATCTTCCTCATTGCCAATACATACATCCACATACTTCATAAGAGGACGCATGATTGAGATAGCCTTCTCGCTGGTCCACAACTTCTTACGGAAGTTCAGGTCAACCGATACGGTTACACCATGACGCTTTGCAGCCTCACATGCAAGTTTGGTCAGTTCGGCAGCCTTATCAGAGATAGCTGGTGTGATACCACTCCAGTGGAACCAAGCAGCACCTTCCATAACCTTATCAAAATCGAAGTCAGATGGATCAGCCTCAGCGATAGATGAATGAGCGCGGTCATAAATAACCTTTGAAGGACGCATTGATGCGCCAGTTTCGGCATAATACAAGCCTACGCGATCGCCACCACGAGCCACAAACTCAGTGTTAACACCATAACGACGAAGTGCATTAACAGCAATCTGTCCGATTTCATGCTTGGGAAGCTTTGAAACAAAGTATGCCTCGTGACCATAATTAGCTACAGAAATAGCTACATTGGCCTCACCACCACCAGGGATGATGCGGAAAGACTCACTCTGAATGAAACGGTCGTTGCCCTGAGGCGAAAGGCGGAGCATAATCTCGCCCAAAGTTACAATTTTTGCCATTGCTTTGTTTGATTTTTTTGATATATTTCCTACTTATTTTTTCGTTTGCGAGGCAAAGATATGAAGATTTTTTGACCCACGCAAATTTTTGAGAGTATTTCAGCCAAAAATATTACGGAAACGATTTCGCGGCAATTATTTGCCCAAGATGTTTGGTGAATCGGAAAAAATATGTACCTTTGCAAAAAATATCTCAGATTATGGCAAAAGAAAATATTACTATTAAGGATATTGCTGCAAGAGCAGGCGTTTCAACAGGAACAGTAGATCGTGTACTACACAATCGTCCGAATGTGTCGAAAAGTGCCTTAGAAAAAGTAAACAAGGCACTGGAAGAGATGGATTACCGTCCCAACATGTACGCCTCGGCATTAGCTTATAATAAGGAATATACATTCTATTGCGTGCTGCCTAAGCATGAGCAGGAAGCCTATTGGGATGAGATTGAGGAAGGTGCTCTTGCATGTACCGAATTCAGACGCGATTTTGGCATAAAGCTCAAGTTTATCTATTACGAGCGTTTCAATCCGCCTGCATTCACCAAAATGGCCCGCGAATTATTTACCGCAAAGATTGACGGAGTAATTATTGTGCCGGCCACTTTAGAACAGACATCCAGATTTACAGAGAAACTAACAGAGCGTAACATTCCATATGTATTGCTCGACTCATATATGCCCGACCTCAAGCCGCTATCATTCTTTGGCCAGGATTCTTTTGCCAGTGGATATTTTGCAGCAAAAATGCTGATGCTTATTGCTAACAAGGAAAAAGAGATTGCCCTGATGAAGCAGACACGCGACGGAAAGGTAGGTTCGAAACAGCAGGCAAACCGTGAGACAGGCTTCCGTCATTATATGGTTGACCATTTCCCACAAATTAAGATTACCGAGGTAGACCTGCCATTGGATGAAGATCACAAGGACTACGACGGAATCCTGGAGAAATTCTTCTCTACGCACCCGCACGTACATCATTGTATAACTTTCAATTCTAAAGCACATATCGTTGGCGAATTCCTGCAGAGAAGTAATCGAAGAAACGTACAGATTATGGGATATGATATGGTGGCAAAGAATGAGGAGTGTGTGCGCAAGGGAAGCATTTCATTCCTGATAGCCCAGCATGCATACCAGCAAGGATATGCTAGTGTTGATGCTCTGTTCAACGCTATCGTAATGAAGCGCGCCGTAAATCCTGTCAACTACATGCCAATTGAAATCCTTACAAAAGAAAATGTGGATTTCTATCGTAGAACAGCAATTTAAATTTATACTAAAATAATAATAAAGGAAAAATGGAACAAGCTACATTTCTAAAGATTAATCCGGCTGACTCGGTTGTAGTGTGCCTTCAGCCAAAAAAGAAGGGGGAAGTTATCGAGGTTGACGGAATGCAGATTACTGTCAATCAAGACACCCCAGCGGGTCACAAGGTACTGATTAAGGATACAAAAGAGGGTACTGATATCATAAAATACGGCTACCCTATCGGCCACGCCAAACAAGACCTCAAGGCTGGCGACTGGGTAAACGAGAACAATCTCAAGACAAACCTATCGGGCACCCTAGAATATACATATCAGCCTGTAAACAAGGAACTTAATATAAAAAACGACAACAGATCCTTTAAGGGGTATATTCGCAAGAATGGTGATGTCGGCATCCGTAATGAAGTTTGGATAGTACCTACTGTAGGTTGCGTAAACGGCATAGCTGAAAGACTTGTAAAAGAGCTGAAGAAGGAGACTGACGAGCATGGAGTAGATGCAATATACGCATGGCATCACAACTATGGCTGTTCACAGCTGTCAGAGGATCACGAGAATACACGTAAGGTGCTTAGAGATATTTGCCTGCACCCAAATGCTGGCGCAGTATTGGTACTTAGTCTGGGATGCGAGAACAACCAGCCAGAGGACTTTATGAAGATGCTGGGTGATTACGACAAAGACAGAATTAAGCTGCTCGTAACACAACGAGTAGATGATGAAATGGAGGCTGGTATGGAGATTCTGCGCGGCTTATATCAGCTGGCCAGCAAAGATAAGCGCACCGAGGTACCAGTAAGCAAGTTGCGTGTTGGACTTAAGTGTGGCGGTTCAGATGGATTCTCTGGCATCACAGCCAATCCTTTGGTAGGTGAATTCTCAGATTGGTTAGTTGCTCAAGGCGGAACATCGGTATTAACTGAAGTTCCAGAAATGTTTGGTGCAGAAACAATCCTAATGAACCGTTGTCGAACAGAAGAGTTGTTCAATCAAACGGTCTCTATGATCAACAACTTCAAGAATTACTTCCTGTCGCATGGTGAGCCAGTAGGCGAGAATCCGAGTCCGGGAAACAAGGCCGGCGGTATTTCTACCCTCGAAGACAAGGCACTGGGTTGTACACAGAAATGTGGCAAAGCCCCTGTAAGCGGAGTAATGGAATATGGCGACAGATTACAGAATACTGGTTTGAATTTGCTTTCTGCTCCTGGCAACGATCTTGTCGCATCTACTGCCCTAGCCTCTTGTGGCTGTCATTTAGTATTATTCACTACAGGAAGAGGTACGCCATTCGGTACATTTGTACCGACAATGAAGATTGCTACAAATCCTGATTTGGCTAGTCGGAAAAAGAGTTGGATAGACTTCTCTGCAGGCCAACTAATTGAGGGAAAGACCATGCAAGAATTAGTTCCTGAGTTTATCGATAAAGTTTTGTCGGTTGCTAGTGGAGAAAAAGCCAAGAACGAAGAGAACGATTATCGTGAAATATCAATATTTAAAAATGGAGTAACCCTGTGAAGAAAGGTATCATAGCATTATCACCAATAATGGTGTTTATCCTGTTTTATTTAGTCACCAGCATCATAGCTGGTGACTTTTACAAGATCCCCATAACTGTAGCGTTTATGGTTTCCAGCATCTATGCCATCAGTATTTTTAAGGGCATGCCATTAATGCAACGCATAAACAGCTATAGTCGCGGTGCCGCCACAGAACAGATGATGCTTATGATATGGATATTTGTTTTAGCCGGTGCATTTGCCCATTCTGCCAAAAACATGGGCAGTATTGATGCCACGGTTAATCTGGCACTAAGTTTCCTTCCCCCGCAAATGATCTTTGCCGGTATGTTTCTGGCAGCTTGTTTTATTTCGCTTTCAATAGGAACTAGTGTAGGAACAATTGCCGCTCTCACTCCTATTGCCGTTGGACTGGCACAAGAAACAGGAGTAGACGTTGCCATGATGACCGCTATCATTGTAGGCGGTTCGTTCTTTGGCGACAATCTTTCGTTCATATCCGACACCACGATAATGGCCACCCAGACACAAGGATGCAGATTGAGCGATAAGTTCAGAGTAAACGCCTTTATAGTTGTACCAGCAGCTCTGGTCATACTGGTTGTCTACTTTTTTCTTGGTCAGGACACTGCTGCCCCTCAACAGATTCCCGATGTAGAATGGATAAAAGTTATACCATATCTCACGGTGCTAATAACAGCCATATGTGGAATGAACGTTATGGCTGTACTTACACTCGGAATTGTTTTATGTGGAATAATCGGTATCATTACAGGTTCTATGGACATCTACGGTTGGTTTGGTGCTATGGGCGAAGGTATACTTTCGATGGGTGAGCTTATTATTGTTACAATGATGGCCGGAGGAATGCTCGAATTAATAAAACAACAAGGCGGTATAGACTTCATAATTAAACTACTTACACGACGTGTAAATGGCAAGCGCGGTGCAGAGTTCAGCATCGCCACTCTTGTATCCCTTGTTGATGTTTGTACAGCAAATAACACCGTAGCAATCCTTACTGTAGGCAGCATTGCCAAACAGATAGGTGACAGATATGGAGTAGATAATAAGAAGTGCGCATCAATACTCGACACTTTCTCATGCACCGTTCAAGGTCTTATCCCCTATGGTGCACAAATACTAATTGCGGCAGGACTGGCATCGGTCAATCCCGTATCCATCCTACCCTATCTTTACTATCCGTTTACACTAGGATTGGTAGCCATATTGTCAATCCTACTACGTTATCCAAAAAGATTCTCATGAACACGATACAACGAAACTTTTTCAGATTATTAAGATGTGGTGTTTTCCATACTACTGAGACACTCGAACCTATGTCTGTTCACAAATGGGAAAAACTGCATCAATTGTCCATCCTTCACGATGTACAACCATATGCATATAAGGGTTTGGAAAAGTGCAAGGACCAATTCTTTGTCAATCTTACTGAAGCACAGTGGAAACAATGGGCACAAGTGACAGAAAACAACACGAACGATGATGAAGAAGAATTGTTGAGGCCGTACAAACTTACCAATCCCATTCTAAATCATCAATTACAAGACATTTTGGATGATGAACAGTCGGATATCAATACCCGCAAGATGCTTATCCAGATAATAAGGATAGCGCGTCACATCCTCAATGAAGGTCTACCACTAAGGCTACTTATCGACTTAGGATTGATGATAAAAGACAAGGACAGCAAAGTCGACTACTCTACTCTGGCAGAATGGCTTAGGAAACTAAGATTTCAGCAGATGGCACAGTTGGAAGGAGCTCTATTAATAGAATTGTTTGGTTTTGAAACAATAGATATTCCCTTTGCCCAAGGAGATGTCGATAAGAAAACTGCGATTGTAGCAAAAGAACTTGCCGAATATACGAATGTACACAAGGATTTCTACTTTTCACAATCCCCCGACAGCATCTTTGTACATACAAGCAATAGCGGAGCCTTAATTAGTCATATTAAGCGCTCAGCAAGATATATGCGATTTATACCTTCAGAGGCACTTACCAACTTCTTCGCGTCATTTGCCCACTCCCTTACGCACATTGAAGAATGATACTTGTTTTTCGAGTCGCCGCACATGATTGAATTTTATTTCACGCAATCCATGATCGCCCATAAAGCGACTCTTGTCAACATTGCCTCTGATTCCTATAATCCTGCCATGACTGGTGTATTGCCACATGGTGATATCACGACCGTCGGCTAATACAGGCTCCTCGTCGGTATACATAGCAATCATCAGCTTGTAATTATCAATCATACCTATAAGATGACGATTATAGAAGTTTCTGAAAGTGTATATCAAGGGTTGATGATGATAAGCCTGTTCAACCATATCCAAGAATGTCAAAAGCGAATCACAGAACTCGTCTGTCGACAATCCTCCAGTTGTCTCCACGTCTATCATTGGTATCAAGTCCTGTTCACCAGGACGGCACTGAGTGATAAAGTTCTGTAATTGGGTCAATAATGGTGTCTTGGGGCGAAAGAAATGGTACGACCCAACCTTCAGCCCATGACGATGGGCAAGCTCGATATTACGCTCGTATTGTGCATCTATATGATCACCGCCCTCGGTAGCTTTCAGATATACATAAGCCATCTTGGTATTTTCGCCTACAGTCTCCCAAAACACTTCACCCTGATAATGTGACAAATCTATACCATGTACATGACTACATGTATCTTCACATTGCAAGAACGGATCATAATAAGGATCAGTCAGTAGTCGAGGGTCTGGTCGGAAGGCGGCAACCGTCCTTTTCTTCGACATCTTATTCTTTTTATGTTTACTCACCACCCTTTGAGTGCGATGTTTAGAGTGGTTTTTGTTGTATTTTGAACGTTGTGCAAATCCGTTATTAGCGCCGAACATCAACATACATAATGTCAGCAGAATATATAGTTTTCTCATTATTTCCTTTATTTTGAGGTGCAAAGATAGCAAAAAACAATTAAAAAAATGCCATTATATCTTATTTATTCGTACCTTTGCCGCAAAAATTGATTTATGAACAGAATAATAATTGCGATTATAGGTATTTTGGTATGTTGTTCATGCTCTAAGAAAGATGACCCAGAGCCAACTCCAGAGCCTATTGTACAGCATACAGTATTAGTATATATGTCGGGCGAGAATAACCTGACTCAGGATTCTGCATATCCAAATGAATCATATCTTGCCGACGACTTGGAAGAAATGTTAGAGGGTTCTTATCTACTCTCTAATGGTCAACATCTTATAGCCTTTATTGATTCTGTGGGCAAAAACAACAAGCCTCACATTGTAGAGATAGCTAATGGCAAAGCCACTGAAGTTTACAGCTTTGACAGCGAGTTCCATGCTAGTGATCCCGTAAAATTCCGTGAGATTGTAAAATGGACGATAGATAATTACCCATCTAATGACTACAGTTTAGTATTATGGGGCCATGCCACAGGTTGGGCGATTAGCAATGACACCATAGCTTCTTCACGCAAATTAACCCGCGCCTATGGCCAAGACAAAGGTTGGGATAACAACAGTTCTGAAAAGTGGATGAACATTACCCAAATGGCCAAAGCGCTTGAAGGACTGCCAAAGTTTAAGTACATCTTCGCAGACTGTTGTTGTTTTATGTGTGTCGAAAGCGCATACGAGCTCCGAAATGTTGCTGATTACCTGATAGGATCACCTGCAGAAATACCAGGCGAAGGTGCTCCATATCATATACTATTACCAAAATTATTCTCACAATCATCCACATTCTATAAGGAAATCTGCGACACCTACTATGATTTCTTTATGGAGGCATATCAAACGCCTCCATACTCAGACAATTCTTCCAACTCATACCTAATTGGTTACAGTGTGCCACTATCTGCGATAGATCTATCAAAAATGGACAATCTGGCTCAAGCCACCAATCAGGTACTTAAGTCGTTTGCCACCAACAATCCTGAAGTATTAAATCTCGCCAACGTTCCATTCTATTTCGGATATGACTATCCAGTAATGTACGATATGAAAACAGTCATACAGAAATATGCTCCATCAGCAGATTACTCTCAATGGCTATCCGCATATAACCAAGCCGTACCATATTCACTGGTTTCCAAAAGATGGATGACCATCTATTCTATGATTAAAAACAATTACGATCTCTTTCCAAGCGACGATACTGTATACGGATGCGTTAGTATGTTCTTCCCTCAGTATAACTACGACAATTCTAAATTCAAATACAATACACGCATAAGAAACTACCAATGGTATAATGCTGTAGATTGGAGTAATTATGGTTGGTAATTACTTTTCTGCATCATGAATTATCACTTTGATTTTCGAGATGCGATGTCCATCAAGTTCTGTTACCTCGAAGGTAAAGTTTTTATAATCCAAGCGTTCGTGCAGTTCTGGGAAGTCTCCCTTAATCTCAAGCAATAGACCTGCCAACGAATCGGCGTCACCTTCTACATCCTCGAATGTCTCATCATCGAGATCCAGAATTTTGTACAAGTCGCTCAGCAGCGTCTTACCTTCAAATATATAGGTATTAGCATTTATACGGGTATACGATTTCTCCTCCTCGTCATATTCGTCGTTTATCTCGCCTACTATCTCCTCAAGAATGTCCTCAAGCGTAATTATACCACTGGTTCCACCAAACTCGTCAACCACGATGGCTATGTGGACCTTGTTCTCCTGGAACTCGCGTAGCAGATCATCAATCTTCTTTGTCTCTGGTACGAAATATGGCGGCCGTATAAGCGACTGCCAACGGAATGAGGCAGGTTTTGACAGATAAGGAAGTAAGTCCTTGATATAAAGGATTCCGCGAATATTATCTATAGTGTCCTGATATACCGGTATACGAGAATAGTTGTTTTCCACGATGCACTTCAACACTTCTGGGAAAGGCAGACTAAAATCCAGATCAACCACATCCTGTCTACTAGTCATTACCTCCTTGGCAGTCTCGTCTCCAAAGCGCACGATGCCTTCAAGCATATCTTTCTCGTCCTTCAGTTCCTCTTCGTCCGTAAGTTCAAGAGCCTGCTCCAAATCATCTACACTCAGCACATGATTCTCTTTCTGAACCACTTTCTCAGCAATGATACCCGAACGTATCAGTATCGATGATAATGGATAGAACACCTTACGCAGGATCATTATACTACCGGCTACTTTACGACAAAACGACAATGCTTTCTGCCCTGCATACACTTTAGGCATAATCTCGCCAAACAGCAACAGAAGGAATGTAAGCAATACAGTAATTACAATAAACTGCAACCAATAAGCATTTCCAAAATCAACAACATGAGCAAAGAAATAATTGCATAACATAATAATGGTTACGTTTACCAGATTATTAGTAATCAGTATCGTAGCCAATGTACGCTCTGAATCCTCACGCAGCTGACGAATTTTACGATCCGAGTCATTCTTCTCCTCATCAAGTTCACTAAGATCTGTAGGAGAAAGCGAAAAAAACGCTATCTCAGACCCCGAAGCGAAGCCTGAGAAGATAAGTAGTATTCCTGCTATCAAGATTGCAATCAGTGCTCCCAGCGAGGGAGTCATGATTGTTACTTCATTCAGGATTTGTTGAAGATAATCCATTGTCTGATTTTGGTGAAAGCATTTCCATATTATCAGCCCAGATCTCTGTAGCATAACGACGCTGGCCCTGCTTGTCATCATAAGTAGTATAGCGGATACGTCCCTCTATATATAGCTTATCGCCTTTATGTACATATTTCTCTACGATCTCGGCCAGTCTACGCCATAGTATTACATTATGCCAATCTGTATGATCTGGAACCTGAGTTCCATTCTGAAGTGTATAACCACGTTCGGTTGTTGCAAGTCTTACACGAGCCACAGCCACACCCTGTTCTACATATCTCACTTCTGGATCCTGGCCAACATTGCCTATGAGCATTACTTTATTCATAATTGTCGTTTTTGAAGGTTTTTATTTTGCTCTGCCTAAATAGCGGAACTTAAAGTTCTTTCCCTTGGGCGATGGAAACTGACTACGAGTATCAACCCTGTCTCTCAGATAGTCAATCATGCGGTCATAGCATTCCATACCTGATACAGCCTTAAGACGGGCTACAAACTGAGTATCACGATATTGGAATTTACCTGTACCAGGAACAAGTAACACACGCTTGAAATCTACTACACCCTCATACCATCCATCATTAATTTCATTCAGACGCATAAGGATTGGAGTATTTTTAGATGACGGTTCAATATTCTCTGGTTCATGAACAGCCTTTTTATCTTTAAAATCTTGCATTGTCTGTGCTTCTGTCTTTATAATAATGAAATATACTCTAGGATGAACCTTATATCTCTTAGGATAGTATACATCACTCGAAGCATATTCACGTATATCAGCCTCAAGGAGTGGATTCATCTCAATTTCCTCGATTGAACTCAAAAAATCAATAGCCTCGTCAACAGTAGTCACGAGAGTTTCCCGGTCAAAATATCTTAAGTATAAATTCATTGTTTTTGAAAAAGATGTGGTTTCCTAAATAATAAGAGCGGAAAACGGGACTCGGACCCGCGACCCCAACCTTGGCAAGGTTGTGCTCTACCAACTGAGCTATTTCCGCAAATATTTCAAATAAAAATGGTGAAGAGGAGGAGACTCGAACTCCCACGTCGCAATTGACACTACCCCCTCAAAGTAGCGCGTCTACCAATTCCGCCACCTCTCCAACATACGCTGAATAAAAAAGAGTGCCCAGAACAGGACTCGAACCTGCACGCCTTGCGGCACACGCACCTGAAACGTGCGCGTCTACCAATTCCGCCACCTGGGCATTTTTAACATTAAGGCCATTCCTTAATGACTCTTTTTTGTTCAACAAGTGAGCGGAAAACGGGACTCGGACCCGCGACCCCAACCTTGGCAAGGTTGTGCTCTACCAACTGAGCTATTTCCGCGTTATTCTCTTTATCAGAGGCATCTCTCTTGATTGCGGGTGCAAAGGTAATGCTTTTTTTTGAACTGACAAACTTTTCAGCGATTTTTTTTCGAAAAAAGTGCCATTTTATCGATTTATTTACAAATCCGGGCCTAATCCATACGATTTCGATAATCTTCGTACCCAAAACTCCTCAAAATCTCCAATCGTCCATCTGTATGTAACATACCAATTGCAGGATGTGAAATTCCGTTAAAAGTACAAGTTTTAACAGTTGTGTAGTGAATCATATCCTCGAATATCACTTCTTCACCAATTTTCAATATATGGTCAAAATGCCAAGAACCCATAAAATCGCCACTCAAGCAACTGTTACCTCCAAGACGATATGTCATAGGTTCGGTAGCCTTTTCCATTTCTACTATTTCAGCACCACGCACTTCCGGCATATATGGCATTTCCAGGCAATCGGGCATATGACATGTAAAGCTTACATCCAAAATTGCAGTTTTAATTCCTTTATCTTCTACCAGATCTACAACATGTGATACCAACGGACCGGTTTGCCAGGCAAAGGCACTTCCTGGTTCAAGTATAACCTTCAACCAAGGATAACGCTGCTTAAAATCCTTCATCAACTTTATCAGCAAGTCAACATCATAGTCCTTACGCGTCATCAGATGACCACCGCCAAAGTTAATCCACTTCAACTGTGGGAACCACTTTGCAAACTTCTCTTCGATATGAACCAGCGTACGTTGGAACACATCTGCCCCACTCTCGCAATGACAATGGCAATGGAATCCTTCAATATCACTTGGTAATTCCTCGGGCAACTTATCGGCAGTCACGCCAAAGCGTGTGCCAGGTGCACATGGATTATATAATAATGTGCCAACTTCCGAATATTCGGGATTAACTCGCAATCCTAACGATACTGTCTTTGCTTGATTATGGAATCGCTCATACTGCGAAAGCGAATTAAATGTAAGATGCGACGAGCATTTTACAATTTCAGGAAATTCGTCCTCAGTATATGCAGGCGAATAAGTATGAGCAGGTGCCTTAAACTCCTCATACGCCAGACGAGCCTCCGACAATGAACTGGCCGTAGTACTATTGATATACTCACGGAAGATAGGAAATGTCTTCCAAAGTGCAAATGCCTTAAAGGCAAGTATAATCTCTATATCAGCATTCGCCGCAACATCAGCAATAAGCTTGAGGTTACGGCGAAGTTTAGATTCCTCTATAATATAAATAGGTGTATTCATTATTTCTTAAGCGGTACGGTAAAGCTAAATGTACTTCCTTGTCCTTCTATTGATTCTACATAGCAATCTCCTCCATTCTTCCGTGCAAAATCCTGACACAACTGCAGCCCAAGTCCAGAGCCTTCCTCTCCACCGGTTCCGTAGGTGGTATCACCCTTCTTAAATATAGAACCAATTCGGTCGGCAGCTATTCCCACGCCATGGTCGGTAACGCTGATTTTTGCGAATTCGCCTTCTGCCGTCATTTTAATTTCGATAGTCGAATTCTCTGGCGAGAACTTAATGGCGTTCGAAAGGAAATTACGCATCACAGTCTTCAGCATATCATTATCCGCAGTAACAACCAGATTATCCGATGATGGCTGCAAATCCAGTTTGATATGCTTTGTCTGTGCTATCATTTCGAATATCTCTACTACACCAGGTATGATATCGTTAAGTTCAAGATCCTGAACCACAACATTCAGTCGTCCGGTCTGACTCTTTGTCCACTTCAGCAGATTGTCCAGCAGATCATGCACATCCTCTGACTCACGGTTTGCCTTATCCAACAGTTCGTAGAGTTCCTGACCTACAGTTTCTGGAGATGTCGAAGCAACTACCAGATTAAGTACCATACGGATACTAGCCATAGGCGAGCGCAGATCATGAGCAATTACCGAATACATCTTATCACGATTTGCCAGAGTAGCTCGCAGATCTTGGTTCTGCTGCTCAATGATACGCTTAGCTGCAACAAGTGATATCTGCTGCATCACACGCATCACAAGTTCTTCCTTATTAAAAGGCTTAGTCAGGAAGTCACTGGCACCAACCTGGAATCCATGCACCAAATCCTGGGGAGTATTCAACGCTGTCAGGAAGATGATGGGTATATCTTTTGTTTCCTCATCTTTCTTCAGTACTACAGCAGTATCAAAACCACTAATGTCTGGCATCATAACATCTAGCAGTATCAAGTCGGGATGCTCCTTCTTGGCCTGTTCTATACATGTCGTACCATTGTTCGCAGTACAAACCTGGAACTTTTCATTGGTCAACAAGATCTTCAGCAGTAAGACATTGCTCACTACATCATCTACAATAAGTATTTTATACTCACTGCGGTTTATTTTAGATTCTAGTGTATCTGCTACATCCATGACTTTAGTCAGTAATACTTCGTAAAAAGTTGAATATGACTTTGCAAAAATAGTGCAATAATTTGAAATAACCAAATTATTACACCATTTTTTTGCATTTTATAGGTAATATAAGCCTTTCAGGCCTCTATTCTACTTATATTCTGACCAAGATTTGATACCTATTTCATTTAATTTAATGCTACAGAATGCATGTATGAATGCACTTGCAAGTCGGCTATTTGTAATCAAAGGCACATTCAGATCAATGGCTGCACGACGTATTTTATATCCGTTTGTCAGCTCGTGTGTGGTAAGATTCTTTGGAATATTTACTACCATATCAATCTTATGCTCATGCAACAGGTCGAGCGCCTGTGGCTGGGCATCTTCTGATGGCCAGTGCACCAATGTATTCTCGATTCCGTTGTCTGTAAGGTATTTCGAAGTACCTCCTGTAGCATATAGCTCATAACCATTGTCTACCAGTTGCTTGGCAGCATCCAGCATTTCTGCTTTCTGCTTAGCCGAACCGGTAGACAGCAGAACAGTCTTCTTTGGTATACGATGACCTACGCTAAGCATTGCCTTGAGCAGAGCAGTGTCGGTATTATCACCTATACATCCCACCTCACCGGTCGATGCCATATCTACTCCGAGCACTGGGTCGGCCTTCTGCAGACGATTAAAACTAAACTGCGATGCCTTGATACCTACATAGTCCAGATCAAACAGGTTCTTAGCAGGCTTCTCAACAGGCAGACCGAGCATCACCTTAGTTGCCAGGTCGATAAGGTTAAGTTTAAGTACCTTGCTTACAAATGGGAAACTACGCGATGCACGCAGGTTACACTCGATAACCAGTATATCGTTTTCGCGAGCCATGTACTGGATGTTGAATGGCCCATTGATGTGCAGTGCTTTTGCTATCTGACGAGAGATACGCTTGATACGGCGCACTGTCTCTACATACAGTTTCTGTGGTGGGAACTGGATTGTAGCATCACCAGAGTGTACACCAGCAAACTCGATATGCTCACTGATGGCGTATGCAAGTATCTCGCCATCCTTTGCCACTGCATCCATCTCAATCTCCTTGGCATGCTCAATGAACTTAGAAACCACCACAGGATGATCCTCTGAAACATTAGCTGCGAGTTGCAAGAATTTCTCAAGCTCTTCCTTGTTCGAGCATACGTTCATGGCAGCACCCGAGAGCACATACGATGGACGAACCAGTACAGGGAATCCTACTCTGTCTACAAACTTGTCGATATCCTCCATTGATGTCAGTGCGCTCCACTCAGGCTGGTTCACACCTATCTCGTTCAGCATCTGTGAGAACTTGGCACGGTCCTCAGCTCCGTCGATATCCACAGCCTGAGTGCCAAGAATGTTCACATGCTGCTCGTCCAGATATACTGCCAGATTGTTTGGAATCTGGCCACCGGTAGATACGATCACTCCGTGTGGCTGTTCCATATCGATGATATCAAGCACTCGCTCAAATGTCAACTCATCAAAGTACAGACGGTCACACATATCATAGTCGGTCGACACAGTCTCGGGATTGTAGTTTATCATCACCGAGCGCCAGCCTTCCTTGCGTATAGTGTTCAATGCCTGCACACCACACCAGTCGAACTCTACCGACGAACCGATGCGGTAAGCACCCGAACCGAGTACAATAATACTCTTCTTATCATTCTCAAACTGGATATCACTTGCAACACCGCTGTATGTCACATACAGATAGTTTGTCTGTGCGGGATACTCGGCAGCCAGAGTATCTATCTGCTTTACTACAGGAAGGATGCCAAACTGCTTACGACGATTACGAACCAGCAGCAAAGCCTCGTGCATATTGCGGCTTTCACTCTCCAATCCGATGGCACGAGCTATCTGGAAGTCTGTAAATCCATATACTTTAGCCTCGCGCAGCAGATCCTTTTCCAGAGTATTGATATTCTGCTTCCTCAGCTGCTCATCTATGTCGATGATATGCTTAAGTTTCTGCAAGAACCACTTGTCGATCTTTGTCAGCTCGTGTATGCGATCGATATCATACAGCTTATCGTGCATAGCCTTCGAGATCACAAAGATACGCTTATCGGTTGGCTCACGCAGTGCAGCATCAATATCGTTTATCTTCAGTTCCTTATTCTCAACAAATCCGTGCATACCCTGACCGATCATACGCAAACCCTTCTGGATAGCCTCCTCAAAGTTGCGGCCGATAGCCATAACCTCGCCTACTGACTTCATCGACGAACCCAGTTCCTTATCAACACCATGGAACTTTGACAGGTCCCAACGTGGAATCTTACAAACCACATAGTCTAGTGCAGGCTCAAAGAATGCCGACGTAGTCCTTGTTACCGAGTTCTTCAGTTCGAACAGTCCGTAACCCATACCCAGTTTGGCTGCGACAAATGCCAGAGGATAACCGGTTGCCTTTGAAGCCAGCGCCGACGAACGGCTCAGTCGGGCGTTAACCTCGATTACACGATAGTCTTCCGACTGTGGGTCGAAGGCGTACTGCACGTTACACTCACCCACAATACCGATATGACGTATAATCTTGATAGCCAGCGCACGCAGCTTATGATACTCAGAGTTGGTAAGTGTCTGCGATGGAGCGATAACGATCGACTCACCTGTATGAATTCCCAGTGGGTCGAAGTTCTCCATATTACATACGGTGATACAGTTATCGTATTTATCGCGCACTACCTCATACTCTATCTCCTTCCATCCCTTCAGCGACTTCTCTACCAGCACCTGTGGCGAGAATGCGAAGGCTTTCTCTGCGAGTTTGTTCAGTTCTTCCTCATTGTCGCAGAAACCTGAACCAAGTCCACCCAATGCGTATGCTGCACGCAGGATAACGGGGTAACCCAGTGTAGCAGCAGCTTTGCGGGCACTCTCAATATCTGAGCAAGCTTCACTCTTGATGGTCTTAACACCAATCTCGTCCAGCTTCTTAACAAAGAGCTCACGGTCCTCAGTATCCATGATAGCCTGTACCGGAGTTCCCAGAACCTTCACGCCATACTTCTCAAGCACACCGCTCTGGTACAATTCTACGCCACAGTTAAGGGCAGTCTGTCCACCGAATGCCAGCAGTATTCCGTCTGGACGTTCCTTCTCGATTACACGCTCCACGAAATATGGCTGAACAGGCAGATAATATATCTCATCGGCAACACCCTCTGACGTCTGTACGGTGGCAATATTCGGGTTAATCAATACCGTTTTCACCCCCTCTTCGCGCAGTGCCTTCAGGGCTTGCGAGCCACTATAGTCGAACTCACCGGCCTCGCCGATTTTCAATGCGCCGCTACCCAGCAGCAAAACCTTCTTTATACTGTTATCTTTCATAATGTCTCAATAAAACGGTCAAACATAAATTCTGTGTCAACTGGACCCGAGCATGCCTCGGGGTGAAACTGACTCGAGAACCAAGGGTGTGAGAGATGACGTATACCCTCGTTCGAGCCGTCGTTCATATTTACAAATAGTTCACGCCAGTCGTTGCCCAGTGTCGATGCATCAACTGCGTAGCCATGGTTCTGAGATGTAACATAGCAGCGGTTAGTACCTATCTCGCGCACTGGTTGGTTGTGAGAGCGGTGTCCGTACTTCAACTTATATATGGTAGCACCGCCTGCCTTAGCCAGCAACTGATTACCCATACATATACCACAGATAGGCTTGCGCGATGCCGACATCTGTTTTTTCAGTATCTCGACTGCATCTACACACATATCCGGGTCGCCAGGGCCGTTAGCCAGGAACAGTCCGTCAAACTCCATGTCGGTATAGTCGTAGTTCCATGGTACACGGATCACCTCAACGCCACGGTTTACCAGACAACGTATGATATTATTCTTTACACCGCAGTCTACCAGCACTACCTTTCTACCGGCACCTTCGTTGTAGCGTGTTACATCCTTGCAACTTACCTTGTCTACCCAGTTCACTCCCTCATATTCGGCAGTGGGGATATTGTCGGGCTCATCGTCAAATATTATCTGCCCCATCATCACGCCATGCTCACGAAGCACCTTTGTCAACTCGCGGGTGTCTATTCCAGTGATACCAGGCACACCCTCACGCTTAAGCCAGTCAGCCAGGCTCTCGTTTGCATTCCAATGCGAATAAGCTTGACTATAATCACTCACGATAATGGCTGAAGCATAAATCTTGTCGCTCTCCATAAATGTTGCCAGACCATTCTTCTCTACTGTGAATGGTGGCACTCCGTAGTTTCCTACCAGAGGATAAGTAAGTGTCATTAACTGTCCGGCGTAACTGGGGTCTGTCAGCGATTCAGGATAACCCATCATCGCAGTGTTAAACACCACCTCGCCTGCCACGGGCTGTTCACAACCGAAGCTCTTGCCGTGAAATTTTGTTCCGTCCGAAAGGACCAGTGTTACATCTCTCATATTCTTTCTTTGATAATACCTATATTCTTTTATAAAAAAGGCGAAACGTTTAGAAAACGAATCGCCCTTGATTTTATTCAACAGTAACTGATTTTGCTAAGTTTCTCGGCTGATCAACGTTTTTACCTTTGCAAACGGCAACGTGATAAGCCAACAACTGAAGAGGAATAGTGGCAACCAGCGGTTCGAGACATTCCAGAACGTCTGGCAATTCAATCACCTCATCAGCAATCTTCGCTATGGTGTCATCACCCTTCGAAACCAGTGCGATCACCCTACCCTGACGAGCCTTAATCTCCTGAATGTTCGAGAGCACCTTTTCGTACATCGCGTTGTGTGTGGCGATAACTACTACAGGCATATCCGAATCGATCAGTGCGATAGGTCCGTGCTTCATCTCGGCAGCAGGATAACCCTCAGCGTGGATATATGAAATTTCCTTAAGTTTCAGTGCTCCTTCGAGTGCTACTGGATATGAGAATCCACGACCCAGATACAGGAAATTGTGCGCATATGTAAATGTACGTGCGAGGTCGGCTACCTTATCATTTGTCTGCAACACCTCGCGTATCTTCATCGGAATCTCGCTCAGTCCCTTTACTATCTTAAGATACTCCTGACGATCAACGGTTCCCTTAGCCTCCGAAAGTGCGAGGGCAAACATAGTGAGCACCGTTACCTGTCCGGTAAATGCCTTAGTAGATGCCACACCTATTTCGGGACCTACGTGAATGTAAGTACCTGTATCTGTAGCACGTGGGATAGAAGATCCGATGGCGTTACATATTCCATATATAAATGCGCCCTTTTCCTTTGCAAGCTGTACAGCAGCCAGTGTATCGGCAGTCTCACCGCTCTGGCTTATAGCGATTACCACATCACCCTTGCCTACCACTGGATTGCGATAGCGGAACTCTGATGCATATTCTACCTCTACAGGTATACGACATAGTGTCTCGATTATCTGCTTTCCAATCAGACCAGCATGCCATGATGTACCGCAAGCCACGATTACCACACGCTTAGCATCGAGCAACTGGCGACGATAGTCGATAAGAGCCGACAAAGTAACATGCGTCGCCTCTACATTTATACGTCCACGCATACAGTTGGTCAAGCACTCTGGCTGCTCAAAAATCTCCTTGAGCATAAAATGGGGATAACCACCCTTTTCTATCTGACCAAGGTCGATATCTACCTTCTTAACTTTCAGGTCCTGATCCTCACCATAAATGTTTACCACATGAAGCTCCTCGCCTCTACGAATCACTGCAATGTTACCATCCTCCAGATATACCACCTTGTCGGTGTACTCAACGATAGGACTTGCGTCTGAACCCAGGAAGAACTCGTTCTCTCCGATACCTACCACTAGCGGACTCTGCTTACGGGCGCAGATAATCTGGTCAGCATCACGCTTGTCTAGCACTGCAATGGCATAAGCACCGATAACCTGATACAAGGCTACTTGTACAGCGGTCAACAGGTCTACCTGCTTGTGTTCCTTAATATATTCTATAAGCTGCACCAGCACCTCGGTATCGGTATCACTCACGAAGTGTACACCCTTAGCCTGCAGCTTTTCCTTCAGCTCGGCATAGTTCTCGATGATACCGTTGTGGATGATAGCCAGATTCTTGCTCTCCGAGTAATGTGGATGAGCATTGCGCGATGATGGTTCACCATGAGTAGCCCAACGAGTGTGAGCGATACCTATAGTGCCGCTAACATTCTTATCATTACAATACTCACAAAGATTATCGACTTTACCTTTCGACTTGTAAACATTCAAGTCTCCATTGTCATTGATGAGAGCTACGCCAGCGCTGTCGTATCCGCGATATTCCAGTCGGCGCAAGCCTTTAATAAGTATGGGATAAGCTTCCTTACTCCCGATGTATCCTACGATTCCACACATAAGCTGTTTTGTCGTTTTGTCGTCATTATACTATTTTCGGCTGCAAAATTACAACAAAAATCTGAATCTACAAACATTTTGCTAAAAAATCTTTTATTTTTCTTACATAAAAACAAAGAGTCCACCAAGATTCACATCTTGATGGACTCTTGCGGTGCGTACGAGATTCGAACTCGTGACCTCCTGCGTGACAGGCAGGCATTCTAACCTACTGAACTAACGCACCAAACTCGTGACCTCCTGCGTGACAGGCAGGCATTCTAACCTACTGAACTAACGCACCAAAGAACGCATTTTCTTATTTGCGGGTGCAAAGGTAGTGATATTTTTGGAACTACCAAAACTTTTCGACGTTTTTTTACTATAAAACCTGCATTTTTTCTAAAATCTATACAGAAATAGCACAGAATCGTGATATTTAACGCCATCAAAGAGCCAATCTTTGATTTTTGCGTTCTCACAAAAACCTGCTTTTTCAAACAGCCCCATCGATGCATTATTATTGCAATCCACATACGCGTATATCTGATGTAGATGTAAAATTCTCAATGAATAGTCCTTAATGGCATCAATTACAGCAGTAGCATAACCCTGTCGACGGTATTCGTTCATTATTATTATACCCACCTCGGCACGACGGTTAGCAGGATCGAAACTCACCAGATCAACCACACCTACCACCTTACCGTCTTCGTTTTCCACCATCATCCTCACCTGTCGGTCGGTATATATGTCGTTTTTGGCATTTGCCACATAGTCATGTAGCAAATAGCGTGAGTATGGCACATTAGATGTACCTACATTCCACAACTCCACATCATTCTCGATGTGATATAGCAGGTCCAGATCCTCTGGCTCGATGGCTCTTAGTTTAATCTGTCTCATCCCAAATGCAGTTTTTTACGTATCAAGTCTGCCAGCGCCAACGATGCACGGAAGTAGATGGCAACCTTTACCGGCATTGTAAAGAAGAAGCTTAGATGACTGTAGTGCTTGCGGAAGAAGATGAGCATGGCCTGATAGAACACATGCACATAGCGGAAATCCGATTTCTGCGTCGACTGGCCCTTGTAGTGGATGATATCCAGTGGTAGATACCAGTTCTGCCAACCGCCCTTAAGCAGTCTATACGACAGATCGATATCTTCGCCATACATAAAGAAGTCTTCGTCGAGTAATCCCACCTCGTCGATGGCCTTGCGGCGCAGCATCATGAATGCTCCGCTTATCACCTCAATCTTTCCGGGCTTGTCCCATGGCAGATAACTCATATAGTAGCGCTTGGTAAATCCCAGCATCTTGCGTGCAGCCACCAGCGGTGTTGGCACAGCTCTTCTGCTCTCAGGTGCCAGCGTACCATCTGTATTGTGCATCCTCACCCCGGCGCCACCAACCTCGGGGTGCTGATCCATAAACTCCACCGCGCCACTCAATGTACCTTCGGCCACCACAGTGTCAGGATTTAGCAGCAGTACATATTCGCCCTCTGATTGTCTGATAGCTATGTTATTAGCTTTCGAGAACCCAAGATTCTCCTTATTATTAACAAGGTGTACCCATGGATAGTCGCGGGCAATCACCTCAACGGTATCGTCAGCCGAATTATTATCCACCACAAAAACTTCGGTATCGATTCCCTCAGCAGCCTTAACCACACTGTCGATACAGGCGGTCAATAACTCTCTAACGTTATAACTAACTATTACTACGCTTAGTTTCATTCTTCAATTTCAGCTTCGCAACGACTCTTTGATGGAAATACAAACGGCATACAGAGCATCTGGATGATAGCCATATATCCGAATGTGGTGTTCATAAACATATAATATAAATAGGTATTATACATCATTGGCAAGCCCAACATAAGCAGCCGCAGAAGCCCCCACTTTTTCAGAGCAGCATACTTACGGGTCACTAGATCATCGTGCACCTTATTAAACTTAAACAGTCGGAGTGCCAAAAACACCGTACCCAGTGTCACCAGCTCCATTAACGCTGTCATCACAAATTCCACATTCTTATCACCAGCACTATAACCAGGCTCAAAGATGTTAGTCTCAAACACAATGGCAACTGCCGCCACATATCCGATAGGTATGCAGAACAGTGTCATCAACAGGTTTCTTGTTTCTTTCATATCTTTAGTTTTTTATTTCTCTTCGAATAATGTTCGGTTGGCTATCGATCGTCCAAGGGTTACCTCGTCGGCATATTCCAGTTCGTTACCTACGGCTATACCTCGGGCGATAACGCTCACCTTTACACCGCTAGGCGCCATTTTGCGATAGATGTAGAAGTTGGTGGTGTCACCCTCCATCGTCGGACTGAGCGCCAGTATCACCTCTTTAACATCTCCCTCGCCCACTCGCTGTATCAGCGAATCTATCTCGATGTCGGCAGGCCCCATACCGTCCATAGGCGATATCACTCCGCCCAGCACGTGGTACAGTCCATGAAACTGCTGAGTATTCTCTATGGCCATCACGTCCTGTATATTCTCTACCACACACACCGTCGACTGGTCGCGACGATGATCTGCACAGATAGGACATACATCAGTGTCGCTTATGTTATGACACACCTTGCAGTATTTCACTTCAGCCTTAAGCTTACTCACAGCCTCGGCAAAAGCAGCCACGTCGGCATCATCCTGCCTTAACAGCCATAGTACTAGGCGCAGTGCAGTCTTACGACCGATGCCAGGTAGTTTCGAGAACTCCTGCACAGCCTTTTCCAATAGTTGTGATGGGTATTGTTGTTGTATCATATCTCGCTTAATTCCAGCCAACGCATGCTCTTCTCGTCCAACTCGTCATTCAGCACGGGCAGGCGCTTGCTCATTTTTGTTATTTCGTCTACAGATGTAGTTCCGCCACAGAGCGCTTCTTCTATCTGCTTCTTTTCAGCTTCCAGGGCTTCGATCTCCTTCTCCAACTGCTCCAGTTCTCGCTTTTCCTTATAGGTCAGTTTGCGTTTACCGTTGCCTGCACCATCGCTAGCAGCTGTGTTCGACGAACTGGCAGCACTAGTCTTGTTGGTTTTGCCAGCACCTCCTGTCCGGGCACCAGATGCCGGCTCACTGGGCTGCAACTGACTCCACTGGCGATACTGCGTATAGTTACCCGGAAAATCCTGTATATCACCTTCGCCCTTGAATACCAGCAGATGGTCCACCACTTTATCCATAAAGTAGCGGTCGTGACTCACCACAATCACACATCCAGGGAAATCCTGCAGATATTCCTCCAAAATCTGCAGCGTCACTATATCCAGATCGTTAGTAGGTTCGTCAAGCACCAGGAAGTTCGGGTTCTTCATCAGCACCGTACACAAATACAGCTTGCGGCGCTCACCACCACTCAACTTGTACACATAGTTGTGCTGCTGTTCTGGAGTGAACATAAAGTGCTGCAGAAACTGCGATGCTGTCAAGTGCTTACCACCACCCATATCGATATATTCGGCGATGTCCTTCACCACATCGATCACTTTTGTCTGCTCGTCAAAATGCAGTCCCTCCTGCGAGAAATAGCCGAATCGCACGGTGTCGCCGATATCAAACTTTCCGCTGTCGGGTACCACCTGTCCCAGTAGCATCTTTATGAATGTCGATTTGCCGGTACCGTTATTGCCCACGATACCCATCTTCTCAAATCTCGAGAAGTTATAATAGAAGTCCTTCAGTATGGTCAGCGGCTCAGCATCGGGGCGCTCAAACGCCTTGCTCACATACTGGCACTCAAATATTTTACTTCCAATATACACATTGCGCGATTTCAGTCGTACCTGCCGCTCCTCTATGCGCTGCTTGGCCACTTTTTCCAGTTCATAGAAAGCCTCTTCGCGATAACGCGCCTTATGACCTCGAGCCTGTGGCATGCGGCGCATCCAGTCCAGTTCGGTACGATACAGATTGTTTGCACGGGCTATCTCTGCGCGACGGTTATCGATACGCTCCTGTCGTTTCTCCAGATAGTAACTGTAATTACCACGATATGTATAGATAGTCTGATCGTCCAGTTCCAGTATCACCGAGCACACTCGGTCCAGGAAGAATCGGTCGTGGGTAACCATCAGCAGCGTCTTGTTGCCACGGTTCAGATACCCCTCCAGCCACTCTATCATTTCCAGGTCCAGATGGTTGGTAGGCTCGTCCAGTATCAGCAGATCGGGATCGGTTATCAGCACGTTGGCCAGAGCCACACGTTTCTGCTGTCCACCGCTCAACTGCCCCATTGGTTGTTCCAGATCACGTATCTTCAACTGCGTCAATATCTGCTTGGCTTTCAACACCTTATCAGGATCACCTTGATGATTAAAGCAAGCATCCAGCACACTCTCGGCAGGGTCGAACGCTGGCGATTGCTCCAGCATTCCCACCTTCAGATCGCGGCGGAATATTATCTCGCCCTGATCGTATCCCTCCTTGCCGCTAAGTATCGATAGCAACGTAGATTTACCGGTACCGTTCTTGGCTATCAGTCCCACCTTCTGTCCCTCGGCAATCGAGAAACTCAAGTCGCGAAACAGTACCAGCGCACCAAACGACTTTGTCAGCTTTTGAACGTCTAAGTATGGTATCTCTTTAGCCATTCGCCAGTTCCTTATTTATCTGTTCTATGTAATCCAGAACCTCGTCGCGTCCTTGTTTCTTTTCCGATGATGTCACAAACATCGGCGGCAGTTCCTCCCATGTCTCGCTAAGCACCTTCTTATATGCAGTCACATTCTGCAGCACCTTCGATGCACTCAGTTTGTCAGCCTTGGTAAAGATGATGGCAAAGGGAACACTGCTGGTACCCAGCCAATCGATAAACTCCAGGTCTATCTTCTGCGCTTCCAGTCTTACGTCTATCAGCAGGAATACGTTCACCAGTTGCTCGCGCTGCAGTATGTAGCCGTTTATCATCTGCTCCAGTTTCTGTACCTCTTTTTTCGAGCGCTTGGCAAATCCATAGCCAGGCAGGTCAACCAGATACCACTCATTGTTAATAATAAAGTGGTTAATAAGTAGCGTCTTACCAGGTGTAGCACTGGTCTTAGCCAGATTTTTCTTACCGGTCAGCATGTTTATCAAGCTCGACTTGCCTACGTTCGATCTTCCGATGAACGCATACTCGGGTTTGGTATCCTTCGGACACATAGACTCCATAGGAGCACTAAGTGTGAATTCTGCTTTCTTAATTTCCATAATTATATTAATTTTGGGTGCAAAGATACAATTTTTTTTCGAATTTATTTGGTGGTTCACAAAAATATGCGTACCTTTGCATCGTTTTTTCAAAACAGTGCTTCCGTTCGCGAAGCATTTCCACTATTTTTTTTCAGAATAATAAAGTATTAAGTACATACTATATGTATACAAAAGAAGAATTAGAGTCTATGGACATACCCCAGCTTGTGGGTATTGCCGATGAGCTTGGCATCAAGGTATCGCCCGATGACCAGCTCGAAACCGTTGTTTATGCCATCCTCGACAAGGCTGCCGAAAATAGTGCCTCTGCCGATGATGCCCCCAAGCGCAAGCGTACTCGTATCGCTAAGAAAGATACAAGCCGAGTTTATACTGTCAATGGCGAGGAAGGTAGCAACCTCGACACAAAGTCAAACCGTACACGCAAGAAGGTTGAGACGCCATCGCTCTTTGCCGATATGCCAGCAGAGGCTCCTGCTAAGGAATCTGCGCCAGCTCCCGCTGCCGAAGAGACTAAGCCAAAGAAGCGCGGACGCAAGACCAAGGCCGAGAAAGAGGCCGAGGAGGCTGCTGCACGTGCTGCCGAGGAGGCTGCACAGGCTGCAGCCGAAGCAGAGGCTGCTGTACCCGAGGCTAATGCCGACGATTTCGTTGTACCCGAGGCTGCACAGTTTGCTGTTGGTGGCGATAGCGCCGACGACGAGGTAATGCCAAACGCCATCGAGCAGCTGCGCGAAAAGATGTCACACAGCAAGGTTGAGGCTCCTGTTGATGAGGTTCCAGCCGATACCCCAACCGATAAGATCGATCCTCTTACCGACGATGTAGATGAAAACGGCGTATGGCTGGGCGATCCAGGCGATGGCACCGATTTCATCACTATCGTCGACATCCCCATCGAGGACCAGATGGCCACACCTACCCTCGATATCTTCGACCGCCCGATGGCTCCCGCTATAAACGAGGCTCCTGTCACACGCAACAGCGTGGCCAGCACTATGCCTCGCTACGACTTTGCCGACCTTATCGATGCCAACGGTGTGCTCGAGATGCTTACCGATGGATATGGCTTCCTGCGCTCAAGCGACTACAACTACCTCTCATCACCAGATGATGTATATGTATCGCCACAGCAGATCAAGAAGTACGGACTTAAGACCGGCGACGTAGTACAGTGCAAGGTTCGTCCACCTCACGAGGGCGAGAAGTTCTTTGCCATGACCGACGTACAGAGCATCAACGGCCGCAACCCAGCCGAGGTTCGCAACCGTGTTGCCTTCGAGCACCTCACACCACTGTTCCCCGAAGAGAAGTTCACACTCTGTGGCGACCGCGCTACCACCAACCCATCGGTACGTATCGTCGACCTGTTCTCACCTATCGGCAAGGGACAGCGTGCACTCATCGTGGCCCAGCCTAAGACTGGTAAGACCATTCTGATGAAGGATATTGCCAATGCCATCGCAGCCAACCATCCTGAGGCATACATCATGATGCTGCTCATCGACGAGCGCCCTGAGGAGGTTACCGATATGGCCCGCACCGTAAATGCCGAGGTTATCGCCTCTACATTCGACGAGCCAGCCGACCGCCACGTAAAGATTGCTGGTATAGTACTCGAAAAAGCAAAGCGCATGGTAGAGTGCGGTCACGATGTAGTAATCTTCCTCGATTCAATCACCCGTCTTGCCCGTGCATACAATACCGTTGCTCCAACATCAGGTAAAATTCTTACCGGTGGTGTCGACTCTAACGCCCTGCAGAAACCTAAGCGTTTCTTCGGTGCTGCACGTAACATCGAGGGCGGCGGTTCGCTCACCATCATCGCCACAGCTCTAGTTGACACAGGTTCTAAGATGGACGAGGTTATCTTCGAGGAGTTCAAGGGTACTGGTAACTCTGAAATCCAGCTCAACCGTGCACTCTCTAACAAGCGTATCTTCCCAGCTATCGACCTTGTTCAGTCTTCTACTCGTCGCGACGACCTGCTGCTTGACGAGACCACACTCAACCGCATGTGGATCATGCGCAAGTTTATTGCCGAGATGAATCCTATGGAGGCTATGAACACAGTTCGCGACCGTTTGGTAACAACCCGCACGAACGAGGAGTTCCTGCTGTCGATGAACGGATAATTATGAAACGTATATTATTTGTATGTCATGGCAACATCTGCCGCAGTCCGATGGCAGAGTTCGTAATGAAATACTTAGTAGAACAGGAGCAGCTGACCGATCAGTATCTGATTGAGTCAGCTGCTACTTCTACCGAGGAGATAGGCAATCCCGTATATCCACCAGCACGCCGCAAACTGGCCGAACACGGAATCAGTTGCAACGGCCATGCCGCACGCCAGATGACGCGTGCCGACTACAACCGCTACGACCTGTTGGTGGGGATGGACTCGGCCAACATCCGCAATATCACCCGCATATGTGGTGGCAGCGATCCCGAGGGCAAGATAGTAAAATTGCTCGACCTTATCCCCCACTCCGACCGCCGCTATGGTTGCGACGTGTCCGATCCATGGTACACGGGCGATTTCGAAGCCACATGGCAAGACGTACTTAAAGGCTGTCAGGCACTACTTAATCTGTAGTGCCTGCCTTTTTATCATTTAAATATTCTT
>CACWMK010000011.1 GCA_902761905.1 uncultured Prevotellaceae bacterium
TCCGCTATGAAGAAGATTCTTTCGTACGTTAAGGGATTGGTTGTAGCCGAAAATAAGAAGTCTGCCGTTGCTCCCCGCAAAGGTTGGGCAGCTGCGGCTAAAAAGGCGCATGCTGCTGGCGAAGACAAGCTTATGATTGCCGACGTCCTTGAAGACGAGAAAATGGAGGATTGGCAATGGTAAAACAATATGATGTGTATTGGGTTGACCTAAATCCCACTATCGGTGCTGAGATGCAGAAGATACGCCCGTGCGTAATTGTTAGTCCAAAAGAATTGAATGATCATCTTGACACCGTTATAATCATCCCCATCACTTCGGCCATACACGGGTACCCCTATCGCGTGGGATGCCATATAATGGACCGTGATGGTGAAATAGCAACAGACCAGATACGCACTATCGACAAAAGGCGACTCAAAAACCGCATTGCAACACTAGCTGCAGACGAGATTGCCAACCTGCAAGATATTCTACACCAAATGTTCTGCGAATAAAAGGGAAAAAAATGCCTCGCATCGGAATATGATACGAGGCATTTTTCTTGCAAAACACTTGCAAGTTTCAGATAATCATCGTATCTTTGCAGGCAATTACGTGATCATTAATAAATTATCAACTATGAGAAAAGTATTTATTGCGGCGATGATAGTCGCCATGAGTATGGGCGCAAGTGCGCAGACAGTTAACAGACAAGTAGTGGAAGAAGGAGGTACTGGCCCTTTCAAGTCGGAAGTGGTGGGCGATGCCTCGTGCACTGGGTTTACGGTTTATCGTCCGCAGAACCTGAAAGAGGTGGTGGCACAGAAGGGTGCACTGCCAGTGATAGTGTATGCCAATGGCGCTTGTTTTAATAATAACGTGGAGATGCGACTGCTGCTGAGCGAGGTGGCATCGTATGGCTATGTAGCTGCAGCTATCGGTCCGTATGACGAGGCCGACGTGATGGCACAGTGGCGCGGTGTGCTGAAGGCTGCCTACCCTGCCACAAAGGGTGAGGTGGTGATGGCTAACGGCGAGAAAATACTGCCTATGACTGCCGAGGAGAAGAAGGCACAGCAGGAGGAACAGGCCAAGCAGAGAGCACTGGCTGCAAAAAACGCTAAGAAGGCTAAGAAACAGCAGCAGCCTGCTGCTCCACAGTTCAGCACATACCCTAAGATGCTGCTTGAGGTGCTGGACTGGCTGACAGAACAGAACGCCACACAGGGTTCGGAGTACTACCACTGTCTGGCACTGGACCGTGTGGCAGCTATGGGGCAGTCGTGCGGAGGTGCACAGGTGCTGGCTATCGCATACGACCCACGTATCAAGACATGCGTGATGCTGAACACAGGTATAGGCGATATGGAGATGATGGGCGCCACCAAGGAGTGTCTGAAGAATCTGCATCAGCCTATGTTCTATATGATAGGCGGTCCTGCAGACATAGCACACGAGAACGCCAAGAAGGACTACGAGCGCATAGGCAACGACATACCCGTGGTGATGCTGAACTCGAAGGACGGACACAGCGGAACATACTACGAGAAGCATGGCGGCAACTATGCCAAGGCTGTAGTAAAATGGCTGGACTGGCAACTTAAGGACAAGGTGGGACAGTCAGCCCTGTTTCTGGACGACGAGTATCTGAAGATGAAGTTCCCTGAGTGGCAGGGCGTAAGAAAGAACTTCTAACAGAAGCTTGCCGAAACGTTTACTCAAACGTTTACATAAGTTTTTGAGGGTGTAGTGATAAATAGTAAGCAAAAAGTGCTTACCTTTGCATCTGCAATAACGCAAAGCAACAAACTACACCACGATAAAAAAGTAAATGTTATGAGTAGTAAATTTGTTATCGGCAACCGCGAAAAGAAAGAGTGGATATCAGTTCTGGACACTAACGATAAGGAACTGGTGTTTACTGGCAATCTGGCTAACGCAAAGGAATATCCACAGGAAGAAGACGCCCAGTACGATCTGTCAGAGATCCAGAATACAGGCTACTTCAGAGACCTGCAGATATACATAAAGGCAGATAACAAAGCGTACAAGATAAACGAACGCGACTCATTCATGTAAACTCAAAGAAAAAAAGCTCACTTCGCGGTGAGCTTTTTTCTTTTCTATTTCTATTTGTTTCCAAGTACTAGCGTGGCATGTCCTAAACCGTCAGAGACAATCTGTACGGCGATGTTGTAAGGTTCGGCACTGAGCATCTTGCGCAGGCTGTTGAGCCAGCGACGGGTGTCGAGGGGCATACCGTTCTGAGCATAGAGCGGAATGCGCACCTGCTCAAACTCTATGAACTTATCGCTATTGTCGCCCATACTGTAGCGGTGGTTCAGAGTGTTGAGGGCCATCCAATCATCGATAATCTCAGTGAGTTCCTTGCCATCATACTCGAACTCAAGACTCTGAGCGCCCTCGCAACGGATGGTGACAGCTACCTCGCGACCATTCTTAAGCAGATCGTCGAAGTGCTGCTGCAGCTGACCGGCAAAGTTGTCCATACGTTCCAATACAGCCTCTTCGAGCAATACAGGAACTTCGGCCGAGAACGACGGTTTGCCGGTACCAGAGGTATTGGCCACCTGCTTCATAGTGTAAGCATCGAGGCCACGCAGCGTATAGGTAACAGAGTTCTTTGGACCAGTCTTGTTAATCTTCCAACCAACTTCGAGAAAGATGTCGGTGCGGGCAGCTCCTACGTTCTTGAGCGACTGAGAGAGGTCCTTTAGCGGAAATCCGCGATCGGTCATAAGCTCACCAATCTTAGACACAACGCTGAACAGATCCTGACTACCACTCCATGCAGCTTCGTAGTCGGATACCTTCTTGCCATTCTCATCGTCCTTAGTGAATCCGTTGGCTGTACACCACGAGTCGGCAGGGATAACCATCAGTGTGGGGCGCTTGCTCTCTCCAAGCTGGTCGCCCTTAAGTATGCCCTGTGTGGTGAGGTCCTTGCGCAACTGATCCTCCTTGACGGTGACAGTGGCAGACACCTTGAACTGATTCTTGCCCATACGTACAACCTGGCGTGAGGTGGTCTCGGCTTGACCGTACTGCTGGTAGGGCTGATGGAAAAAGTGGCTGAAGAAGCCTGAGTTCTGTGTCTCAACGAGTGCACTACCAGCTAACGGGCGCTGATGCTGACGGTTGGCACCGCTCTCGAATCCACGGAATAGCACGCCATGGATGGCTGCCTTGGTGAGTTCCTGATCGGTGGCATCCTCTACACGCTTGGCATCCAAAGTAACCTTGACAAGATAGGTGCCCTGAACACCTGTGCCTGCACCCTCGATAGTGTAATCTGGGATGGTATAAGGCTCGGCACTAGAAGGGATGGCTGGACCATCCTTGCTGGCCTTGGTGGTAGCAGTGTTGACACGAGTCTCGCGTGTCTTGGCGGCACGCTCGGCAAAGCGCCAAGAGCGCCATGAATCGTCGCCTACAGGACCGTTGATACTTGGTGTCTGACTCTTGCCGTTGTCGACGATCGACTTCTGCTTAACCTCCTTGATGACATAGTCGCTGAGTTCGCCCAGTGTCACAGCACCACCAGTCTCATTAAGCTTGTTGAGCACAAAGTAGGTGAACATGCCGTGATTGTTGCCCTTGTAGGGATAGGCAGTCTCGTTGCCCTGAGCAGCCGAGAACACTACCATATTGCCCTTGACGGGTTCGGTCTTGGCCTTGATGGCTACACCACGGCTAGATGCCATCATCTCGCCATCACGCTTGGATCCACTGAAACAGGCATCCAGGAACACCAGTGTGCGCTGGGCCTGCATGCTGTTCAGTCGGTCGTATAGTTTCTTTGTGCTTAGTCCGCTCTTAGGGTCGCTGCTATAGGCATCGGTAGGCAGCAGATAGGCCTCTTTGCTGGCCTCATCGGGCATACCGTGACCACTATAGTAGAAGATGGCCTGAGCCTGTCCGTCGAAAGCTTTCACCACCTGGGTGAGCCACTCCAACTCATGATTCATATCATTGAGCGTGGCATCGGGCACACGGTGGATGTTCTTGGCGGGCACACCAAGGGTCTTCTCGCAATACACAGCGAACACCTCTCCGTCGTTGTTGGCAAAGGGCACCGACTCTTCGTGTTTGTAGTTCTCGTTAGAGATGACGAGCACAAAGGTCTTGTCCTTGACCTCGGTAGTGACAGGGATACTGGTGTCGACCTTGTCGTCGGCCCACAGGGAGCAGCACGACACCAGAGCAACTAGCAACAAAAGAAACTTCTTCATCTTTACCAAATATTAATTAGTCCTTGTCCATCAGAATCTTCATCATCTGAATAGCAGAATACGGTATCGGGGTACCAGGACCAAAGATACAAGCTACACCAGCCTTATAGAGGAAGTCGTAGTCCTGCGCGGGGATAACACCTCCGGCAGTTACCATGATGTCTTCACGGCCCAGCTTCTTCAGCTCCTCGATGAGCTGTGGGATAAGGGTCTTATGACCGGCAGCAAGCGACGATGCACCTACGATGTGCACATCGTTCTCGACAGCCTGACGGGCAGCCTCTTGAGGAGTCTGGAACAGTGGTCCCATATCCACGTCGAAGCCACAGTCGGCATAACCTGTTGCCACTACCTTTGCACCTCGGTCGTGACCGTCCTGACCCATCTTGGCAACGAAGATACGTGGACGGCGACCCTCCTTCTGAGCAAACTCGTCGGTAAGGCGCTTGGCCTCCTCGAAGTCTTTATCGTTCTTAGATTCTGAACTATACACGCCTGAAATTGTTCTGATTACTGCTTTATAACGACCTACGATCTCTTCGCAGGCATCTGAAATCTCACCCAAAGTACAACGCAGCTGAGCGGCCTTGACAGCAAGGTCGAGCAGGTTGTTCTCGCTCTTGCGCCCTTCCTTGAAGTCGCGTACACACTCGGTGATAGCCTTGAGTGCTGCCTGACAAGCGGCCTCATCGCGGGTAGAGCGAACCTGAGCCAGACTCTCCTCCTGCTGCTTGCGCACAGCTGTATTGTCGACCTCGAGGATATCGATAGGATCCTCGTGCTCCAAACGGTACTTATTGGTACCAACGATGGTTTGCACGCCACTATCGATACGAGCCTGAGTGCGGGCTGCAGCCTCCTCGATACGCATCTTTGGCAGACCAGTCTCGATGGCTTTAGCCATACCGCCCAGCTTCTCAATCTCCTGGATATGTTCCCAAGCCTTGTGAACCAGTTCGTTGGTCAGGGTTTCTACGTAGTAGCTACCTGCCCATGGATCGATCTGCTTGCACACCTTTGTTTCGTTCTGGATATAAATCTGGGTATTACGAGCGATACGAGCCGAGAAGTCGGTAGGCAGAGCGATAGCCTCGTCGAGTGCATTGGTATGCAGCGACTGGGTGTGACCCAATACGGCAGCCATAGCCTCGATACAGGTACGACCTACGTTGTTGAATGGATCCTGCTCGGTGAGCGACCATCCGGAGGTCTGCGAGTGTGTACGCAGAGCGAGCGACTTAGGATTCTTAGCGCCGAAGCTCTTAACAATCTTAGCCCACAGCAGTCGGCCTGCACGCATCTTGGCAATCTCCATAAAGTGGTTCATACCAATGGCCCAGAAGAACGACAGACGAGGAGCAAAAGCATCCACATCGATACCAGCATTGACACCTGTACGCAGGTAGTCCATACCATCAGCCAGAGTATAAGCCAACTCGATATCAGCTGTAGCACCAGCCTCCTGCATGTGATAACCTGAGATAGAGATAGAGTTGAACTTAGGCATCTTCTGAGATGTGTACTCGAAGATATCAGCGATGATCTTCATAGAGAATGCTGGTGGGTAGATATATGTGTTACGCACCATGAACTCCTTCAGGATATCGTTCTGGATGGTACCAGCCATCTCCTCAAGCTGAGCGCCCTGCTCCAGACCTGCCACGATGTAGAATGCCAGAATAGGCAGCACGGCACCATTCATGGTCATAGATACAGACATCTTGTTCAAGGGGATGCCTGAGAAGAGCACCTTCATGTTTTCTTCGTTACAGATTGAAACACCAGCCTTACCTACATCGCCTACTACACGGGCGTTGTCGGGGTCGTAACCTCGATGTGTAGGCAGGTCGAAAGCTACAGACAAACCTTTCTGACCTGAAGCCAGGTTACGACGATAGAAAGCATTCGACTCCTCAGCGGTAGAGAATCCGGCATACTGACGGATGGTCCACGGACGGAACGGATACATCATAGAATACGGACCACGCAGATAAGGAGGAATACCGGCTGTGTAGTCGAGGTGCTCCATACCTTCGAGGTCTTCCTTAGTATAAACAGGGCGAACCTCGATGTGCTCGGGGGTCTTCCAGTTTTCTACTATACCATTGTCTTTAATCCACTTGGCACCATCTTGAGCCTTGATGCCTGCATAGATATCTATATCTTTAAACTGTTTACGCATAATTCAAGTCTCCTATATTTTTAGATACCAAGTTTCTGATTATATTCTTTCAAAGTCTCGAGCACATTACACTTTACGTGGATGTAGTTCTCGATGCCGGCAGCCTTAAGATCCTCCATGCAAGCAGGAGCACCAGCTACTACGAACATCGCACGACCATCAAGATACTTAAAGGCAGGAATAGCGTACTCAGCATACTCGTCATCGCTAGAGCAGATAACTACGATATCGGCCTTAGCCTCAAGAGCAGCATCTACGCCCTCTTCGACGGTCTTGAATCCGAGATTGTCGATCACCTTATAGCCTGCACAGGCCAGGAAATTGCACGAGAACTGTGCACGGGCCTGACGCATGGCCAGATTACCAATGGTAAGCATGAAGGCTACTGGCACCTTGGTCTCTTCGGTATGGATACGCAGATCCTCAAAGTCGGCTGCAAGGCGTGTGGTCTCGATAGACTTGAACGCAACGTTCTCTTCGCCCTGATGGTGCACGCCACCACAACCACACTGATGTTTGTAGGCGCGTTTGCCCTCGCTCTTCTCGGTGAAGTTAGGGAACTGGTTGGTACCAAGCAGGAACTCCTTACGCTTGGCAGCATCGCCATGACGCTTAACATTGGTGGCATTGATATCGTCCTGGATAGTTCCAGCCTTGATGGCTGCAAGGAATCCACCCTCATCCTCTACCTTCAGGAATATCTTCCAAGCCTCGGTAGCCAGTGCATCGGTGAGATGCTCGATATAGTACGAACCAGCTGATGGGTCGACGATACGGTCGAAGTGGCTCTCCTCCTTAATCAGCAACTGCTGATTGCGAGCAATACGCTCAGAGAAGTCGGTAGCCTCCTCGTAAGGAGCATCGAACGGTGTTACTACCATAGAGTGAACACTACCCAGAGCAGCACTCATAGCTTCGGTCTGCGAACGGAGCAGATTGACATAGCTATCGAAAACAGTCTGGTTGTAAGTAGAGGTTGTAGCATTGATAATCATCTTGCAAGCGCAATCACACTTAGGCTCATACTGCTTAACAATCTGAGCCCAGAGCAAACGGGCAGCACGGAACTTAGCTATCTCCATGAAGTAGTTCTCGCTTACACCCATATTGAACTTAATGCTCTTAGCTGCAAGATCGGCATCAACACCAGCATCGGTCAACTGCTGCAGATACTCGTTACCCCAAGCAAGTGCATAACCCAACTCCTGAACGATATAGGCACCGGCATTGTTGAGTGCATCGCTATGAACCACGATACTACGGAAGTTAGGATACTCCTTGAGCGACTCGGCCAACTTAGGTCCGAATGCGAGCACGGGTGATACGTCCTTACCCTTGAGTACCATCTTCTTCATTGGGTCCCACTCGATAGAGCCAACTATCTTCTCCTTATCATAGCCCTTCTTCTGCCAATAGGTCTTCAGTATCTCAACCAGTTCGAGTGAATGACGCTGACAGGTAGAGAAGTTTACCTCGACACACTCGCAATAGATGCCTTCGAGCAGAGTCTCGACAGTATCCATCGATACGAGCTTGCCTGGGATATGGAATCCCAGAGAGTCGATACCCTTGTTTAGGATATCGAGAGCCTTTGCATTGGCGGCCTTTGGGTCGGTGGCCTCGATATTCTGACGTACGTACCACTCGTTAGAGTCCTTCTTGTTTCCACGTACGAATGGGAACTCTCCTGGAAGAGCATCGGGTGTTTTCAAGTTCGCCAGGTCTTCACGGCGATAGAAGGGCTGTACATTAAAACCTTCGTTTGTTCTCCATACCAGTCGCTTCTGGAAGTCGGCACCTTTCAGGTCGACCTCAATCTTGTCGAGCCACTCCTGAGTGGTAGGCGCAGCGAACTCGGTAAAGAGTTTCTCTTTGTTTGCCATAGATTTTTTACGTTTAATATTATATAAGTTATGTTTTAAGTTTGCAATATCAGCGGACAAATTTACAACTTTTTTGGTCAAAAAAGCGTTTTGAAGTGTGAAAGAAATAAAAAATCATCATTTATACGAAAAATGATGCACAAAAATGCCAAAGATGAGCATTTTTTGAGTAACTTTGCACTCGAAATTTGAGAATTTATAAGAATAGGCATTATTTAGATTTATTTATGGAATCATTTCAGTGGTTAAAGGACCTTTTTACGACAACTGACTCGGTAGCACATATCGTGCTACTCTATGCTATTGTGATAGCAATCGGAGTCTATTTAGGAAAAATTAAGTTATTTGGTGTTTCACTTGGCGTAACCTTTGTACTCTTCGCCGGTATTCTGGCCGGACACATCGGCTTTACAGCCCCTACCCCAATCCTGACATTCATACAGGATTTCGGACTTATCCTGTTTGTATTCATGATTGGTCTGCAGGTGGGTCCTGGATTCTTTGAGAGCTTTGGAACACAAGGTATCAAGCTTAACGGAGTAGCAGCGAGTGCTATCCTCCTTAACATCCTGGTGATGTTTGCTTGCTACTACATCTTCTTCGACACTAGCAACGTGACCAATCTGCCTATGATGGTTGGTACTCTATATGGTGCCGTGACAAACACCCCTGGACTTGGTGCTGCCAATGAGGCACTCTCAACAGTATTCGGAAGCAACGCTCCACAGATTGCATCGGCCTATGCCTGCGCATACCCTCTGGGTGTGCTCGGTATCATCGGCGCTATTATATTAATAAGGTATATATGCAAGGTTAAGCTGGAGAACGAAGAGCATCAGCTGGAGGCTATGGACGAGACAAATGCCAACAAGAAGCCTTACAAGATGCACCTTGAGGTGACTAACAAATACCTGGAGGGAAAGACTCTGCTGCAGGTGCACGACTTTCTGAACCGCGACTTTGTGGTATCACGACTGGTACACGAGGGAGAGCTGTTCATTCCTAACAAGGACACATTATTCCACCTGGGCGATCAAATGCTTATCGTATGTGCCGAGGCTGATCAGGAGGCTATCACAGCCTTTATCGGTCCTAAGCTCGACATCGACTTTGAGCAGCAGGATCAGCCAATGGTTTCAAAGCGTATCGTTATCACCAATCCTAAGGTAAATGGTAAGACACTGGCTTCGCTCCACTTCTCGAGCGTGCATGGTGTGAACGTAACTCGTGTGACACGTCATGGTATGGATATCTTTGCATCGCCAACACTGCCACTGCAGGTGGGCGACCGCATCATGGTAGTTGGCCCCGAGGATGCTGTTGACAACGTGGCCAACAAGATGGGTAACTCTATACGCCGTCTGGATGCTCCTAACATTGCTACCATCTTCGTGGGTATCTTCATCGGACTGATCTTCGGCATGTTCCCAGTTGCAATCCCTGGCATGCCTGTACCTGTAAAGCTTGGTCTGGCAGGTGGTCCGCTGATTATCGCCATCCTTATCGGCCGCTATGGCTACAAGATACATCTGGTGACCTACACTACTACATCGGCCAACATGATGCTTCGCGAGATAGGACTGGTACTCTTCCTTGCATCGGTAGGTATCAAGGCTGGAGCAGGATTCTTTGAGACAGTGGTTCAGGGCGACGGACTGCTCTATGTACTGACAGGTTTCCTCATCACAATCATTCCTATCCTGATTGTAGGTCCTATCGCACGTTGGAAGTTTGGTTTCAACTACTTCACATTGGCAGGTATGATAGCCGGTACATACACTGATCCACCTGCACTGGCTTACGCCAACAGTATCTGTTCGAAGGAGGCACCTGCACTGGGATACTCAACAGTTTATCCTCTGGCAATGTTCCTGAGAATATTTACTGCGCAGATAGTTGTCTTGTTCTTCTGCGGCTAATGCCGCAGCAAGAAACTAGACATACTTGCTATACTAGAAACTCTTGAATTATATAATAATACACCAACAAACAAATGAAAAGAACCAAGATCCTGCTAAGCGGACTATTGCTGGTAAGCACTTCGGCGATGATGGCACAAGGAGCCAAGAACATTCGCATAAACGAGGTGCTGACCAACAATACCGCCAGCATTCAGGACGACTACGGACAGTGCCACGCATGGATTGAGTTGGAGAACACGTCGTTCACCACCTACAATGTGCGTGGTATGTATTTTACTACAGACAAGTCTGTACTCGACCCGCAGATGAGTGTTCCCGAACGCATTAAGCGCATGAGTGTAATCCCTAGCGGTGACCCTCGTACGCAGATAGGCGGACGTCAGCACTTAATCTTCTACTGCAACTCTAACCCTGCACAGAGTAAGTTGCATCTATCTCTCAATGTCCCTATGTCGGAGCCCCTCTGGCTGGGATTCTTCAATGGCAATGCCACAGAACTTATCGACTCAGTAAGCATTCCTGCACTGGCTGCTGATCAGAGCTATGCACGTATGACAGCCAACACATGGAGTGTAAAGTCGGCAGAGAACGTGACACCTGGCATAGAGAACTTCATCAAGACCGATGAAACAAAGGATGCCAAGCTTAAGCGCGAAGATCCACATGGATTCGGTATCACATTGCTTGCCATGGGTATCGTATTCTTCTGTTTGGCAGTACTGTTCCTGTTCTTCTGGGTTTTCGGTCTCATCATGCGCAACATTGAGATGGCAAAGAAGGTGGTTAACACCCAGCCTATCAAACCTATCACTAAGACCGTTGAGGTTACCCACGATCTGGCTCATGCTACAGGCAACATACTACAAGACGGACTGAAGACCAAAGGTATCGACAAGGAGGTATACATCGCAGTAATTTCAATGGCGCTCAAACAGTACCAGGACGATGTACACGATGTAGAAAGCGGTATCATAACCATCAAGGCCCACGAAACGGGATGGGCAGACGAAGGCAGTCAGATGACTCACTTCTCGAAGCCAGTAATCCCAACAATGCATAACGCACCCAAAATACCAACAACCCCAGAAATCCATTGAGCATTATGAATAAGTATCAATATAAAGTACAAGGCGTAGATTACGACGTAGAGATAGAAGAAGTAGAAGGCAACGTAGCCAAAGTGGTAGTGAATGGAGTTCGCTTCGACGTTGAACTGAAGCAGCCCATCAACCCGACAAGCACTCTGAAGAAGGTGCATGTAGAGGCACCTAAGACGGTGGCACGCCCAGCAGTGGCCCCTGCTGCAGCTCCAGCAGCCGATAAGCCTGCACCAGCAGGAACTGGTTCGGCAATCAAGGCTCCACTACCAGGAACTATCACCGAAGTAAAGGTTAACGTAGGCGACACAGTGAAGCAGGGCGACGTAGTACTTGTACTCGAGGCAATGAAGATGCAGAACAACATCGAGAGCGAGTATGCAGGTACTGTAACATCCATCACAGTAAAGCCTGGCGAAAGTGTAATGGAAGGATCAGTCCTAATGACCATCGGATAATTATCAACTGTCAACTATCAATTATCAATTAGAATTATGGATTTAGGACAGTTTATCATACAGAACTTTCATGAGTTTCTTACCTATACAGCATTTGCTAATGCAACAGTAGGAAACCTGATAATGATTGCAGTGGGAGCCTTCTTTATTTGGCTCGCCATCAAGAAAGACTTTGAGCCACTGTTGCTCGTCCCCATCGGACTAGGCATCATTCTTGGCAACATCCCCTTCCGCGCAGATGCAGGACTTGAGATTGGTTTATATGAAGACAACTCGGTGCTTAACATCTTCTATCAAGGTGTACGCCAGGGTTGGTATCCACCACTTATCTTCCTTGGCATCGGTGCAATGACTGATTTTACAGCGCTGCTGGCTAATCCTAAATTGATGCTAATCGGAGCATCAGCCCAATTTGGTATCTTTGGCGCCTATATGGTGGCACTGGCCATGGGATTCGAGCCATCACAGGCTGCAGGTATCGCCATCATCGGTGGTGCCGACGGTCCTACCGCAATATTCCTTAGTTCTAAGTTGTCGCCCAATCTGATGGGTGCTATCGCTGTGTGTGCTTATAGCTACATGGCGTTGGTACCCGTGATACAGCCATTTATCATGCGACTGCTGACAACTAAGAAGGAACGCGTGATAAAGATGAAGCCAGGACGTGAGGTTTCGCAGACAGAGCGCATACTATTTCCAATCATAGGACTGTTGCTCACTACATTCATCGTGCCTTCGGGTCTGCCCCTGCTGGGAATGCTGTTCTTTGGCAACCTGCTGAAAGAGAGCGGAAAAACGACACGACTGGCCAAGACGGCCGGTGCAGCACTGAACGATATCGTAGTGATGCTGCTTGGACTGACCGTGGGCTGTTCTACACAGGCCAGCGAGTTCCTGACATTCAACACCATCAAGATATTTGCATTAGGAGCAATGGCATTTATGATTGCCACTGCATCGGGCGTATGTTTCGTCAAGCTGATGAATCTGTTCCTGCCTGAGGGTAAGAAACTTAACCCGCTTATCGGTAATGCTGGTGTGAGTGCAGTGCCGATGGCAGCACGTATATCAAACAATTTAGGTCTGGAATACGACCGTCATAACTTCCTGCTGATGCACGCTATGGGCCCTAACGTTGCAGGTGTCATCGGATCGGCTGTAGCAGCAGGTGCATTATTAGGATTCTTATCATGATGAATAGACCAAAGATAGCAATAATCGACCCCAATACCCTATCGGCATTGGGGTTGAAGGCTATCCTACAGAATGTGATGCCGATAATGACGGTTGACACATTCGGATCGCTATCAGAGTTGCAGGCCAACGATGCCGACAGCTACTATCACTATTTCACGGCAATGGCTGTGGTTCTGGAAAATATGCAGTTCTTTAACGAACGCAAGCGTAAGACAATAGTTCTGACACTATCGCTCGACACGATGTCGCAATTGTCAGACTTCCATTGCCTATGCATTAACTCACCTGAATCAGAACTGGTACGATCTCTACTGATGCTGGAACAGCACGCACACGGCAAAGGCGAGAATCTGCCACCTATGCCTGCAGTACTGAACAAGAAAATTCTATCCGACAGAGAGATAGAGGTGATGTCGCTGATAGTACAGGGATACATCAACAAGGAGATAGCCGACAAGCTGAACATCGGACTAGCTACGGTCATTACCCATCGTAAGAACATCATGGACAAACTTGGCATGAAGAGTGTATCGGCACTAACCATCTATGCCGTGATGCATGGATACGTGGATATAAACAAAATATAGCGCAAAGGTTTTCGTGTTTTTTTAAGGATTTAGTTATTTTAAATTTGGAGGTTTCGTAAAATAAGTCTATCTTTGCACTCGCAAATAATAACAATTAAAACAATATTAAAAAAATGAAACCACTAAACAAACAGTTTGCTCCTAAGAGCGTAATGCCTGAGAAGGTGATTCAGTTTGGCGAAGGTAACTTCCTCCGCGCATTTGTTGATTGGATTATCTGGAACATGGACCAGAAGACAGACTTCAATGGTTCGGTAGTTGTGGTACAGCCTATCGAGAAAGGTATGGTAGACTGGCTGAACGCTCAAGACTGTCTGTATCACGTAAACCTGCAAGGACGTGAAAACGGTAAGCCCGTTAACACACTGGAGCGTATCGACGTTATCAGCCGCGCACTGAACCCTTACACACAGAACGCAGCATTCATGGCTCTGGCAGATCAGCCCGAGATACGTTTCGTTATATCAAACACTACCGAGGCTGGTATAGCCTTCGACCCATCATGCAAACTGGAGGATGCTCCAGCAAGCAGCTATCCCGGCAAACTGGTTCAGCTGTTGTATCGTCGCTATCAGACATTCAACGGTGACAAGACCAAGGGACTTATCATCTTCCCATGCGAGCTGATCTTCCTGAATGGTCACGTGCTGAAGGATTGCATTTATAAGTATATAGAACTGTGGAACCTCGGTGACGACTTCAAGAAATGGTTCGAAGAGGCTTGTGGCGTTTATGCTACTCTAGTTGACCGTATCGTTCCAGGATTCCCACGTAATGAGATAAAGGAAATCCAGGAGAAGGTTTGCTATCGCGACAATCTGGTAGTACAGGCCGAGAACTTCCACCTGTGGGTAATCGAGGCACCAAAGGAGGTAGCACAGGAGTTCCCTGCAGACAAAGCCGGACTGCACGTACTGTTCGTTCCATCAGAGGAGCCATACCACAAGCGTAAGGTTACACTCCTTAATGGTCCTCACACAGTACTTAGCCCAGTAGCATTCCTGAGTGGTGTAAACATCGTTCGCGATGCCTGCAACCACGAGGTTATCGGTAAGTATATCCACAAGGTTCAGTTCGAAGAGCTGATGCAGACACTCGACCTGCCAATGGAAGAACTAGAGAAGTTTGCCGGCGATGTACTGGAGCGTTTCGACAACCCATACGTTGACCACCAGGTAACTAGCATCATGCTGAACTCATTCCCCAAGTTCCAGGCTCGCGACCTGCCAGGAGTGAAGACATATCTGGAGCGCAAGGGCGAACTGCCTAAGGGATTGGTATTCGGTCTGGCAGCCATCATCACCTACTACAAGGGTGGCAAGCGCGAGGATGGTGTAGAGATCGTGCCTAACGACGACCAGAAGATCATGGATCTGCTGAAGGAGCTCTGGGCTACTGGAGATACACAGAAGGTGGCCGACGGTGTACTGGGTGCCGAGTTTATCTGGCAGGAGGATCTGAACAAGATTCCTGGTCTGAACGCCATGGTGAAGCAGGACCTCGACCTCATCAAGAGCGTAGGTATGCTCGAGGCCGTTAAGAGCATTTTGTAATGAATGAATGATTCAATAGAGATAAAAGGGGCAAAAGTCAATAATCTAAAGAACATTGATGTAAAGATACCCCGAAACCAATTCGTAGTAATTGCCGGAGTCAGTGGCTCCGGCAAATCTTCTTTGGCCTTCGACACTCTGTATGCCGAAGGCCAACGCCGTTATGTAGAGAGTCTGTCGAGCTATGCCCGTCAGTTCCTTGGCAGGATGAACAAACCTGAGTGTGATTTTATACGCGGAATACCGCCTGCAATCGCTATCGAGCAGAAGGTTATATCAAGAAATCCACGAAGCACCGTTGGCACAAGCACCGAGATATATGAGTATCTACGACTGCTATATGCCCGCATAGGTCACACTTATTCACCAATAAGTGGATGTGAGGTCAAGAAGCACTCGACCGAAGATGTAGTACAGAAGATGCTGGAATTCTCGAAGGGTACACGATTCGTTGTGATGGCTCCTATCCATCTGCACGAAGGACGCACCATGGAACAACAGCTAAAGACTTATCAGCTGGAGGGATATGCACGTATCTACGTAAAAGGCGATTTCCAAAGAATCGACGATTATCTGGCTGAAGGTCAGTTTGATGAGGAGGAAATATATCTTGTCATCGACCGATTGTCGGTAGATGACACCAAGGATGTTATAGCACGTCTGGTAGATTCGGCAGAGACAGCATTCTACGAGGGACATGGCGAGTTAAGACTGCTGTTCCCACCAACAATCTTCTACGATTTCTCAATGAAGTTCGAAGCTGATGGAATGACATTCGAAGAGCCTACAGACCAGATGTTCTCGTTTAACTCGCCTGCAGGAGCTTGCCCAGAGTGTCAAGGATTTGGACGTATCATCGGTATTGACGAAAAACTTGTAATCCCCAACACTACTCTATCCGTTTACGATGGATGCGTGGTATGCTGGCACGGCGAAAGGATGAAAGAGTGGCTGGAGTGGTTCTGTCGCAATGCAGCAAAAGACGACTTCCCAATATTCGAGCCATACATGAACCTTAGTCAGAAGCACAAGGACTGGCTGTGGCACGGACTACCATCTGACAAGGGAAAGAAGGAACGACCATGTATCGATACATTCTTCGAGATGGTACAGGAGAACCAGTACAAGATACAATACCGAGTAATGCTGGCTAGATATCGCGGCAAGACAAACTGTCCAAAATGCCATGGGACCAGACTTAAACCCGAAGCCGATTATGTAAAGATAGGTGGACGGAGCATTACTGACTTGGTACAGATGCCTGTAGTAAAGGTAAAGGAATGGTTTGAACATCTGGAACTTGATCAGCACGATGCCGAGATAGGAAAGCGACTGCTAACAGAAATAAAGAATAGACTGCAGTTCTTACTGGATGTAGGTCTAGGATATCTTACGCTAAACCGTCTGTCAAACTCGCTTTCGGGCGGAGAGAGCCAGCGTATCAACCTATGTACATCGCTAGGAAGTTCGCTAGTAGGTTCGCTCTACATATTAGACGAGCCCAGTATCGGACTACACTCAAGAGATACCGACAGACTGATACACGTGCTTAAGGAACTACAGTCGCTAGGCAATACTGTGGTGGTAGTTGAGCACGATGAAGACATAATGCGTGCTGCCGACCATCTGATTGACATCGGTCCTGATGCGGGACGACTTGGCGGCGAGGTTGTGTTCGATGGAGATGCAAAGGAAGTGAACAAGGCATCACTGAAGAAGTGGCCAAAGAGTTACACTGTGAAGTATCTGCTGCACAAAGAGGAGATACCTGTACCAACATCACGACGTCCATGGAACAGGTTCATCGAAATCAAAGGTGCACGAATGAACAACCTGAAGGGCATCGACGTAAAGATACCTCTGAACGTGATGACAGTAGTTACTGGTGTATCAGGCTCTGGCAAATCAAGTTTGATAAAGGGCATACTATACCCTGCTATGCGTCGACGCTTAGGCGATGCATGCGATGCCCCAGGAGAATATCTAGGCATGGAGGGCGATATGGATGCCATACGTCATATAGAGTTCGTAGACCAGAATCCTATAGGCAAGAGCACACGCTCTAACCCTGCAACATACGTCAAGGCCTATGATGCAATACGTGAACTATATGCAGAGCAGCCGCTATCAAAGCAGATGGGATTCACACCGCAGTATTTCTCGTTTAATGCTGACGGCGGTAGATGCGAGGAGTGTAAGGGTGCCGGTACGATAACTGTCGAGATGCAGTTTATGGCCGACTTGGTACTAGAGTGTGAGGCTTGTCATGGACATAGATTCAAGAAAGAAATTCTTGACGTAAACTTCCACGGAAAGAATGTGGATGACGTACTGAACATGACTATCAGCGAAGCTATCGAATTCTTTAAGGAACATGGTGAGAAGACCATTGTTAAGCGTCTGAAATCACTAGAGGACGTGGGGCTGGGATACATCAAGTTGGGACAGAACTCCTCATCGTTGTCTGGCGGTGAAAACCAGCGTGTAAAACTGGCATACTTCATCGGACAGGAGAAGCAGGAACCATCGCTGTTCATATTCGATGAGCCCACTACAGGTCTGCACTTCCACGACATACAGCGCTTACTGAAAGCATTCGACGCACTGATTGCCCGAGGGCACACCATTCTGATTATCGAACATAACATGGAGGTGATAAAATGTGCCGACCACGTGATAGACCTAGGGCCCGACGGAGGCGACAAGGGTGGAAATCTTGTAGTGACGGGCACGCCCGAGGAAGTAGCGGTATGCAAAGAGAGTCTGACAGGTAAATACCTGAAAGAAAAACTTGGATAAAAGAACAACAACTTTGAGATACGATCAACTATTCACTAAAAACCTACTGACATTGATACTATTAAGTATCACTCTCAGTGTATCAGCGATGAACAAGCGTGACTCGCTGATACTAAATCGTATCTACGACTATCAGGAAGCCAACTACTCAGCCATCGACAGTCTTGAGGACCAAGTATATGCAAAGTTCCGCTACAAAGTAGAGAAACGCAATCCTATACTTTGGCTAATACCATCGATGTACGTGATGGCTAAGGATCCTAGGGAGTATATACGTGAATCGTATAGTAAGGTAAAGTTTAAGAATGCCCATGACTACGAAATAACCAATCAAGCTCTGACAGGCACTATCAGGAACAATCTCCGAGCTATGCCCACGCTACTTGACTATATGACTCCGAACATTTATGATATCGACCTATACGACGGACATATTCTATCGCCATTCAACAAGGTTAATCGTAGATACTACAGATATAACCAAAAGTTGCAGAGCGACGGAACTACGCGACTGGAGTTCCGTCCAAAGAACTACAATACCCAACTACTGAATGGATATGCAATAGTGGACACCGAAACTGGTCGTATTATGCGTACATTGCTTAATGGCGAGTTCGACATGTTGACATTCCGTACTGAGATTACTCAGGGCGAGGAAGGCGGACGATCACTGATGCCGTCAAAGTGTACTACAGTGGCTACTTTCAGATTTATGGGAAACAGGATTGCAGCACTATTTGACGCAAGCTACAATTGTGACAAGGCCCTTCCCGATTCTATTAAAGAAGTGTCGGATAGAGAGTTGATGGATGAGATCCGTCCATATCCCTTGTCGGAGACTGACAAGCAGATATACAAAGCCAACGACATAGCTCATCAAAAGGATACCACTGAGCAAACACCCAAAGAGAAAAAGCCAAATATATGGAAAAAAATATTCTGGGACACCATCGGTGACAACCTGATTACCCCTATCAGTGCAGAATCAGAAGAGGCTTCGTTCAGCATGTCGCCAATCATCAACCCGCTATATCTTAGCTATACTCAAAGTCGAGGCGTGAGATATAAGATGAGATTCCGTACACGATACTCATTCTCACAATACAGATATCTGACGTTAAACCCAACTTTCGGATATGCTTTCAAGGAACGCCAGTTCTACTTTACAGCGCCACTACGAATGACATACAACCCTAAGCGCAACGGATATGTAGAACTGGAGTTCGGTAATGGCAATCGCATCAGCAACTCGAGCGTACAAGACGTTATCAGCAAAGCACATGAGGATACCATCAACTTCGACAATACTAACATTGACCGCTTTAAGGATCAGCATCTAAGCCTTAAGAACAACGTCATGCTGTTTGACTGGGTAGACATCGAAGCTGGTTTTATCTATCATCGTCGTTCGGCAGTAAACAAGGATATTATGATCCAATATGACATGCCTACGGAGTATCGCAGCTTTGCGCCAATGATCGGATTTAAATTCCTGCCTTGGCTTAATCGTGGGCCACTGTTCTCTATCAACTACGAACGAGCCATTAAGGGAGTAAACAAGTCTGATCTAGAATACGAGCGGTGGGAGTTTGATGCACAATGGAAGAAGAAGATTCCAGGACTGCGCCTACTGAATCTGAGAGCAGGAGCTGGTGTGTATACAAATAAGAAAGATAACATATTTGTAGACTTTGCCAACTTCCGTGACGAGAATCTGCCTGAAGGTTGGGACGACGACTGGAGCGGCAATTTCCAATTGCTTAGTAGTCGCGAATACAACCGATCAGACTATTATCTGCGAGGCAACATATCCTACGAATCACCCATGCTAGTGGCAACATGGCTACCATACGTGGGCAAGTATATTGAGAAGGAGCGATTCTATCTTAGTACAGTGCTTTTGGAAAAAACACGCCCCTACTACGAATTGGGTTATGGCTTCACCAATCGGTATATTTCTGTCGGAGCCTTTGCCAGTTTCCGAAACACCCATTTTGATAGCATTGGTGTAGAAATTGAATTTGAACTATTCAGAAGATGGTAAACAAAAAAAGACCACTTACAGTATACAAAGCTAGCGCAGGAAGCGGAAAGACCTTTACGCTAGCTACCGAGTATATCAGACTGCTTGTGGAAAACCCACAAAGCTACCGTAACATCTTAGCAGTAACCTTTACCAACAAGGCTACTGAAGAGATGAAGATGCGTATTCTCAGTCAGTTGTATGGCATATGGAAAGAGTTGCCCGAATCGGATAACTATCTTGCGAACATCCAAGAGAGAACTGGACTTGAACCCAGAATAATCAGAGAACGTTCAGGTATGGCGCTCAGCAATCTCACGCATAACTACAACTACTTCCGTGTAGAAACTATCGACACCTTCTTTCAGAGTGTGCTGCGCAATATGGCACGCGAGCTCGACTTGACTACCAATCTTCGCATTGGACTGAACGACTATCAAGTTGAGGAGTTGGCTGTTGACCAACTTATCGAAGACCTTACCACAACAGATGTGATGCTGCAGTGGATTCTGAAATACATAATGGAGAACATCTCTGATGACAAGACTTGGAATGTTATCACGCAGATCAAGAAGTTCGGACAGAATATCTTTAAGGACTATTATAAAGAAGTTAGTACTACGCTCAATCAGAAGATGAGCGAAGAGGGATTCTTCGACAATTATACCACACGTCTGCGCGAACTACGCAAGGCAGCAGAGGAGCATATGATGGAGATTGGCGAATCATTCTTCGACACATTAGAGAGCGAAGGGATAGCCATAGACGACCTGAGCAACAAGCAACGAGGTATAGCTAGCTTCTTTAACAAGATCAGAAGAGGCGATTTCGATCCAGGAATCGTCAATACCACCGTCACTAATCATCTTGTTAATCCAGAGAAATGGTGTGCAAAGACTCACCCCAAGCGCGAGCAGATTATCCAATTGGCCGAAACCACCTTGGGCGATATACTGCGATACGCGGTTGATGCACGCGAACAACAATGGAAAATATATCAATCGGCCAATCTTACACTACGCCATCTCAACCAACTACGACTGCTTAGCAGCATAGAACAGAAGGTGCGCGAGCTTAATGAGACTGACAATCGTTTCCTGCTTAGCGACACTCAACAATTGCTACACTCACTCATCGACGGCAGCGACTCACCGTTTATCTTTGAGAAGATTGGCACCCAATTGGAACATGTGATGATCGATGAATTCCAAGACACATCTACCATCCAATGGCAGAACTTCAAGGTTTTGCTTGCCGAGACCATGAGTCATGAAAATGGTAGCAATCTGATAGTTGGTGATGTAAAGCAGAGCATATACCGTTGGCGCTCAGGCGACTGGCGATTGCTCAACGGAATAGAGCATCAGTTCAACCAGATGTTGATGGAGATTAAATCACTTTCTACCAACTATCGCTCTACACGTCGTGTAATAAAGTTCAATAATATATTCTTCCGTCATGCCGCAGAGATAGAATATCAGGCTCTTGGAGAACTTGAGTGCACTGAGCGCGAACAACTACAAAAAGCATATGCCGACGTAGAGCAGAAGGTACCCGAAAACAGACCTGACGAGGGTAAAGTTATTATCAACTTACTTCCCAGCGAAGACTACCAGCAGGCTGTTCTACAAAACGTAGTAGACAGTGTGCAAGAACTAATTAATAATGGTGTAGAACAAAAGGACATAGCTATCCTGGTACGAATAAACAATCAAATACCACTTATTGCCCAATATTTCCTTGAGCATCTGCCTGAGGTGAACGTAGTGAGCGACGAGGCATTCCGCCTTGACGCCTCAAGTGCAGTATGCTTGATGGTTCAGGCTTTACAATTATTGATACATCCTGACGATATACTAACAAAGGCATCGATAGTAAAGACCTGGCTATGCTCCATTCAGGGACGACAGATGAATGACAACGAATACATGATTGCAGGAAACAATCTCGATGACTATCTGCCCGAAGCATATATCGCACATTTCGACGAACTATCCACACTGCCTCTGTACGAGTTGGCCGAGAAAATATACTCTATTTTCGAACTCCATCGCATTGAGGGACAGGGAGCATATCTCTGCGCATTTTACGACCAGTTAGCCGACTTTGTAAATCAGAACACAACCGACATACAAAGTTTTCTGAACGAATGGAACGAGTCGCTATACAAGAAAACCATCCAGAGCGATGAAGCCAATGGTATACGTCTCATCTCAATCCACAAATCCAAGGGACTTGAGTTCGACCACGTCATCATCCCATTCTGCGACTGGACATTGGAGAAACAAACCGATAACATCATCTGGTGCCAACCTCAAGAAGCACCATTCAGCGATCTGCCCATAGTGCCGATTGACTATTCACAGAACAAACTTATAGGTACCATCTACGAGCAGGATTATCTGCACGAACATTTGCAGAACACTGTCGACAATCTGAACCTGCTCTACGTAGCTTTTACCCGCGCTGCAAAGAGTCTTAATGTTATCGGAAAACGAGGAGCGAAGAACTCCAGATCAGCACTTATCGAGTTATGTCTACCGCTAGTGGCCCAGGATATACCAGAAGCCATTCTTGATGGCATGGAAGACGACAAGGCGCCAATTGTTTTCACCGTTGGCGAGATGGCTAATAAAGCCGGCTCAGCCTGTTCTACTAAAGAGGAAGCCCCAAGCAAGAACCCCTTCTTGCAAGAATCAGAGCCCATCAGTGTCTCTATCCGTAATTACGACAGCAAGGTTAACTTCCGCCAAAGCAATCGCAGTCGTGATTTCATCATGGGCGATGATATCGATCAACAACACCGATACATCCAGGCTGGTAGCGTACTCCATGAGATTTTTTCTACAATACAAACAGAGAAAGACATACCAGAGGCTCTGCAAAGATTGCAATTCGAAGGTATACTCTACGATGAGGAAATGACAGCCGAACGCATTACTACAATGCTTCGCAAACGTCTGTCTGATCCGCGTGTTGCCTCTTGGTTCTCTCCTAGATGGACTCTATTCAATGAATGCACCATCCTGTCGGTCGAAGACGGAGACGTGAAAGAACATCGTCCTGACCGTGTGATGACAGATGGCAACGAGTGGATAGTGGTTGACTTCAAGTTTGGACGTCCTAACCCAGAATACCATCAGCAAGTGCGTGGATATATGGAGCTGCTTGCATCCATGGGGCATAAGAATATAAGGGGGTACTTGTGGTATGTGTATAGCAATAAGATTGAAGAAGTATGAAAAGTTTTCTTGAACATGTAGCCGAAGATTTGATTTCCAGATATGGCACCAATCTATCGTGTGTAGCTGTGGTGTTCCCCAACAAGCGTGCATCGCTCTTTCTGAATGAGCATCTGGCCCGGTTGGCAGGCAAACCTATCTGGAGTCCTGCATATATCACCATCAGCGATCTGTTTCGTTCGCACTCGTCACTTCAGGTGGCCGACCCCATACTGCTAGTTTGCGAACTGCATCGTGTTTTTACCGCATGTACTGGTATTGACGAGACACTCGACCACTTCTATGGTTGGGGGCAACTACTTCTGTCAGATTTCGACGATCTCGACAAGAACATGGCTCCTGCTGATAAAGTATTGGTCAATCTGCGTGACATCCACGAGCTCGATGACACATCGTATCTCACTCCCGAACAGACTGAGATGATAAAACGTTTCTTCAGCAATTTCACCGAAGAACATAATTCTGAACTAAAGGAACGATTCCTGCGACTATGGAGTAAGATAGGCGACATATATCAGAAGTATAACGCACAACTGGCCGAGAAACAGATGGCCTACGAGGGTGCATTGTATCGCAAGGTAGCCACCGACGAAAGTATCAAGTTTGAGTATGACACTTACGCATTTATCGGTTTCAACCTGATGCAGCAGGTAGAGCAAACACTATTCCGCAGACTGGAATCACAAGGCAAAGCAATATTCTATCAAGACACCGACGAGATTCCTCCAGCCCATATCAACTACATCTCGGCACCTACCGAAAATATACAGGCACGATACATAAGCCAGTGGCTTGATAGCAGTCGTATCAATGATGGTCGTAAGACAGCAATAGTACTGTGCAATGAAGGATTGCTACAGACAGTCATCCATTGTCTGCCCGAAAGTGTAGACAAGGTAAATATAACCACAGGTTATCCACTATCGCAAACCTCGATAGCATCACTCATCACTACACTTATCAATATGCAGGTTCACGGCTACTCCCTACGCAAGCAGCAGTTCGCCCGCAGATGGATTGATACCATTAAGCGCCATCCATACGCATCGCTGATGCCAGATGATTTCTATGCCCTGCGATATATGGAGATTCAGCCACTTCTACATTGGCTATTGAATATCACCCAAACTATCGCCACATCAAAGAGTCCTGTCATCGATTCGCCTTTGGATACCGAGAGTCTGTTCCGTATGTACACCCTATTAAATAGGTTAAGCGGACTTGTTGATAGCGGTTCGCTTGCTGTCGACGTGATAACCATGCAACGACTAATCAGCCAACTAATCGATTCTACCTCTATTCCATTCCACGGCGAGCCTGCCGAAGGTATACAGGTAATGGGAGTACTCGAAACGCGCAACCTTGATTTTGACCACGTACTGCTCTTGTCGTGCAACGAGGGTAATATGCCACGTGGTGTAAACGACACTTCGTTCATACCCTATGCCCTACGCAAGGCCTACGGGCTAACAACCGTCGACTACAAAGTAGCAATCTATCAGCACTACTTCCACCGACTATTGCAACGTGCCAAGGACGTAACCATACTTTACAACAATGCCACTAACGATGGTAAGACTGCAGAGATGTCGCGCTTTATGCTCCAACTTATGGTCGAGAACAAGATACCCATCTCGTTCTATACCCTCAAGGCTGGTCAGACACCACAGTTGCACGCCCCAAAGGCTATAGAGAAGACACCAGAAGTTATACAGCAGATGGAACATCGCTTTATCGATGCAAATGGCGTCATCAGTCCTACGGCAATTAACACCTATATACGATGTCAGTTGCGGTTCTTCTACCGTTATGTGTGTGAGATTACTGAGCCAGATAGCACAGAGGACGATTTGATTGACAACCGCCTGTTTGGAAACATATTCCACAAGGCAGCTCAACTACTATATCAGCGATTCGCTCAAAGCACCATTACATCGATGATGATCGACGATATGCTTAAGGAACAAGTCACCATCGAACGATGTGTAGACGAGGCTATAAAGCAGGAACTTTTCAAGATAGAAGATCCATCACGCCCGTTGCCTCCACTCGATGGTTTACAACTTATCAATCGCGAGGTCATTATCAAGTACGTACACCAACTCTTTGAGTACGACCGAAAACGTACTCCATTCCGTATACTAGGTCTCGAAAAGTGGGTTGACAGTAATGTTGGCCCGCTTAAGGTGGGAGGAATTATAGACCGCTTGGATGCTATTGTAGATGGAGAGACTGGAAAAGAGATTATTCGCGTAATCGATTATAAGACCGGTTCAAAAACCCTAAAGCCTATGCCCGATGTAGAGGCGATCTTCACCTCTGAGGCAGTAGCGGAACATAGCGACTACTATCTGCAGACGTTCCTCTATGCCCATATAGTTCGCAATAAAATGAAGCAAGCTGTTTCGCCCTGTCTGATGTTCATACAGCATGCAGGAAGCGACGGATACGATCCTACTTTAAAAATCGGCAAGGAACCTGTTACCGATATAGCCACGTATTCAGATGAGTATATTAATAGATTGGAGAATCTGCTTGCCGAGATACTCAATCCTGAGTTGCAGTTCACACCTACTGACGATCGTCGACGATGTGAAACGTGCCCCTTCGCATCACTCTGCCGAAGCTAAAGGAGCGTTCTCTTCGCGTTCCTTTAGTTCCTTGCGCAACTTCAATTCATCCATATATCCCGCAGTGATAATACCTGAGGGCAGGGCAATGATGGCTATACCTACTATCGAAGACAGAATACTGATAACACGTCCTGTATTAGAAATAGGATAAAGGTCACCATAACCTACTGTGGTGAGCGTACATGCTGCCCAATAAAACGCATCAAAGAAGTCGCGGAACAATGGCTGTCCGTTTACCGGGTTTATCTCTTCTTCGGCATTAAACATAATAAGCGCAGTGATAAAGATATAGAACAGAGCAAGCGATGCTACAGTCCATAGTATCTTACCCTGCTTGCGTATAACGGCCACAATAACCATCAGTGGTTCAAAGTAGCGTACAACCTTGAATATTCGCAGCAACTTAAGCAGTCGCGATACACGTACCACCTTGAACGTTGGCGAGATCATGTTGAATACAGGCAGGATTGACAACAGGTCGATTATTGCCATCGGGGTAAAAGGATAAACCACATAAGCACGCCAATCCTTGTATTTCGACTCGAAATCAGCAGTACACCATCTGAAGAAATAATCGATGATAAACAGCAGACTCGATATCAAGTCCATCCACCAGAATATCTGATTATAATGGCGGAACATCAGCGGGAAAACGCCAATGATAATGGCAAACAGCATCACACCTGCATAAATGCGCGAACCCGTGCTAACCTTAGGTATTTTCACGATGTCATGTATAAACCTACGCCAATTAGCCTCCATATTCATTATCTGTTTTTGTTATTAGTAAACCAGTTATGGGTAAAGTGATACATAGCTAGCGCCAAGACCACCAATACCAATGCTGCCGTTAATGCCTGCGACATATCCCCCTGGAATACAGCCAGGCCTATACCAACTCCCCATGCTATACCACTCTCCCATCCTAGCAGGAATGTACTCTGCGATGTGCCTCGCTGGCAGTGGCGACTCAGTTTGATGAAGAACAGCAGAAATCGAGATCCTATCAGACCAGTACCCATGCCTATAAACAATGGCGCAGCCATCATCACAATAGGCAGATTGCGGGTAATCATCATAAGCAGTGCAGCACCGATAAGTATCAATCCCGACACGACCTCGCTCTTCAGCTCAGCATCTTTAAACACAAACCTCTGACTAAGTATGGCAGCAGCAAATCCCACCATCATCATCGAGTAGAAATGCTCACTCAATACCACACTTAATATGATACCCACAGCAATGGTTATAAGCTGCAGATTTACAAACAACGGGAATCCGTGAGGCAGAAAGAATCGGTCTAAGCTTACCGTAGGGATATCGTCCTGCGGAGCACGGAAAGGGAAGTTTACCACCAACACCAAGACTACTACTACCAATGCACAAACCATTGTTCCCAATAGCACATAGTGGAAACCAGCCAAACGACCTACCAGCAATCCAGCCATAGGTCCCATGCTCAAGGCAAATCTCGAAAACCATGCTGCAGAATGGTTAGCCTCTGTGCGTTGGAAAGATTCGCTAGTATCGATAATCAGCGTACTGGTAAGTACCATCTGAGCTAGTCCGAAAGCTGCACCTTGGGCCAGTCGCTGTACTATGACAATCATCGGATCGGCCACACGCATGTGCAATCCGTCGATATAGTAAAGCGCTCCTATCAGCAATGCCTCGGCTATTACGGCATATATGCATACCATATTACGGCGATAGTGCTGTACCAGATATGAAATGAATGCTCCAAGCAAAAACAGGCCCATTCCGAATGCTCCCATAGCAATGCCGGCTTCTGTCATATCGAATTGCTGGGTCTCCAGCAACCATTTGGGCATCGTGGGTACCAGCATATATACCGTCATGGCCAGCAGGAAGTTGGCTATTGCCATCAGCCAGAAGTCCTTATGCCATAATCTTATATGTACGGGCGTACTCTGTGAATTCATTGAATTTATATGATTTGATATTAATTCGGCTGCAAAATTAATGATTTTTTATTAGAAATTTGCTTTTTTCGCTTTTTTAGTGTAATTTTGCGCAAAAATTAGTGCAAATAGTATGGTGAACCTACTTAAAATAGCCCTGTTTCTACTCGTTATGGTGTTCTCATCCAGTTGTAGAAATAATGACGAACCACGACTGACTTTCGAGATTCTCGAAGCCGAACAGTCGACTCGCCTCTCTAACGAGGAGCGGTCACCTCTATGTAGCGTAAGCCTTAAGATTGCTGCCGCCACAAAGGAGAGTGGCAGTGTTGGTGAGAAAATCAATGCCAGTGTGGCTTATCACTTGTTTAATCAAGAGAGTGTAGGCCTTAAGGGATGTATAGAGCAGTTTGCAGAAAACTACGTTAAGACGTATAAGAACAACATGCTCCCACTGTACAACGAGGATCGTGCCGATACCACTAAACGCCAATGGTACGAGTTCCATTATATCATTACATCCACCACCGAACAGACATCACGTCGCACGCTTGTTTATCTGGCTACAGTCGACTATAGCGAAGGACATACCAACAGCGTCCACCAGACCATTCCGCTTAATTTCTACAGCGATACAGGCAATGAGATTACACGCAAGGATATCTTTGTGGATGGCTACGAAACACAACTCAACCCCATACTGCAAAAAGCACTGATGGAGAGAGTTGAGGTCAACGACATCGAAGAACTCAAGGAGAAGGGGTATCTGCAGACAGTAGACATTTATCCCTCCGAGAATATCATCGTGGGCGACAACACTATTACATTTATCTACAATCCGTCCGAGATAGCCTCGCTCGAACTTGGCACTATCCAGCTTGTGCTTACCTATGCTCAGATGGAGAAGCTTATCAAACCCAAATTCTTAAAGTCATTACAATGAACGCAGAGATTATCTACAAATACTTCCCACATCTTAGCGATGAGCAGATCACACAGTTTGCTGCACTTGGCGAGTTGTATCGCGACTGGAATGCCAAGATCAATGTCATTTCGCGCAAGGACATCGATCACGTTTATGAGCATCATGTGCTCCACTCATTGGCCATCGCAAAGATTATTAACTTCCGTCCTGGTACCAGCATCCTCGACTTTGGCACTGGTGGCGGATTCCCAGGCGTACCACTCTCTATTCTGTTTCCCGATTGTAAGTTTAAACTCATCGACGGAACCGGGAAGAAGATTCGCGTAGCACAAGAGGTGTGCGATACCATAGGACTAAAGAACTGCTCGCCCACACATCTGCGTGGCGAGGACGAGAAGGATAAATACGACTTCATCGTGTCTCGTGCCGTCATGCCCCTACCCGATCTAGTAAAACTGATGCGCAAGAACATCTCGAAGACTCAGCAGAATTCATTGCCCAACGGTGTTATCTGTCTTAAGGGCGGCAATCTTCAGAATGAATTGCAGCCTTTCCATAAGATAGTAGAGACCACAGACATTTCGCAATTCTTCAGCGAGGAGTGGTTCAAAGAGAAATATGTAATCTACCTGCCGCTATGATTACAGTCAAGACGTTCTGTTTCAACCTGTTGCAGGAGAACACCTATGTGGTGAGCGATGACACCAAGGAGTGTGTCATCATCGATTGTGGTGCATACTATCAGGAGGAGCGCGACGCGTTGGTGAACTACATCAACGACAATCATCTCAAGCCCACACACCTGTTATGCACCCACGGTCACTTCGACCACAACTTTGGCATAAACACGGTGTATGAAACTTGGGGATTAAAGCCCGAGATAGCCTCCGACGACGATTGGCTCATCAGCGACCTATCCGGGCAGTTCTTGGCTATGGCGGGAGTGAAACTTAAATGGACGTATCCTGAACCAGGACACTTCTTTGATAATAACGAAACAATTCGTTTTGGCAATCATCAGTTGCAGATTCTTCGTACACCTGGTCATACACCTGGTGGTGTAACCTTTTATTGTGCCGAAGAAGGTATCGCTTTTACAGGCGACACTCTGTTTCGTATGAGCATAGGCCGCACCGATTTCGAACGTGGCAGCTATGCCGATATTCTAGAAAGTCTGAGAAATGTTATAGCCCAACTCCCCGCCGATACCAAAGTATATTGTGGTCATGGTCCGCAGACCACTATTGGCGACGAATTGAGCTATAATCCATATCTCAACTCTTAATCTTAAATCAAGCTCTTAGCACGCTGCAGAGCGATATTGATGTGCGAGCAGATATTCTCCTCGCCCAGCATCTGGTCGAATCCAGCCTTGTGCAGTACGGCCTGAACCTTCTCGTTAACACCCGACAGCACTACCTGTATACCCTCTGCCTGACTCATCGCACACAGATTGGTAAGGTTGTGGATACCAGTAGAATCAACGAATGGCACCTTACGCATGCGGATGATACGTACCTTAGGACGCTGATGTCCCATTGTACTCATCAAGTCCTCAAACTTATTACCAGCTCCGAAGAAGTAAGGACCGTTAATCTCATAAACCTCCACACCCTCAGGTATAGTCAGGTGCTCCAGGTTGCCCATTTGGAAGTCGCTCTGCTCCTCCTCCGGGTCAATCTCGTCGCTGATAACCTTCACGTCGGTTGTCTCTGCCATACGACGCATGAACAGCAGACAAGCGCAAATCAATCCTACCTCGATAGCGATAGTGAGGTCGAAGATTACTGTAAGCAGGAATGTAACTACCAGTACGATAACGTCGCTCTTAGGATTCTTCATGATCGAAGCAAACGAACGCCATCCACTCATGTTGTAGCTCACGATTACCAGTACACCAGCCAGACATGCCATTGGGATATACTGAGCCAGAGGCATCAGGAACAGGAATATCATCAACAGTACTGCAGCATGCACGATACCAGCCACAGGAGTACGACCACCATTATTTATGTTGGTCATCGTACGTGCGATGGCACCAGTAGCAGGAATACCACCGAAGATTGGGCTGGCCAGGTTAGCCACACCCTGGGCGATAAGTTCGGTGTTAGAGTCATGGCGATCGCCAATCACACCGTCGGCCACAGTGGCTGAAAGCAAAGATTCAATTGCACCAAGAATGGCTATGGTGATAGCTGGCGACACCAGACCCTTTATCACATTCCACGAGAGTGCAGGCATCTCTGCACCTGGCAGTTTGTTTGAAATCGAGAATCTATCGCCGATAGTCTCAACGCTATCCACTCCCGCATATTGCTTAAGCAGCAGCACGGCTACAGTCATCACAATGATTGCGATAAGCGATCCGGGCAACTTCTTCAGCACATTATTATATTTAGCTATCATAGGCCAAGTAGCAATCACTGCAACAGAGCCGATTCCTACAGCCGCACTCCACCAGTCGATAGTACCAAAGTCGCCGATGTAAGCTACCCACTTCTCGATGAAGTCGCTTGGCACACTCTCCATCGTGAGTCCGAACAGATCCTTAATCTGTGTGGTAAAGATGGTAAGTGCGATACCGCTGGTAAAACCTACTACGATAGGATATGGGATATACTTGATGATGGTTCCCAGATGCAGCACGCCAAATAATATCAGGAAAACACCAGCCATCAGTGTAGCGATGGTAAGTCCCTCAAATCCATACTGCTGTATTATTCCGTAGATAATAATGATAAACGCACCAGTAGGTCCGCCTATCTGAACTTTAGAGCCACCAAGTACCGAGATAATCAGTCCGGCTACGATGGCAGTGATAATACCCTTCTCAGGGGTTACACCCGATGCGATACCGAAGGCAATAGCCAATGGCAATGCTACGATACCAACGATGATACCGGCCAACAGGTCGGTGGTAAACTGCTGTTTGTTGTAGTGCAGAAGTGTCTGCAACAGCTTCGGCTTGAATGCAAATGTCGTCATCATCTTTGTATTAATAACATGTTATCTTGAAAAAACGCGTACAAAAGTATAAAAAAAATAAATTTTCGACGACTTTTGCGCCAACGTATTATAAAAAACCTTATTTTTGTTGCCAAAAATCAAGTCATTCTATTGTTTTACTAAAAAAATTAATTGAAAGCATTATGAAAAAAATTCTTTTCGCAGTAGTGGCCTGCTTGGCCATTGGTTTCGCATCATGTGGTAACAAGACTCAGGCTCCTGCCGAGGCAGCCGACAGTACTGTAGTAGCTGAAGAGCCAAACGTTGATGAGGCTGTAGGCGCTATCACCGCTGCTCTGTCTGAGCAGATCGAGGCTAAGGACGCTACAAAGTTCCAGGAGGTTCTTGCCACAGTTCAGGTGAAGGTTAAGGAGTTTATCACCACCAATCCAGAGCTCGCTAAGGAGTATGTAACAAAGGTTCAGGAGTTCCTGAAGACCAATGCTGATCAGATTAAGGCTTTCGCTGGCGACAATGCAGCCGTTGCTTCAGCCGTTACAGCTCTCACCACTACTCCTGCCGAGACATTCGTTAATGGTCTTGCTTCAGCCGTAGGTGGCGTTCAGGAGGCAGGTCAGGCCGCTGTAGATCAGACCGTTGATGCAGCTAACGCAGCTGTTGAGGGTGCCAAGAAGGCTGGTCAGGACGCAATAGACAATACCAAGAAAGCAGCCGAGGATGCAGCAAACGCAGCTAAGGAAGATGCCAAGAAGAAGGCTAACGATGCCATCGACGATGGTGCCAACAAACTGAAGAAGGGTCTGGGTCTCTAAACCCGACTCAATAATACTCAAAAAGCTACTTTTCGCATTCCGAGAAGTAGCTTTTCAGTATATAAAAAGTAACCTTTCGAAGTGCGAAAAGCTACTTTTTGATTAGACAAGCGTTAGTTCCACGGGACAATGATCGCTTCCAAGTATTTCCGTATGTATCTTAGCATTGTCCATACGCTCACGCAAGCGATTGCTTATTACAAAGTAATCAATACGCCAGCCAGCATTCTTCTGGCGGGCCTGGAATCGGTAGCTCCACCATGAATATGTAATCTGTTCAGGATACTTGTATCGGAACGAGTCGGTAAATCCAGATTCTAGCAGAGTGGTAAACTTCTCACGCTCCTGGTCGGTAAATCCTGCATTCATTCGATTGGTCTTAGGGTTCTTCAGGTCTATCTCCTCGTGAGCCACGTTCAGGTCACCACATAGTATCACAGGTTTCTTCTGGTCTAGTGCCATCAGGTAGCTGCGGAAGTCATCCTCCCACGTCATTCGATAGTCCAGACGCTTCAGTCCGTCCTGCGAATTTGGAGTATAGCATGTCACCAGATAGAAGTCGTCCATCTCGAGTGTTATCACGCGGCCCTCGTGGTCGTGTTCGTCTATACCTATACCATAAGTTACACTCAGAGGCTTGTGCTTAGTAAAGATAGCTGTGCCGCTATAACCCTTTTTCTCTGCATAGTTCCAATAGCTCTCGTAGCCATCAAACTGCAGGTCAATCTGTCCTGCTTGCATTTTGGTTTCCTGCAGACAGAAGAAATCAGCATCCAGTTCACGGAAAATATCACTAAACCCTTTACCCTCACAAGCCCTAAGGCCGTTTACGTTCCAACTTATAAATTTCATACCTTCTATTTTATTGACTAGAAAAAGAAGGCTAGCAGTGATATGCTCGCCTCCCTTTTCCGTTGTATATTCCTTGGGGGAATTCTTACTTGGTTTCCTCAGCCTTTGGTTCAGCCTTTTTAGCTGCAGGCTTCTTAGCCGCCTTAGCCTTTGGAGCAGCTTTTGGCTTAGCCGCAGCCTTTGGCTTAGCTGCAGCCTTTGGCTTGCTAGACTCCAACTTTTCCAACTTTGCCTTAAGACGGGTAATCTCCTTATCCTTCATCTCGATCTCGTCACCCTGATTCTTGATGGTGGTGAGCAGACCTTCGAGTTCATCATTATCGATGTCGAGTGGATAAAGGGCATTTACTCTGTTTATGAAGTCACCAAGGATGTTCATATAGTTAGTGAAGGCATCAAACGGACCACTGTAGATACCACGATCCAATCCAACGTTAGATGGCTTAGTGGTCATGAAGCGGAAGTTATTCGAAGCCTGCAGATAATCCCAGTCCTGATTGATGCGTGGATCGTTGGCGATACGCAGACGATCAGCTACCGAATAAAGCTTGCTGAAGGCCTCACGCTGCATAGCGTTACCCAACCAGCAGCTCACGTCGCGCTCCTCGTCAACCCACGACAATGTATCTGGCACATCAATCTGACCAACACTCTTGCATGCCTTACAAATCTCAGTTGGTGTTGAGAATGTGATGCCCTTTTCCTTGGCCTGTGCGGGTAGAGCCTTCAAGAAGTCGAGAATGTTGCTCGACAATGGCTGGGCGATACCCAGAGCCGAAAGCTCCATGAAGATATTGATAATCTGCTCTTCCTCTGGCAGACGGGCGATACGATCGATATATGCATCGGCAAAGAGTGGATAACCATCCCACTCTGAGTTATTGAATCGCAGAGAGATATCGTCACTCAGTTCGATATCACGAAGCAACAGCTTGAGGTTCGGAGCCAGATTGCAGTGATACAGATAGTGAGGAGATTTCCAACCCAGTACGTGCTTTGCCCCCTCGGTCAGCATACCCTTGAATCCCATAGAAGCAACCTGAGCACCGATGTCGTCACTATAGATGAGCGATGAGTTGCGCAGTACGGTTGGCTTCTTGCCAAACAACTCTTCAATCTTGGCACACTGCTTCTTTACGTCTACAGCAAAGCTGTCAGGATTTGCCAATGACGAAAGACCGTGGCTATATGGCTCGGCCAGGAACTCTACACAACCTGTCTCGTTCATAGCCTGAAGCTTCTCAAGTACCTGTGGGGCATGCATCTCCAACTGCTCGATACCAGTACCACTCAGCGAGAATGCTACCTTAAAGAACTTGCCGTGCTCATTTATCATATCATGCAGAGCATTGAGTGCTGGCATGTATGAACGCTCGGCAATATCTGTGATGCTACGCTCGTTCTCGTAGTCATCATAGTAATAATGATCGGTACCGATATCAAAGAAACGGTAACGCTTCAGATGGACGATCTGATGTATCTCGAAATATAAACAAATTGTTTTCATAACATGTTTAATCTTTAATTTTTAATGTTTAATGTTAATCTTCCCAGCCTAGGGTGCGGCGATAGAGGGTACGGATCCAGGCGCCAACCTTCTCCCAAGTAATCTGGTCAACCTCGCGCTTACCTTCGTCCTTAAGATAGTTGAAGAGCGACTCGTTGTGACATATAGAGTAGATAGCGTCGGCCAGTGCGTGGATGTCCCAGTAGTCTACCTTGATACAGTTGTCGAGAATCTCGGCACAACCTGACTGCTTAGAGATGATACTTGGGGTACCACACTGCATAGCCTCCAAAGGCGAGATACCAAACGGCTCACTTACCGATGGCATCACATATACATCAGATGCCTTGAGGCACTCATATACCTGCTTGCCGCGCATAAATCCGGGGAAGTGGAAACGGTCGGCGATACCACGTTCGGCAGCCAGATGGATCATTGCGTCCATCATATCGCCCGAACCAGCCATACAGAAGCGCACGTTACGTGTACGATGCAGCACCATCGTGGCAGCCTCGACAAAGTACTCTGGTCCCTTCTGCATGGTGATACGTCCCAGGAAGGTTACCACCTTCTCCTTGCCCGTGTGGTCAGGACGTGGAATGTCCTGATACTCCTGTGGCAGTGGGTATACTGCATTGTGAACAGTGAAGCACTTGCGTGGGTCCTGATGATACTGGTTGATTACCGTCTGTCGTGTCAATTCGGATACACACATGATACAGTCAGCCCAGTCCATACCGTTCTTCTCAATGCTGTAAACAGTAGGATTAACCTTACCACGAGAACGGTCAAAGTCTGTAGCGTGAACATGGATACAGAGAGGTTTGCCGCTTACTTGCTTGGCATGTATTCCTGCAGGGAATGTCAGCCAGTCGTGAGCGTGAATGATGTCGAACTCCTCGGCACGGGCCACCTGACCGGCGATGATCGAGTAGTTGTTGATTTCCTCGTGCAGATTACCTGGATAGCCACCGGCAAACTCCATTGCACCAAGGTCGTTCACGTTCATATAGTTAAAGTCGGCGTAGATATGATCGCGAAGTTTGAAATAATAATCGGGATCCATAATGTTGCCCACACGCTGCTTTACGTAGTCGTAGCTAACGTCGCGATAGGCAATGGGTACAGCGTTCATGGCTACGATACGGCAGGCGTGCTGACTCTCATCACCAAACGGGTGAGGCAAGCAAAGCACGGTCTCGATATCGCCCTGAGCCTTCAAGCCCTCAGAGATTCCGTAGTTAGCGGTGGCAAGTCCACCGAATACGTGAGGAGGATACTCCCATCCAAACATTAATACCTTCATAGTCGTTCCTCCTTACTTTTGATATGAATACTTTTCCATCAACTTGAGCGTGCGGAGAATCTCGGCCACGTTCATAGCAAACGACATGGCTCCACGACCATGGAATGGCGGGTTGCCGTCGAAAAGTTCAGAGATTGTTCCGATGGCATGATAGTCCATCTCGTCCTCATAGCCCACCATCTGTCGCTCTACGAAACTCAGACGACTGCGCTTGTAAAGCTTCAGGCAGGCTTCCATATAGAATCCTCCCAACCAAGGCCATGCTGTGCCCTGGTGGTAGGCATAATCGCGCTGTGTCTGCGGACCAACGTAGATGGGGTTGTAACCACCACTCTTTGGCGACAGCGAGCGCAGACCCTTAGGCGTGAGCAACTCGCGTGTGCAGATATCTACCACACTCTTCATCTGCTGCTGGTTCAGCGGCGAGTAGTCGAATGCTACAGCAAATATCATATTGGGGCGAACGCTCCAGTCCATCATATTGCCATCCACATAGTCGAGCAGATAGCCGTACTCGTTGACGAATGTCTCAACAAACGAGTCCTTAACCTGTGTGGCCAGGGTTTCGATTGTTGCAGCACCCTGTACGTCGCCCTTTTCGCTGGCCATCAGGGCGCAGAACTTCAGGGCGTTGTACCACAGGGCGTTAAACTCTACGATGTAGCCCGAACGTGGCACTACTGGTTTGCCGTTGGCCGTAGAGTTCATCCATGTCACGGCCTTGTCGCGACCATTGCTATATAGCAGTCCGTTGTCATCTAGACGCAGGTTAGGATGCTTGCCGTCAAGGATATACTTGATAATATCCTGCAGCAGCTTACCATACATCTCGAAACACTTGTCGCGGCCCACTTCCTTGGCATATTGCTGCATAGCCCAAACAGCCCACAGGAGCACATCGGGCTGCTCCATCTCGTAGATCTTTCCGCTCAGAGGTTTCTCCTCCATAAACGCACGCAGATCGCGCTCGGCAGTCTTCATCACCTTCTCAAAGTAGTCAATCTCGCCGATGGCAAGAGTCAGTCCTGGCAGAGCGATAAATGTATCGCGAGCACGACACTTGAACCAGGGATAGCCAGCCAGCAGATAGCGGTCGTGAACGTTCTCTCTACGATGGAACTGGTGGGCAGCTGTTACCAGACAGTGGTAGAAGTTATCGCGTGGTACACGCTCTCCTACCTCCTCATCAAACAGCTTCTTCATAGCCGATGGCTTAATAGCCGACGTAGAGCCTGAGAAGATAATGCTCTCGCCCTTCTTGATGGGCACCTCGAAATAGCCTGGCACGTAGAGGTCCTCGTTCGAAGCGTAACCACGCTCCTGCTCCTTAGGATACTCAATGCCACGATACCAGTCGGGTTGGAATACAAACTCGTTTTTCTTCGAGAATTGCATGTATAGGTCGGGATATCCGGCATACATACATGTCTTGATACCGTTCTCTACTTCGGTGTACTCTCTGCTAGCGGTTGAATTCTCGTGGGTAAACTGGCGAACCGAGCGGAATGCCAGGAACGGACGGAAACGTAGTGTAGTAGCTGAGTGTGCATCAACCAGAGTATAACGAATCAGAATGCGATCCTCATAGTGCTGGAAGATTACTTCCTTCTTTAAGATTACGCCACCTACACGATAGGTAGTAGTAGGCACAGTGGTGGCGTCAAACTCACGGATGTACTTGTGTCCGTTAGGGCTGAAATTGTTGCCTTGATACTTGTGCAGTCCGAGGTTGAACTCGGCTCCATGCTGGATAACCGTACAGTCGAGCGATGACAAGAGCACATGGTTCTCATCATCCAACTCAGGTACGGGAACTACCAGCAATCCGTGGTACTTACGCGTGTTGCAGTCTACAAGCGTAGAGCTGCTATATGCGCCCGAACGGTTTGTTCGGAGGAACTCACGGCGGAGACTCTCCTGCAGGTTAGTCATCACGGCTTTTTCTAATCGTAGATAGCTCATAGTTCCTGTCTAAAGGTATTTATTAGTGAATATCAATTTGATTTTCCAAAGGTAGTAATTTTCCCGCAATGTGCAACTATTTCCACGGGTTATTTAACAATTATTGACACTTCAACAAATAAGGCGCGCAACAATTGCGCGCCTTATTTCTTATCCTGGTATCAAAAAATTTACAACTTCTTGTTCCACATTTATACGGTAGCTTCCCACGGGTGTTTTCATCATTCGTCCGTCTATCCCCACGATGGCTTTTTTGGCATATTCCACCTCAACCTCTCTAGTGCGATACGGGTGCACACTGCGATGGTTAAGGAATCGTCCTGCCACCAGCAGCCACAATCCCTCTATCAGCTGCACCACCTCGGGGTGATATACCACGCTCACATCCAGCATACCGTTGTATGGCACAGCATTAGGAGTCTGTCCGTAGCCTGGACCAGAACCTATGCACACGGTCATCACCTTGCGGTCGATAACGTCGCTGTTTATCTTCAGTTTCATCTTATATTCCATACGGTAGAACAGCATCACAAACACCGATACAATAAACGACAGCGTGTGCGACCCGAACAGGCTGCGAGTCTGTCGGCGCAGGTTCATTATGTCGGCAGTCAGTCCGATGTTGATGCAGTTCAGGAAGTAGCGATGGCACTTGTCGCCCTGCTTGTTGGTATAGCGTATGCAGCCCAAGTCTATCTTGCGTATACGGCGCTGTATCAGCCAGTCGATGGTCTGCTCTACGTCGTCACCGTCAAGATCCCAGAACTTGGCAAAATCGTTCAGCACGCCATTGGGTATCACTCCCAGCGCTATCTCGTCGCGCACCGATTTCTCCTCCATCATCAGGCAGTTCACAGCGTCGTTCAGAGCCGAGTCGCCACCTACTATCACAATGGTCTTGTAGCCATTCTGAATCATCATTTTCACCAGTCGTTCCACACTCTCTGCCGTCTCGCTCTGTACAAAGTCGTACATCACGTTGCGCTCGTCCAGAGCCTTCTGAATCTTCTCCCAACGCTTGCGTGGGTTGGACAGGAAACTTGTCTTCGGGCAATACAGTATGCCCCATCTTGAACTTTCTACTGCCATCGGTATATATTAAACATTAAAGATTAAACATTGAGCTTTATGATTTTATCAACTTTCTCATCCATCGGGAGTGTGGCGTCTATCCAGTGGATAGTAAAGCCTCTTCGCTCCATTCCGCGGAACCATGTCATCTGGCGCTTGGCAAACTGATGTATTGCTATCTCCAGACGTTTGAACATCTCATCAAAAGTGAGCTGTCCTGTAATATATTCTGTCAAGAATTTATACTCCAATCCGTAATAAATCAAGTCTTCGGGTGCAATTCCTTCGTCGAGAAGTTTTCGCACTTCGTCGACCATGCCTTCATCCAGTCTGGTCTTCAGCCTTCTAGTGATTTTTTCGCGACGCAAATCGCGGTCGATGTCTATGCCGATGATGAGCGAATCTACAGGCGGCAGTTCGCGTCGTGGCACAGGATTTTCGAGATTATACGTCTCTATTTCTATCGCACGGATGGCACGCTGACACGAGTCCACATCGGTGGTGTTGTGCATGTTCGATCCTGTGCGCTGTTTCAGTTCGGCCAGCATTGTGGTCAACTCTGCCAGCGACTTGCCCTCCAGACTATCGCGCAGTTCCTGATTCTGCGGCACGGGCGATAGTTTGTAGCCCTTCAACACAGCCTCGATATACAGGCCCGTACCACCACACAGTATGGGTACAGCTCCCCTGCTCTCAATGTCCTGATAGGCATCAAAAAAGTCCTGCTGATATTGAAACAGATTGTACTTCGTGCCTGGTTCGCAGATGTCGATCAGGTGGTAGGGAATGTTTAATGTTTCATGATTAATGTTTAATGTATAATCAGCGAGGTCCTTTCCCGTACCTATATCCATGCGTCGATATACCTGGCGCGAGTCGGCCGAGATTATTTCTCCTCCTATCTTTGCGGCCAGGTGAGCGGCTACGGGCGTTTTGCCCGAAGCCGTTGGCCCTAATATCGTTATCATTTTCTTCATCTGCTATACCTATATATTATATATTAGCGCGCGAGGCGAAACAACTCTTCAGGTCGTCAACCGTCAGTTCGGCAATATTCCCTCTTCGGTTATTCGTTAATGTCCTGCCACCAGATAGCGAAATTGCTATCCTTTGGCAGCGCATCCAGCCACTTCTGTCCAGCCTCGATATTGATAGCCTTTCCATCCAGTGTGCAACCATCCAGCTCGCCATAAACCTCGTGCTTGGTAAACTTATGCACCACCTTACTGTTGCGTATCTCGTATACAGTAGTAAAGGTTGATGGGTTGCCGTCATCGCTCGTAACCATCAGATATCCGGGGCTATTGTTGCCGCTGTAGTCGAAACGGAACTCCACCTTATGGTCGGCTCCCTCACTAGCTATCAGTCCCCACTTTCCGTTGATACGGTTGAAGAATGCTCCGTGCTTGTCGTCGGCCGAACGTATCCACAGCTCATCATTGTTGTCGGTATCGATATCGAGCCAGCGGAACTTAGCAAACTTAGCACCCTTATGTGCGCTTGGGTTATCGGCTACATATAGTTTCATCACCTCGGCTATATCCTTTTTCCATAGTGGTGCGTTCTCGTCCACCATGACGTGGTACACCTCGTAGCGCTCGCGAGTCATCTTGCCTTCGCGAATGTAGAACATACCAGTGGTGATGCTCTCGGGTGCACCCTCTATGTATGCGATTTCGATGGCATCGTCGGGGGCCTCAAACAGTGTTATCTGACAACCGTAGTACTCGCCATCGTCGTCGGCATGCCATGTGCTCATGCCCTCGTAGATATAACCCTCCACAGGGAAAGAGTACACCTTATCGCCAGCCATTACAACCTCCAGAGCCAGACACTTGTCAACCTTCTGCCCAAACTCCTTCTCAGTCTTGTACTTGCCCTTGAACTGCAGGATACCATAGCTGTACTTGTTGCCCTGCGACAGCAGCTGCGACTTTGCAGTCTTCATCTTGTATTCGCCCTCAAGCTGTTTGATTACGTTGGCAGGCAGAGGTTTTACGTTCTGCAGTCTGCGCATGTCTATCAGCTTGCGCGATGCCAGATACTCGTCGGTCACCGCTACGTAGAATCCGCTCATATTGCGGGCATTAAATTTCTTGTCGGTAAACTCGTACTTCAGTCCGGCTGCAGGGATACCCTCGCGACCGTGAATCTCGCCATACGATGCATCTTTGCCGTCAGGATCCTTCAGCACCTCAGCAGTGTACTTTATGCCAAGACACTTGTTGTTTTCGCCCAGCAACTTGGTGTACGATGCACGATTGCGGCGGAAACCGTCCTGAAGCGTCCAGTTGTTCATCATCTCGTCGAAGTATTCAGCATTGTCCTGAGTCTTCTTCAGCTCTGCGATGTTAGCCCAGTAGTGCATCTGCATGTTCTTGCCATCCTGCATCCAGATGAACATGGGGCGTGGAGTGGTGTCAGCCTGTTCGGCTATCAGTGAGTCGACGGCTACCGAGTCGCTGTCGCTTCCGTCGCCAGGGGCTGTCTTGCCCTTATTGGTGCAGGCCATCATCACTGCGGCCATGCCTATTGCTATGATTGCTAATTTCTTCATTGTTCCTAGGTTTTATTGTTGATCAGGTCCTATTTTACGTGCCTCGATGCTAGTGTCGAGGGGATTATCCACAAACTTGGTCTTCGGCCCGGTCTGCTTGCAGTTGTCCAGCTTGCCCAGGTGCTCCTTGGGGTGATATATCTTACAACCGTTGAGCACAAACAGGGTGTCGAAGTTAAAAAGGTCGGCATCGCCCCAATTGGCAAATATGCGGCAGTCCTCAAACTTCACGCCATTGCAACCCCAACCCTCTATCAGCGTGTACTCGCGATTGTTGAAGAAGTCGCAATGCTCAAACGCTGTCAGTGTGCACTTGTTCAGCTGCATTATGCCGTAGGTGCAGTCGTGGATATTAGAGTTTATAAGCTTAAAGTCGTAGGTCTCCCACAGATCCAGTCCGTAGGTACCACAGCCGTACAGGTCGCAGTTCTTCACGGTGAGATGGCTGGCCACATTGGCGCCAATCACACCACCTGAGCAGAATCCGCCCTCGGTGTGTCCCATCGTCAGGTTCTCGATCACGATGTTAGAGCTGTTCACAAATCTGAACACGAATGCATAGCGTGGATCCACCTCCACACTCGAGTGTCCTGCACCCTTGATGGTGAGATTCTTGAAGTTGACCAACACCAGCTGCTGTCCGTCGCTTTCGCTCTCACTCACGATGATGGGCTCCATGCCCTGGATATCCATCGGGTCTACACACCAGCGACGGTTCTTATAGCCACGGAACAGAGCCTCGGTCTCCAATACTCTCGACAGGTTGAGATGAGCGTTCTCCTCGATTACGATGGTGCGGTCGTTGCCCAGCGCTTTCAGCAGATCGAGCTCGCTCGATACGGTATATACCATCACGCCGTCGATCTCGTCAGGTCCGCGTCCGTCGTCGGCCAGTCCGCCAGGGAAGTCGCTCTCCTGACCGTCAACCAGCTCGCGCAGGCCCTTGGTGTACTCAGCGCTGGTGTAGTCCACGTAGCCACGCTCGTCGTCGGGCACCTGTTCCTCGCTGCGGATGAGCTGAAGATTGGTTTCCTCGATGATGCTCAGACGTATCTGCGAATTGCTCTCCACAGGGCGATACCACGCCTTCTGGCTGAAGTAGTCCTGCAGATCCTTAGCCTGGAACTTCCATCCGTGACGTGCCAGAATCTCGTTGCGCATCAGTCGCAGTTCGTCCTTCGAGAAATGGCTCAGATAGGTGGTGTTCATCAGCCAGTTGGCCAGCATATCGCTCACCGGCTCTTGTTCGGCCTTTACCTCCTGTTCTACGCATCGCTGCACATTGTCGGGTGTCATCACCAGTATATGACTGGCGTCCTTATTCTTCTTACGCACAGCCAGGAAGGTCATACCCTCCTTGTTCACCAGCTGCACCTTGTCGCCCATGATGCCACGCACTGGCATATAGTCGTCAGGATTCTCCTTGGTCAGATAATAAGTACCGGCAACCTCGCCCTTCGAGAGCGAGAACTTATAGCGGCCGTCCTGGGCCGTCACGCCACGCATCACCACGTCGCCATCCTTATCCACAGTAGCGGTATACAGCACCGAACCGTCCCACCACTTGGTTGCGTTTTTCACAACCTGTGCCCGTACGCCGGTCAAGGCGCACAGGCACATCATTGCGAATATTACTATCTTTTTCATACTGCAGGTACTTCGTTCTTGGCTTTAGCCTTTGCGGCCAGTTCCTTCAACTTATCCTTGCCCTTGAATGCGAATACCCATACCAGGAATCCGGCAAGTGCCAACAGAGCGATACCCAGCAGCGGGCGATAGAACAGCCATGCCAGAGCGATGACGATAAGGCTCCATACCACACCGATCACGGTGCAAACGATACCAACGCCCCATCCGAAGATTCCGGCGATGAATGGAACCACCTTGAGGATCATCTCAATAAATCCGAAGATACCCTTCAGTCCGCCGATTACCATCAGACAGCCGATCAGACGCAGGAACCAAGTAAACATGGTGTTGGCATCTTTGTCGGCATCTACTATCTCGTCGCCGCTCTTCTTACCCATTCTCAGGGTCTGATAGCGCTTTCCGTTCTTGGCTTTGTAAGGCTTAAATGTATCGCCGTCGACCACAGCCATCACTGTAACCTTGGCAGGTATCACCTTCTCGAATGTCACACGAACATCACCCACCTCAGGACTTCCGGGCACACGTCCGAAGTACAGCACGTTGCCAGCCTGGTGTACATACTCCAGGTCCTTCTTGTTCTGGGCAGCCTCCATAGCCTTTGCTATACTATCGTTTACAGCCTGGAGAGAGTCGAGCTGTGCCTTTACAGAGTCGGGCAGCATAGCGCGAACCGAATCGGGGATGGCTGTTGTCTGTGCAGGCTGCTGTGCGGGCTGCTGCTGAGCAGGCTTCTGCACACCATAGAAACGCTCGTAGGCGGTCTTGGTGGTGGCGTCAAACTGCTTCAGCATATCCTCGGCGATGGCCAGATCCATAGCCTCTCGCGAAGAAATGCTGTGAATCAAGCTCTCGTTCAACTTATACGCACCAAACGACACGTTCTCAGCATACTGCTGGTCGTCCTCGATGGTGGTCAGCACCATATTCTTGTTCTGATAAGCAGGATCCTTAAACTCGCTCGACTGAACGGGACTGCTCACCCACGACTTGGTGTAAGTATACTCTCTTGTAACCTCTTCCGAACCGCCAAGTTTGTCCTTCTTAGTCTCCTTTACGTGCTCCACCCACTGATAGTACTCGGTGGTGCGCTTCAGGCTGATGGCTTTAGCTCCTACTCCAAAATCTTTGTCTACCAAAGAGTCTTCGGTGGTGGCCATTGCTGTTCCGCAAATCAGCTCACCCTCAAGCGATGCATCCTTCTTGTTAGGATTCTCCATCTCAACGTAGTTCTTCCCAACCTCGTTGAGCATGTCTTCGGTTTTCACGGCGCGACCTTCGTTCCACCACAACAGTGCGGTACCAGCACAGAACAGTAAGAGTCCTGTACCAATCGCTTTGAACGAGTTGCCTACTCGGGTGCCATAACCCGTGGTTGATGTTTCTGAATAAGCCATAATGTCTTAAGATTTAATTGATATTGATTGTTATTGATAAAAAATATTATTTCTCGGTTAGTCTCGTCACTCCCTTATAGTTCACGTGGCCCTGATGCTGCAGATAGTCCATAGTCAGCTCGGGTGTCACACGCCCCAAACCAGTGCCTGGGTCCTTGCGGTTGGTAGGACTGATGGCTACTGTGTAGCTGTTCGACACCACACGATAGGTCTTCTTCAGGTTCAGCTTCTTGCCGTCCAGGTCAAGCAGTGTCGCCTTCTTTATCTTCTTGGTCTGTGGGTCGCGGGTGTACTCCACCTTCATTCCGCCCACGTATGGGAAATTGTTGTTATCATTCTCGGCACACTTCAACATCATTTCGGCCAGTTCCTTACCTGTAAGCTCCAGCATGATAGCCTCATTCTGGAACGGGTCCAGTCGCAGCACGTCGGCCACTGTTATGTCGCCAGCATCGTGCTTCTCGTAACGCACGCCACCTGCATTCTGGAAACTCAGGTCGGCCTTACCCTCGGCTATGAATGCGTCGCACATCATGTTGCCCAGCTCCTCGTAGGTCTCAAATGGAGTATCGGCCTTGGCCAGCACACGCTGGAAGTATGGGTTGCGCGATATAAACTCTACCAGAGCGCCTACCACCTCGTTCGTGTTCTTCTGTCCGCGTATAGCTATGTTCTCTGCCTTGCGGTCCACCACCTTGCCGTTCTCCACGGTCAGTGTGGTGTGTGTCACGCGTGCCAGTCGGTTGGTGTTCTGCGTCACATACACTCCATGGTGCATCTCGCCGCCAGCAAGCTGGGTGTGACTATGTCCGCCCACGATGATGTCTACCCATGGCAGACTGGCAGTAAAAGTGGTATCGGTGCTGTATCCCAGATGACTCAGCAGCAGCACCACGTCGCACTTCGAGCGCAGAAACTTATACTTGTTTATCGTCTCCAGCGGGTCGCTGAATGATATCTCCGTCATTCGTGCGGGGTGACTCTCGGGTATACCCATAGTGCCCAGCGCCGTGATACCCAGCACACCCACGCTTATGCCGCCGCAGTCGAATATCTGATAAGGCTTCACGTGCATGTTCCACTTCTTGTCGGGATGTACGTTGGCACACAGATGTGGGAACGACGCCAGCGAGATGAGCTTGGCCAGTCCCTCCTGTCCCGAGTCAAACTCGTGGTTGCCCAGTGTCGATGCCGAGAATCCTATAATGTTCATCAGCGCCACCATGGGGTATGCCGGTATCTCGTACATATCGTTCAGCGGATCGCCCGAACGGTTGTCGCCAGCGCTCAGCACCAACAGGTCGGGATACAGTGCACGCAGCGAGTCGGCCACAAATCCCAGTCGTGGCATGCATTCTATAGCCGCATGCATATCGTTAGCACTCAATATGTGGAGCTCCTTACGCTCCTGGGCCGACAAGCCACTTATCATCGCCAGCCCCAAAACAGCTGATAAAAATAGTCTCTTAGTCATATATCTTCGATATCAATCTTTAATGTTTAATCTTTAATGTTTAATGTAGTTCAGCGAACTCCTCCTCCGCCGCCACCGCCTGAGAAGCCGCCTCCGCCGCCTCCCCACGACGAGTGTCCGCCACCGCCGTGTGCACGGCTTTCGCGTGCCGCCTTATTCGTTGCAGCTCGTGCCGTACTCCGATGCATCACCGAGTAGATGGTAGGCAGCGTCATATCGTCGGCCATCTGGCTAGCCACCTTGTCCATATCGAAGTAGGCAGGATTTATCTTCTTCATGTCGCGTATCACCTGGTCGGCTATGCCAAACAGCGTGGCATACACCATATAATCCTTCCACAGCTTCACCTCGTTCACACCACGCTCGTCGAGCAGCGTAAACTCCTTCAGGAATTTCTTCAGTCCAAACACCTGTCGCACTTCGTCCTCGCGGTTCTTATATTTCTTTATCGACGTCTGCGTGTGCAGCGTGTCTATGAACGAGTCGGTTACCTTCGAGTTGAAGGTGCTCTTCATATACTGCTTCAGTTCCTTTGGCTCCAGCACTTTGTCGCCACCAGCAGCCTGCTCAAATATGTTGTGTATCTTGCGCAACAGCACTGGCTGCTTGTCCGAATCAGGCAGTCGGTAGATGGTGAAGTTAGGCTCCAACTTACCCTTGCTGTTGGGGTGCGTCTCTATGGCTATGGCACCCAGGTCTATCAGCTTCAGTATGCATGCCGACAGCAGGTTGTTGTAGTCGGCTCCGCACCACTTGTACGCGTTCAGTATGTTATTTGCCTCCTGCAGATTTCCGTTCAGCGGTATGTCGCGATACCACGTCAGGTCCTTGTTCACACGTCGGCGGGCACGCCATTTGTACACCACAAACCATATACCACCCACCACGGGCGATACAAATACCACCAGCACGTATAAAACTCCGAAAAGTGTCATCGGATCGTTCCAGTCCACCTCCTCATCGCCGTTGTCCACGTAGTCGCTGCCCTCGAAAGCCTCGTTCTTCTTCTCCTCGAAGGTCACGCTCTCCATCACGTGCGGCTCAAACATGCTCAAGGGGAACTGCACCATCATGTACAGCCCGGCCTCGCTGGTCATCGGCCCGTCGGTAGTCTCAGCCATCACCATGCCATTTTCAAACCACACATCGCCGTTAAAGCGGAATCCCCACACGCCGCAACTGTCGGCATTAAACACCATCGTAGAGTCCTCGCCCATTATGGTCAGCTTGGCATGCTCCGGTTTCGGGTTCACACCCTCGTCAAGAAACACGTGGCGCATAGCGTTGGCATCGGGATATCCACGTACCAGCCCTGTCATCGTATAGGTGGTCATGTATGTGCGCTCGCCGCTATCGCCCAAGCCCCAGCATATCTCGTAGCCGCTCTTGGTGCGTACTATGCCGCACTTCATTGTCTTCCACGAGCGGTCCTCGTGTATATCCCAGTCCACGTTCATGAACCGCGTGCCGCTCTCGTCAGTCACCTCCAGGTCGCGTATCTCGCTCTCGCCCATGTTGGCCAGACCAATGAAGCACTCCGTACCCTCACTGTCTATACTCATCAGTCGGGTCTCGGTTATGCGTGCGTCGCCGTTTCTGCTCAGCACCACCTTAATATTCAGATCATGTAGCTGTGGTCTTGCTAACAATGTGTTAGCCGCCAGCAGTAGCATTATAGTGATATAGTTCTTAATTCTCATTTCAGTGTGCAAAATTAGGTATTTTTTTTCAATCCACCAACGATTTTAAGCATTAATATACAAAAATCGTCGTCGATTCTCGCGCGGGCGCACGGCAAAATGCAGCCAAATGGCGCCGTAGCGATTCTTTTCTATCAGCAATTCGTCGAAGTCTTGATGCGATTCGTCGGGGTATTCCCGCAATATCTCCGCATACTGTTTCGCCTGCTCCATCCCCGTCACCCGGATGTCCACCGCACACCCAGTAAGATGATTAGAGTTCTTCACACCACCAATCTTCCGATTCAACTGCGGCGATCGATAACCGGAGTTGATGATTATCGGCTTCTCAGAGATCTCTCCATGCGCTGCGCTTGGTCGAGATGACACTGGGGCCGTTGTCATCCCGAGCGTCCCCCCTCCTTTGTCATCTCGACTAAGCGCCCCTCCTTTGTCATCTCGACCAAGCGCCCCTCCTTTGTCATCTCGACCATCCTCCCTCCTGTCATCTCGACTAAGCGCCCCTCCTTTGTCATCTCGACCAAGCGCCCCTCCTTTGTCATCTCGACCAAGCGCAGCGCGTGGAGAGATCTCATGATCTCCTCTAGGAGAAGTCTTGGACAAGCCAAGCGGCAAAGCCGAGCGCTCGACTCCGCTCGACATGACAGAGGGATGGTGCTCGAGATGACAAGCGTTATACCGCTCATTATACCTCTTCCTCAAAACCTCCAGCCACTCGCAAACCCTCTTCAGGTTTGCGATAGCTTCGTGGCTAGGGATGTTATACACTTCAGGATGACTGCTGCTCTTCGTAAACTCCCCGAGCTTAAAGTGAGGCGATAAGTGAGAGCCATCGAGCTTGTTCGAATGGCCGAGCGTAGCCTCACTCGGCGAAGCCAAGTGCTCGGAGAGTTTTGCATTACTATTCAATTGTACTATTGGTTCCATTTCTTACTTAAACTTTAGATGTTGCTATGTTGCTACGTTGCTATCTCATAATCAGCCCCGTTTTCTGATATACGGCCTTCGACGATCCATTTTCTGGGAATTCCCCAATCTTCTCGACGAAATTATCCTTTATCAGTCTGCTTATCTTTACTCTTGCAATATTTTCTTTGCCGATGGCAAAACATTGCATCACGTCCTCTACAGTAAACTCATCTGGCAAGCGATTGAAATTATCAATGGTTTTGCTGTTACGATGAGCGTTAACCGAGATTTCCTTCATTTGGTCGTCGAAGTATTTCTCGGCTAGTGCCAGGAAGTAGTGACGCTGACAGGCGTACTGGATGTTCACGATGAGTTCGGCCAGTTTCCAGTCTATTGCATCTGTATCGAATTCACCGCAGAAGTATGGTCCATCCTGGCGGATTTTATCCCAGTGACGCATCACTATGAATGGCGCGGCGAAGTTTATTCCGTGGTAGGCACATCGCTTTAGCAGCATCTCTTCTGCCTTCGAGTTGTCCTCCTTGGCATCTTCCATGCGGCGGGCGGTCCAGTCGTAGAGTTCGTCTACTATCTTGCCAAGCGTCAGCACACCTTTCATCTTGTCGAGCTTCTCTCCCCACTCTTTCAATCGGTTGTCGCTTTCGGCATCCTTAGTGCTCTCGCGACTTATCATCTCAAAGTTGGTTGGCGGCAACGGGATACACGTCAGTCGAGTAGCCAATCCAGAACCGAAGTTTCGCTCATTGATTTTGGCCTTCAGCGCCAGCGGAGTACCTGTATAGATGTAGTTCCACGTAACAATGAAGTTTTCGACTACTGAATCCATATTGCTATAGAACTGACCATCTTCTTCGTTGTGGAATGCTTTAAGTTCCAGCGACTCCTTATCCATCCAACTACCGCCCTTCTGCACTCTCAGGGTGTTATCAAGCTCGGTGTCAAAGGTCAGCATGTGCAGCTGCATCTTCTCGCCATCCACATCCTCCACGGCGTTCACCATATCCTGAATGAACTGAGCGTTACTGGTTCGTGCGGGATGCACGCGGATTACCACCTTTGGTTTCTTAGGTTTTTCCTTGTTGGCGCCTTTGGTTTTCATCTGTTCGCGGTAGGCGTTTATTGCCTCCTTGCCCACCCTGTCAGCTGCTATGATTGGAGCAATCAATTGCTTGTAGAGTCTTGTGGCAAAGCTCTTACCACTTGCAGGATCACCAATAATCTGCACCTCGCAGTTCAATCTGCGCTGTTCCTCTGGACGATGATAGAAGCTGTAAGTGCAGCGAGTCATCAGCGTCATCATAAATCCTCCAGCTACGAATAGTGCTGCCACATATTGGTTCTTCTTCAGGCCCTTGCAGATATCCTTCAGCAGCGGGAAGTCACCAAATAGTCCCTCTATCTGCTCACCCCAATCCCAGAGCCATTGGTCAATCTCTCGTTCAGTTGGCGCCTCAGGCTTCTTCGGCATCAGCGTGGCTAGTACCTCCTGCATAGCCTTCGACAAGCCCTTTGGCGTTTCCTTACATGCGGATTCTACTATACGCTCAACCTCAAGATTATCCAGGCCCAGACGAGGTAGTACGTTATAAACCAGCTGCTTATTATTATCGCAAATAGCACGTAGACTAACTGCCAGTTGATACAGCTTAACATTTCTCTCACCCTCTTGCGGCACTCCGCCATTAATCTTCCACCACTCATCAATAATGTCTTCATAAGGTATGCCCTTGAATGTTTTTTCTTCACGCCCCGTTGTCATTCCGAGCGATCCCCCACTTGTCATGTCGAGCGTACCACCCTCTGTCATTCCGAGCGTACCACCCTCTGTCATTCCGAGCGTAGTCGAGGAATCTCCTCCGGCTGCCGTAGAGATCTCTCCATGCGCTCCGCTTAGTCGAGATGACACGTTCGCTCCGCTTAGTCGAGATGACATTTGGGGTGCTGACATGTCGAGCGTAGTCGAGCGCTCGGCTTTCTTGCGTCCCTGCGGTAGCAAGCGATCAGAGATCGAGCGGCCGCTTGGCTTGTCCAAGACTTCTCGCGTAGCCTGGCTATGACCGTCTCTATATAGAGCATCATATCTCTCACCATATTCCTTGTTCTCATACGCAAACAGTTCTTTATCAATATACAAAATGTCAGATTCTTTACATATATAACTCATTCTCGAAGAATCCTTGCATGCCTCATCAGGCTCCACATCGTCGCCCAGTATTTTCGCCATAGCGTGCTGGTTGTCGATAAGGTTTCCCCAGTCCAGTCGGGCTTTGAAAACTATCTTTAGTCCCTTACCACTTGGACTGATATATATTAGCACTATACCTAGGGCTTTCAGGTCGAGCCCTTTCTCTATCCATCCCTGATAGAGCGACAGCGGATTCTCCACGTGGTCCAGATCCATCACCACCAGACCTGTCAGCCGTGTGGCCGCTTGCTTGCGCCATGCGCCTTTCCTACCCTTCGGCGATGTTGTCTCGTCGAACGTCGCCTGGAATATAAATGCAGGCAGTTTGCGCTTCAGCGCTGCATCACCAGTTTCACGATACTTATCGATATTCTCGTTCCACTTCTCTGCCCTGACGAGCGCATAAAACTGCGCTTCGTCAACGGGCAAAGTAGGATTACTAAAATTCTTCTGATAGCAAAATTCCATAGTCAAATTATTTCACATCAAACTCCTCGTATTCTATCTCACCATTCTTAGCCTTGCGGAAACAGTCCAGGTAGTAGTCAAAACTTGCCCTTACACGTTTCTCCGCATCATAGTCATCGCCTTCCACATTGGTTACGACCATAGCCGCAATACGCGATACAAGTATCATCAGCACATCGCAGTCATAAGGGTTCTTGGGGTTACATTTACCCAACACAGGTATTATATCCTTAGCCAGCAATACTGCATCATACTCCATATTCTGGATCAGATCATCGATATTCTCGCTATACAAAACAATTTGTCCCAACTGTGACTCAAACTTTTTCATAATCTTTACTTTTTAGTTATTATACTCTTTCTACAATCTCACGGTTCATAATCGCATTTTTAAAATCGATGGCACTACGCTCTGAGGCCGCAATCATGCGGGCAGCCCCCATACGTTTGGGATAGCTTTCATAGCGTTTAATGGTCTTAGGTGTTTCAGTAAACCTACCGAAGTCCGTCTCACCAATCGGGATCTCCGTCGGTCGCTTATAGCCCGGTTTATAGGCCGCCACATCGTGCGGATTAAAAACCAACTTACCTGTGTGATGGTCTTTCTGCATACCACCCTGAACACTCAAGCCTTCTGAGAGGCGAACCAGAATTTCTTCTGGCATTTCTACATACTTCTTTATTTTCATTGTCGTAAATGTATTATGAGTCGTGTGTCTACAGGAAAAGCGGGTTTTAGTTTGAGCTCAATTACATCCGGATACTTTTCCTCACTCATCTTTCTGCTACATTCCGACTCGGGTTATTAATAAAAGAATTATCTGTATAATCCGTAAAATCCGTAGGCCATTAAAAGCCATAACTTATGCTTTTTTGTTTTGCACAATACTCCTTGCGGATATCCTCTATTTCGCGTCCTGGCGACGTATCGCCATGCCATGCCTTCTCAGCCTCGTCTATGCGAATGTCTCGCACGTAGTGCAGATACTCCTGGCTTTTGATGATGCCGAAGGGATTTCTCTTCATTCTGAGTGCATCGGCCATGCGCCACTTGGTGCAGTAACCCTCCTCGATGGTTGAACACTTGGTGCAGTGGCGGCGACCTTTCGAGTCGATCTCCTTGTATTTACAGGACACACAGCCCTTCTTCACCTTGATGCCCCTCTTGTTCTTTCTTGTTTTCATTCAGTCTGTTTCTTAAGTTATACACCTCTATTCTCAGTCTGTCCACTTCCTCCTGCAGCTTCTGCTCTGTGCCACCCTCGCTCATCGCCTTCAGTAGCGCATCGCGATTGTAGACCGATAGCGGACTCTTTCGTCCCAGTCCTGCGTGTATGCACACCCCCTTTATCAGGTCGGCCACACCGAAGTACATGTACTCCTTTTCGTCAATCTTCACTGCATATCCATTCGGCAGCGTCGATACTGTAATCTTCTTTTTCATTTTCTCTCTAAATTCTTAATTCTAAATTATTAAACTAAAATTTGCATCGCCATCAGAGAACTGTTATGTTCCTTTTGACGATGCAAAGGTAGAGATAAAAAATAACCTCAGGGGGCGTATTCGTAAGCTCGTAAATTATTCGTAAACAAATTCGTAAGAACGCACCGTTATTCGTAAGCGTTCGTAAGAATCATGCGCGAAAGCACCTCCAAAAAGGCATCACAGAGTTCCTTGAAAGGATTCTCATCCATGTCGAAATATGCCTCCAAGCTATCCTTACAAGATATGTGATGCGCATAATTGCTCATTGTATCCTCGCTGATTCTGAACTTGGCAGGCCAATTGTCAGGCTCTATAGCTTTAGCAGTCGTGTAGAATGTATTCTTTACGATACCGCCATCCAGTCTGTCGTGTACCACATGATACACTCCTATCCACACGGCTTTCTTGTTAATCAGTTCCATTCTCTTGTCTGCTATTTCTTCCAGAGCAGTCTTTAGCACACCATTCTTCATTGCTTCGCTCATACGCTTGTACTTCTCCCTAGCCATGTCTTCAGGACTCTTCTTATACTTTTTTCGTCCATTCGTCATGTCATCCATATCCTCTGGGATAGGGATGGGTGCCAAATGATGATGTTCGCGTATCTCGTTCACCTTATATATATAGTCACGGATACCGAATATCAGTCCATGAGCCATCAGCGATATGAGATAACTTCTGGCTTCTTCGATAGTGTCTGCGTTCTTAGCCATGCTAATCAGCAGTTGTTCGGGAATCATTGCCCCGTTGTGCCTGATGTACTGCACTTCTTCTTTTTTAATCTGATACATTTTCTAAAAATCTTAATTGTGAGACAATCGAGATTCTCGATAATCAGATTCCACGCGTTTCGTCTGTATTCTCGCGAATTCGGAGCCCAAAATTAGAAAATAGAAATGGTACCTGCAAAAAATTAATAGGTTCATTTTGGTGCAGTACCAAAACGAACCTAAAAAAACCTATATGAACCTAAGTGTGTGATGTAATCAGGCTTGTTTATTAACAATTTCTTGAAAACGCTCCTTCATTTGATTATAAGCCTTGTCACCATATCCGTTATATGTCAAGGGCATATATTTATCGATCGCTGAGAGACTATTGCCCAGCAATTCTCCAAATATATTTAAGAATATTGCTTTTGTCATAGCTATGATTGCCCCAGCCTCTTTGGCTGCTCTCAAAGGGGCAATAATCGCCTTTGGCGAATCCTTTCCTTTCATATAATTATTTACCCATTCCATCACTTCATCAGCTATATCTGCTGCAATAACAATTGCTCTGAAAGCAGCTCTATTCAAGATAACTTCCTTGTTCAGATAAGCGTTCACATACTCCACAGCACCATGGAACAGCATTATATCCTGAAGCTCTCGAGGCAGGAATTTGTTCAACCTGACTTTCCAACCGTGTTTATACAAAGCCGCACTGAGCGATTTCTCCAACATATTCACAAATTGACTAATCGTTATGTCCAGTTCGTTATTAAACACATTATCAACCCAAATAAAGTTAGGTCTAGTTCTTGTGTCAAAAAACACAAGTGTCGAGAATCCATCTGTTTTTCTCGTCACCTCGAAAAGAAACATACCGTCCTTAGGCGGTTGGGCTTGTTCATACATATAATCACCGGAAGTCTGGAAGCCTGCTTTGCACACTGCATGCACAGCTTCCGATGCCGCTAACAGGAACGGCTCCTCAAACCACAGCTGCCTTCCCTCAAGAATGCAACTGTAAAATGAAAAATTCATTTCTTTCATCGTTTTTAGTTATTTATTGTTTAACACAAAAAAAGCAGCCACTAACTGCAGCTGCCAATTTTTTCTATATAATGTTAATCATCTATCACTTCCCAGTATCCACCCTTATCACCACCAACACGACAAAGTAGGCCCTTTTTCTGAAGCGACTTGATATTTCTCCATACAGTTGTCCTCTCCACCCCTAATTGCTTAGCAATCACATCATAAGTAGCATATTTATCCTCGTGAATTATGGCCAACATCTTCTGTTGCGTCTTATTTATTTTTACAGTTGAATTTTCAGTTGCATTTTCAGTTGCATTTTCAGTTGCACCCTTCCTTTGGAAAGTCACCCTCACTCCTCCACAGAAGTTCTCCACTTTGGGCATAGGCAGACCTGCAGCCTCAAAACCTTCGCGTATCTTCTTATAGCCACGCCCCCAGGCATCAATAAAGCCTGCCTTGAAGAATGCGTTAGCGATATTCCTGTTACGAGGATGCGACGAGTGTAGTTTCAATAAGGTTTCTGGTGTAAAGCCTATAGGCAGTTCACCATCATTCCACACTTCCACATGGTCATTCCACACGCGCATCTGGATGTGAACACCCGTATAATCCTTATGAATGATGGCATTATAGAGTATCTCACGCAGGGCCTCTTCTGGTACTTCCAGTTTCTCAATACGATTCATCCCTTTAAAGATGATGGGCATGATGAGGTATTTGGACTTTAATAAATCAACAACCCTATCGGCCATCTGAATGATATTACCTTCTACCACATCCTGAAACATCAAGTCTGCTTCGTCAGCTCCAAAGCGTCCTATTTTGAACTGCACACTAGTGAAATACTTCTGTGGTCTCTTGGCAAAGAGCAGCAATGCAGCATTCTTCAGTTTGCCTTCTTCATTTACAAGATTCAGGTTCTCCAGCAGCATCTCTATAGGCTCATGTCGTTCCTCGTCGCTTATACGTCCGTTCTCATAGCCCTTTCTTAAGAAGTAATCTATTGCACTCTGGTCCAAATCGTCTATAGTGGCACGATCGTTAACGATATCATCCCACGAGCGTCCCATCTTCTTCAGCACAAACTGTTGCAGCGAAGCACCGTTCAGTTCCTGCATTGTACTGCCCGAGCGATAATAGTATTTGCCCTTGTAACTGATAGGTACATTGCTTGGTTCTATCACCACCTCTATATACTCCAATCCACCCTGTTCATACAGGTTCACGTCTACCACAATGCCCAGATAGTTCACTACCTTGTTAGGGATATCTTCAAGCAGCTTTTTGGTATTCTTCAATCCAACAACCTCATGGTCATCGTTCACACCAAAGTACATCACGGCACCCTGCGCATTCGCAAAGCCGCAAATCCACTCCAGGTACTTATCATTCCAACTGGTTTTGAACTCAACGTTCTGACACTCTTTGGGTTTTATCTTGCTCATATCGTTATATCATCACTTTTAAAATCGCTTGCAAAGTTACATTTATTTTTTTATTCTACCTAAATTTCTCCCACCTTTCTATTATCAAGTAGGCAGAAAAACAAAAATGTTACAACCTTTTTATAGATTTATTTGCACAATCCAAATAAAAGCATTATTTTTGCACCGAAAATATAAACATAATAGTCCAATAAGTGCTGCTATAGCACGGAGGACATAGAAAGATTTTAATGGTTAAGGTTTATGGTTGATTAATTTAGTTTTTTAAGTAATTATTTGAGGGGAGCCAACAGTGATGTTCGCTCCCCTATTATTTGAATGAGATTAAAAGTCTCTTTAAAAAGTATGGAACACATCTGACAACTCGTGCCGTTTATGGTGAAATCGATAAGAAGCTGAAAGTTGTTTCGTTAGTGCAATCTATACATCATAAATGAGACTGATAACGATGATTGAAGTTATCAGATAGGCCAGTTTTACAGGAAGTCCGATACGCAGGTAATCCGTTGGACGGTAACCTCCCGGGCCGTAGACCAGCAGATTGAGCGGGGTGCTGATAGGGGTCAGGAAGGCAGCATTTACCGCCAACAAGAGAGAGATGGCAAACGGAAGAGGGTTGCACCCGATATCCATAGCGGCATCATAGAAAACGGGGAACATCAATGCAAGAGCGGCTGAATTGGATACAAACTCAGTAACGAACGCTGCCATCAGACATAGCGCAATCATCACCAGGAGGGGATGACTGCCACAAAGAGCCAAAACACCCGCAGCCATCTGATCGGCCAAACCTGTTTTCTGGAGGGCCGTCCCCAAGACAATGCCTCCTCCCAGAGATATCAGGATTTGCCAATTGATGGAGTTCATGGCCTGCGAGGGTGTACAGCAGCCAAACACCAACATGGCTCCAGCTGCAAGGAAGGCACTCTGCAGCAGAGGCATGACACCCGTGACGGACAGCAACACCATGCCTATCAGAATGGCTGTCGATACCAGTGCATTTAGTCCCACCTCAGTATCCTCAAGGGAATCGATGAAATGCAACTGCGACTTCAGTGCATCCGTATCAATCCTCTTATGAGGCTTATGGACAAAGAGCAGCAAGTCGCCGGCATGCAGCACAACCTCGCGTGGCGGTTCGTTAATGCGCTCACCCTTACGCGATACTGCCATCAGCGTCATCTCATAATCCTGCTCGAAAGTAGTATCACACAGACGCCTTTCTATTAAGTTGCTACCGAAACAGATATATGCCGTCTTGTGTTGTCTTTTCTCTATTTTATCACTGATGCTGAACACGGGGTAGTCTGGACTGACAAATCCCATCTCCTTCGCCAGTCCCATCAGCTCGTCAACATGTCCCGCAAAGAGCAGCCGGTCGCCGCCTATCAGGGGTTCGTCGTCACTTACTGGCGTCACCAGCCGTTCGTCGTCGAAGTGAATCAATTCCACAAGACTACCGGCGCGCTGACGGTTCAGTTCCAGCTCACCGATGGTTTTGCCAATGTGGCGATTGTTTGAGGTGACAAGCATTTCCAGTGTGTATTCACTGGTATTTTCAAAAGCCGACTCTGGATTTTTGATAGCGGGCAGGAGCCTACGGAAGACGATGAGTGCCAACGTGCCGACAACAAAACAGGCCAATGCTGGAAGCGTGGATGCAAAGATGCTTAAGGGCTGACCTGTCTGTTTCTCGTACATACCACATAGTAACAAGGTCGTCGGTGTGGCGATGGCTGCGATGGCTCCTCCCATGACGCCGGCATAGCTCAAAGGGATGAGCAGCTTGGAAGCCTGAATGTCCAACTTCTTTGACCATAGCTTTACCACTCTCACGAAGATTGCGACAACGGAAGTGTTGTTCACGAAGATACTCAGCAGCGCTACGGGCAACATCAGGTGCAACAAGGTATTAACCTCGCCTTTCGGCTTACCAAGCAGAGGTTTCGTTATCTGCTGAAGTGCCCCCGTGTGTGACAGGCCAGAGACTATGACGAGCATGATACCTACAATGATTACCGATGAGTTGACGAAGCCTGAGAAAGCTTCGGAGGTATCCAGCACACCCGTCATAAATAATATGCCAATGGCCCCAAGAAAGATGACATCTGACCTGAGTCGAGTAAATAAGAGCACAGCCATTACCGCAATGACCGTCACAAGAGTAATCCAAGCATCAAATCCTAATCCCAACATCATCAATGACCGGTGTTGTAGTAATTAAAAAAGCCATATTCTATCGTTTTTTAGTTAGTGGATAAATACAGTGTTATTTCAGATTGCTGTTGCAAATGTACAAAGATTTATTTAAAGTAATGTGTTTTTAAAAGAAAAAACATAAGAAATTGCACAGAACAGGCAAAATGTGAATAAAGTCCCAAATTATTTGGGACTTTCAGGATCACATGGGATATATCTCTTTAATATAAGCAGCAGCTTTTGACTCGTCGAACTTGTAGATTTCCATCATCAAAAGCTTAGCAAACTCGCGCCAGGCAAACTTTCTTACTCCCATACGTGCTGCTATCTCGCGGACCGTCTTTACCAGTTCCGGAAATTCTTTGAACTCAGGATCTCGCTCTGCCATACGGTTAAGATAACGACTTATAGGCTCGTGCGACTCCACCCCGTATTTCTCCCAATAGTCGGCATCGTAAAGTGACGCAATCCCCATCTTCATAAAAATCATACTGATGGTCATACTGAGTTTCATGCCATTCACCTGATAACTTGTGTCGACACCAACCGACTGCAACTTTTCGAGTCTATCATTAACAGCCTTGGTAATATTGCCTATACCGCCTATTCCTTCTAATCTACGTGCAGTAATCTCTACAGGTTCAAATTGACTAAGGTCTCCGAGTGAACGAACACGCTCTGTTCTAGCAGATTGCGCCTTAGACAGCTGAGCATCAGTTAAGATGGTACGCACCTCGAAAACATTCTCGTTTCCCGATCGGCGAATGCCATATCCTGTGCAATCGGTGGTAATGCGAACAGCAATTCGCTCATGTCCATTTTCATCTTTGTCCATCGGACTGACAGTGAATGAGCGAGTGGAACTTGTAAACTTCATCAGCAACTCATCCTTGTTGTCGCTTACACCCATGCGCTCAGCATAGCGTTGAAAAAAGTGAGGGGTAAATATCAAGACGCAATTCATACCTTCATTGCTACAACTATTGCTAAAGCCAACCATAAACAGACCTATAGAACTGGCCGTCTCATAATAACAGAAACAACTTGGCATAGCATTGGATGCATAACTGTCGGGATAGTAAGTAGCATTCTCAAAACATATCCATACACTGCGAAAAAGCGCATCGACGCAACAGATCGTCGCGCATAGCTTCGTATCGTTTTTCGCCACCATACTGCTTAATCATCCAGTACTTAGCCTTTTCGTATTCTTTAGACAAGGTGGCCCACAAAACGTCTGATGGGGTATTTAAATTAATCATTTCTATTCTTCCTTTATTATTGAGCCTGCAAATGTAGTGCAATTTTCTGAGATAGCCAAAGGAAAAGAGAACTTTTTATAGGAAAGTACAGATAGCAACGTAGCAACATAGCAACATAGCAACATCACGTGTTTATAATATAGGCAATACATAGTGGATAACAAAATGCGGGGGCAAGGAGGGGAGAATAAAATTAATATATTAATTTTATATATAATAATATATATTATAATATATATTATTATATATAAAATAGAAGCGCCAG
>CACWMK010000012.1 GCA_902761905.1 uncultured Prevotellaceae bacterium
CCTGTCTGGACGAGGATGGAAAAGTGCTGAAGCGTGTGACCTCTGGCGACAGCGGCGACATCGAGGACAGCGAGAATCAGAATGGCGACCAGAATCAGAGTGGTGGCAGTCAGAACCCAAGCCAGGGTGGTAATACCAGCGGAGGTGGCAATACCTCTGGCGGAGGAAACACCGGCGGTGGCGGCGGCGATGATGACGACGTAACCTACGATTAAGCGAAGCCCCCCATGTCATCTCGACTAAGCGTAGCGCGTGGAGAGATCTCTCGATCTCATGTAGGAGATCTCTCGACTACGCTCGAGATGACAAGAAGGGGGGGATCGAGATGACAAGAAGGTGGGATCGAGATGACAAAGTGAGGGGGTCGAGATGACAATACACAAAGAGTTATTAACCATTTAAACCTTAACCATTATGACTAAGAAGGAGACAGTAAAGTTCGTGATTCAGCTAATCGCATCGATTGCATCGGCGATACTGACGGCACTGGGTGCTACATCGTGCGTAGGCGCGTAAAAAGAAAGGAGGATAAGGCTTGCATTTGATTGCAGGCCTTATTTTTTTATTATTTTTTTAAAAAAAAATCCGTTTTTTGTGTCTTAATAGAAAGAATTTGTGTAATTTTGCCGCGTTTTTGCGGTTTCAGGGTATTGTCTATTAATCGCAGTCGACATTAGTGATTATTACTTAAGAAAGAAAATTATGAACGAAACAAGCATTAAAAAAGAAAGGTATTGTAAACCTGCGATGAAGGTTTACCTGTTGAATAATCAGCCTTGTCTGCTGGTAGGCAGCAACGGTAACAGTTTCCCCGACGGAACGCCAGGACACTCATTCTAACACCGCAGGACGACAGAGAGATTGAAAGTAATGAACAATCAAATAATAATCAACAATGAACATCAAACATCTATTCTACCCGCTGTCAATCGCAATGGCAGCGATGACGATGACGGCCTGCAGCAGCGATGACGACGCGGCCGTAGAGGCCGGAGTGACAGGCACATTCCAGGTGAGCATCAACGTGGGACCAGCCGCACAGACCCGCGCCATCAGCGTGGGCGGCAACGACGGCCACACGCTCTACACCAACTGGGACAAGAATGACGAGGTTCAGGTGGTGAAGGAGGGTGCAACCACCATAGCCGGCACACTGACCGCCAACGTAAGCGCGGGCAACTCGGCCTACGCCACACTGACGGGTGAACTCATAGGCACCTTCGCCGCTGGCGACAAAGTGACGCTCCACTACCACACTGCCAGTCTGGACTACACTGGTCAGAAGGGCACGATAGCCGACGTATCGACCAGAAAGAGCTACCTCACAGCCACATCGACTGTGAAGCAGATAGGTCAAACTACGGGAACGGTTACGGACGAAACTAACAATTACCTAGTGATGAGCGATGCCGCCTACGAAGCCCAGCAGGCCTACCTCGACATCACATTCACCGACGGCGCAGGCCATGCCCTCGCCATCACCAAGCTCGAAGTATGGACCAGCGCGGGCAAGCTGGTGAAGACTGCACCACTCGACGGCCAGACGGTCTACGCCACCGACGCCAGTCCGCTGACCATCACACCCGATGCTGCCACCGACCACTTCTTCCTAGCCCTGCGCGATGAGGCCGACACCAGCAACACCATCTACTTCAAGGCCACCACTGCCGGTGATACATACATCTACAGGCAGAATCTGGAGCTCGAGTACGGCGAATACTACTACGCCGCTAGCCCCAAGACCATGAAGAGGAACCCCAATAGTAGTGCAAAAAACTACATTTGGAATACTCCTACTGAAGAGTAACGAACCCTCTATTACGAAGAAAACAATGAAAAAGACAATGAGATATATTAGTATTGCAGCCCTCGCACTGGTGGGCGCAGTAATGACTGGCTGTTCGAAAGATGACGTCATGGCCATCGACAAGCAGCAGCAGACTGATGACACAAGTAAAAAAACAGTAATCATGACCACTACCGTGGGGCTGAACGCCGCTGCAAAAACGCGTGCACTGACTGGCGAAGGCGTTAAGACATTTGCCGTCGGCGAGCAGATGGCTATTGTTTACAGCAACGGAAGTGGCATGGTGAAGGCTGTGAGCCTTCCCCTCAAAGCAGACGATATCAAGGATGCCGGCACAATTGCATCATTTACCTTCGAACTTGAAACACCTGACAAGTCGATAGATGTAACTTACATTTATCCTGCATCTATGGCGAGGGATGACGGCTCCATCAACTACGATGCCCTTGCTAATCAGGACGGTACTCTGGCAAGCCTTGCCAGCAATCTTGACTTGGCTACTTATAAAGAAGCGTGGCTAGGCGAAAATCTTCCAAGTTGTACGCTCGACAACCCGCTCGCCATCCTTGCTCTTACCCTCAAGGACAGCGATGGAGCCAACGAAATTACTGGTGACGTTACTGGCGTAACAGTTAAGGCAGGTGAGGATACTTATACAGTAAACCGTTCGGCTGCTGCAGGTCCTATCTATGTCGCTATTAAGCCTATAGCTTCAAAGAACGTTGTGGTTGCAACCACCGGTGGCTCAAAGGACTATGTTAAGCTATTGACTGAAAAGACCTACGCATCTGGCAATGGCTATAGTGTAAGTTGGAGGATGACTCCTATTATTCCTTTTACAGAAGCTACTGCCAATGACGTTGGCAGGGTGATTGCTATCGACGGTAAAGTCTACGACAATACAACCATTGCTACAGCGGTAAACACCACAGCAGTTGCAATAATTTCATACGTAGGCAATCCAAAAGACGCAGGAGTTGGGTGGTACAGAGGTCTTGCTATTGGCATGAGAGACTACACCGGTGGCCGCGTTGTTTGGGACGCTGCCGCAAGTGTTGCTGAGAGCAATAACGGCACCGTGGTTCCAGGCGGCACCAGTGGCTGGTTCTTGCCGTCTATAGCCCAGTTAGAAAAGGTTTGTCAGGGACTTGCAACCAAGAAAAAAGGTACTGCAGTTACTACAGAACTCTCAACTGTGGCTAACAATAATTACACAGCTAGTAACTTGAATAGTATCATTACCAGTGCAGGTGGTACAGGTTTTTTAGATAGAGCCTATTGTACAAGTACAGCATCCAATGAAACCACTGCGTGGTATTTTAGTTTCTGGACTGGTAGGCTTAATGAGAAGCCGAAGAAGGATGTAGGCGACGTTCGCTCTGTCATTGCTTTCTAATCCTGGTCCACCGTCATCTCGAGCGTAGTCGAGCGCTCGGCTTTCTTGCGTCCCTGCGGTAGCAAGCGATCAGAGATCGAGCGGCCGCTTGGCTTGTCCAAGAAATCTCCTGAGATGACAAAGGGAGGGGGTCGAGATGACATCGATTGCATCGGCGATACTGACGGCACTGGGCGCTACATCGTGCGTAGGCGCGTAGAAAAAAAGGAGGATAAGGCTTGCATTTGATTGCAGGCCTTATTTTTTCATGCTTTACACCATCGGCAAAACATGGATTCCCCTTTTGGAAACATGATGACGCTTGATGTAAGGAAAAAAACTGTACCTTTGCCCTGGATTAAGAAAAAAGTATTATCTTTGCACACAGAAGACAACAATCGTATGAGGAAGCTATTCATTTTTTTATCGCTCTGCTTCAGTCTGATGGCGGTAGCACAGCCGGCAACAGACACAGCATTCAAGACGCTGGGGATAGCCGACGGACTGCGCAGCAACTCGGTGACGAGTGTGCTGGCGGATAGTCGCGGATATCTGTGGATAGGTACGTATCAGGGACTGAACCGCTACGACGGGCATCAGGTGAAGACACGTTTCCCTGAGAGCGGCGATCCATCGTTCTTCGACGGGCGCAGCGGCCGAGGGGAGCGGCACGAGGTGTTTAGCGAGACCATAACATCGCTTGAGGAGGACGCTGCAGGCCATATATGGATAGAGTGTGAGAGCGGCGCCTACCACATATACGACACAAAGACGGCACGATTCCTGTCGAAGCCTGAAAGCACGCTGCAGGCTCTGGGCATGCGCCTGAAGGGGGCGTACAAGGTGAAGGTGGGACAGAAAGGTGCGCTGTGGGTGCTGACTGAGAGCGGGATATATCACTACGACTATCACACCAAAGAACTGAAGACGTGGGAGCGGCACGTGCAGCTGCCTGGCAAGACGGCGGGCGTGGTGGCCGAGACATCGGACGGACTGTACTACAGCGCTGGGCACAACGTGTGGCACCTGCTGAGCAGCACGGGCGAACTGAAGCGCGAGGCGCTGCCCGAGGTGATGCAGAAATCGACTGGCGAGGTGAGTCTGCTGGCCGATGCCGACGGCACGCTATGGATATATAGTACGCGCGAGGAGACAATCTGCCGATACATCGTTGGCGGCCGAAGGGTGTGCGAGATGGTGAGTCTGCCGCAGACCACAGGGGCAAGCCAGAACAACGCCATACGCGACATGATGGACGACCAGCGGGGTAACATCTGGATAGCTACCGACCACAAGGGACTGTTTGTGTACAACAAGAACACTGGCGCCATCACATCGCTGCGACATGAGCGCACACGACAGCTGTCGCTGGCATCGGACAACGCAACGTGTATGACCATCGACCGCGAAGGAACCATCTGGGTGGGACACCTGAAGACGGGACTATCGTACACCAGCGATGCCAACAACATGATGCAGTCACACGCACAGAGCGCTGGCGACATACTGACGATGGCTTACGACACGAAGGGCAACCTGTGGATGGGTACTGACGGCGACGGCGTGTATATAGAGTACAAAGACGGCAGCATCGTGAAGACGGCGCTGCCGAACATAACGGTGATGAGCATGGCGAGCGACGGACAGGGCGGCATGTGGGCAGGCACGTATAATCAGGGTCTGTACCATCTGACGGATGCGGCGCACTGGAAGCGATACGCAGTTGACCTGGGCACATTCCCCACGGAATATGTGTGGACGCTGGCTACAGACAATCAGGGGCGTGTATGGTCGTCGTCGCCCATAGGCAAGACGGTGATATTCGACCCAAAGGATGAGACCACACGCATAATTACCACCGCCAATGGTGACGACATACGCGCCAACGCCATACGCTACGACGGCGGCAGCACGATGCATCTAGGATCGGTATACGGACTGTGGACCTACAACCTGAAAAACGACAAGTGCAGCGTGGCATTCGGCAATAAGCGCGACACGCAGAAATGGCTGAACCAGAGGATAGACGACGTGAAAGCCGACCGGCAGAAGGGGGTGATAATGCTGACTCACCCCGACGGTATAACAGTGTATGACACCAAACGCGACACACTGAGCTACATACGCCGAACTAACGACATCATAAAAGGAATGGCACGCGACCACGACGGCGCATACTGGATATGTACCAGCAGCGGCACGGTGGTAGGCATTCGACCAGAGCGCCATGCGAACAGGCTAGAACTGATACGTCGTAGTTTCCAACCAAACGTGGGTATTCCACAGTTCTATTTCAACGGCGATGCGATGCTATGCTCTGCACAAGGCGAGATACTGATGGGGGGTACTGAGGGGTATATGAGCATAAAACCACGCCAACTGATGGCCAGCAAGCGCGAGGAATACGGACTGATAATCAGCGAGATAGCCGTTGGCGACAGTCTATTGAACGAACACACCAGCCAGGTAAAACTTAACTACGACGATGCGTACCTGTCAGTAAAATTCTTCACAGGCAGTCTGGAGAATGTGCGAAGGATACGCTACGCCTACAAGCTGGTGGGACAGATGGGCGACTGGGTGATGACTGACCAGAACTACGTGTCGTTCCACGCTCTGCCCCCTGGCAACTATACCTTGCAATTATGCGTGTGTCGTGAGGATGGAAGCATGAGCGAGCCGTGCGAACTGCGCATCAGCGTGGCGCCACCATTCTATCGCACCACCGTGATGTATATCGTATATCTGCTAATCGCCATAGCACTACTGTTCCTGCAGTATCGCAACATGCGAAAGCGCCAACAGGAGCGCACTGAGAAACAGCGCCAGCTGATGGAGCGACAGAAGATAGAGCAGATAACAGAGATGAAGCTGCAGTTCTTTACCAACATAAGTCACGACCTGCGCACACCGCTCACACTTATCATATCGCCGCTGGAGCACATCATGAAGAAGCTGGAAGAAGGCAGTACGCCTGAGAACATGATGGCACAGCTGAAGAACGTGTATAAGAACGCACAACAGCTGCTGAAGGAGGTGAGCGCCCTGCTGGACTTCCGCCGACTGGACGCTGGCGGCGAGACGCTAAACCTGCAGAGCGGCGACATAGTGGACCACCTGAACAGCATACTGGTGTCGTTTGGCGATTATGCCGAGGAGCGCGGAATCCATCTAAGTTTTGAGCACGATGTGGATAGCTACGTGATGGACTACGATCGCGAGAAGATGAACAAAGTGGTGTACAACCTGTTCTCTAACGCCCTGAAGTTCACGCCATCGGGCGGCAGCGTAGCATTGGCATTCCGTATCGACGGCGATAATGCTATCATCTCTGTGGCAGATACAGGCAAGGGCATACCCGACAGCGACAAGCCCAACATATTTAAGCGGTTCTATCAGTCGGCCAGCAACGACAGTTCGCAGACTGGCAGCGGCATAGGTCTTCACATAGCCAGCGACTACGTGCAGCTGCATAAGGGCACCATCAGCGTGAGCGACAACCAGCCCGCAGGCAGCGTATTCACCATCACCCTGCCGACCTCCCCCAGCCCCTCCAAAGGAGGGGAGGAGAATCACGGGGACAGGTCGCGTGATTCGCTCGACACGAGCGATCATGGACCTGTCCCCATGATTCTCATTGTCGACGACAACAAGGATATGCTCCAGTTTGTAAGTTCGTGTATGAAGGAGGACTATCAGGTTTATACCGCATCGGACGGCGCCGCTGCGCTCGAAATACTACAGCGCGAACAGGTGAACCTAATAATCAGCGATGTGATGATGCCAGGTATCGACGGATTCGAGCTGTGCAGACGGGTGAAGAGCGACATCACGCTATCGCACATCCCCATCATTCTGCTAACCGCCCGCACCACCGATGTGAGCCGTATCGAGGGTCTGCAACTGGGTGCCGACGACTATCTGACCAAGCCATTCAACGTAGAGGTGCTGCGCCTGCGCGTGAATAAGTTCATAGACTGGGAGCAGAACAACCACCAGCTGTTCCGCCAGAAGATGAACATCGAACCCAGCGAGATAACCATCACCCCACTCGACGAGCAGTTCATCCAGAAGGCCATCGCACTGGTAGAGAAGAACATCAGCGACTCTGAATTCTCAGTAGAGACGATGGCCAGCAAGGTGGGTATGTCGCGATCGACACTCTACAAAAAGCTGATGGCTATCACAGGTCTGGGCCCAGCAGAGTTCATCCGCACCATCCGCGTGAAACGTGGCAAAGCCCTGCTGGAAACCTCGCAGATGCAAATCACAGAGATAGCCTATGCCGTAGGCTTCACCACCGTGAAGAGCTTCACAATGAACTTCAAAGCCGAATACGGCGTAACGCCAACAGAATTCAGACAGAAACAAAATTGACAATCACGGAAAGGGGGTAATGATTTCTCAAGCTCATCTGTATATATAGTAAAAGCGATAAAAGATGCAAGCAAAAGAGCAACAATTCAAGGAACTCTTCCTTTCGGAGTACGGCAGGATGTACAAGGCGGCCTACATTCTGTTGGGCGACGAAGACGAGGCGAAGGATGTGGTACAAGACATCTTCGCTAAGCTATGGGCTGGTACCGTTACCATCAAAGAAGAGTCTCAGCGAACGTTCCTCTTGACTTGCGTCCGAAATCGCTGCCTCAACATCATTGCACACCGCCAAACACATTTGGAAGCCATCAAATTCCAGACGCCAGAGGCTATCGACGGCGAGACGTACGACGAAGAGATCGTTGAAGCCGTGAATCGCTACGTCGATGAAAGGCTTACCCCTCAGACCAGTCGCATCATCAAGATGCACTTCAATGAGGATCAGTCGTACAAGGAGATTTCCAACTCGCTGGGCATCAGTCTCTCGGCAGTGAACAAGCACATTGTGCAAGGATTGAGGAAACTACGTTCAACTTTTAAAAACAGAGAAGCATGAAGAAAGAAGAGCAGATCAGGATGCTGCTGCATCCAGAGAAATACACAGACGAGCAACTCGACCAGATGCTGGATGAGAGCAATATCCCTATGCCTGATGCCAACGATGCGTGGGAGCAGTTCCAAAAAGCCCATATTGTTGCGAAATCCACAACAACATGGTATAAGATTGCAGCTATGTTCATTGGTATACTCATGCTGTCGGGCATCGCTTACGCAGCCATCAGCCATTTCATCAAGATGGAGGATAAGCCCCAAGTGACCTTGACGGAACGCAAGCCTGACATCAAAAAGATGGAGAAGACATACGGAGCGGAAATGACTCCCACAAAGAAAGCGCCTGTCGTATTTAATAATGTGGAACTTCAGCAGATCATGCAGTATGTGGCTGATGGCTATGGCGTGAAGGTGGAGTTTAAAAACAATGCCGCTCGCACCATCCGATTCTATCTGCAGTGGGAGGCCGATGACACACTTCAGGAGATTATCGACAAGATCAACCACTTTGAGAAAGTGCATCTGACACTAAACGAGGATACCATCACCATTAAATAAAACCAACACCATGAAAAGAATATATATACTCATACTGTGCATTATTGCTATAAGCGTAAAGGCGCAACAGTTATCGCACGACTTCCAGAATGCATCGCTCAGCGAGGCCCTGATCTGGATTGACAATGCCCAGGATCATTATAAGCTGAACTTTATTTTCGACGAACTGGAGGACTTTACTGTGACCACCCGTTTGGAGAATGTTACTGTGAGAGATGCTGTCCGTCAGGTGTGCGGATTCTATCCCATGCACCTAAGTTTTGACCATCAGGATATCTTTATAGAATGTACCCAGAAGGAGGACACAAAAGTAATAGGACGCGTGGTCGACGGAAGCGGCGATCCCATCGAGTTCGCCAACATCTCCCTGCTACATGATGAAACTTTTATCAATGGTGGTGTGAGCAATGAGAACGGAGACTTCGTTATCCCCTGCAAGGCGCAGCAATTGACGGTCAAAGTGTCGTATATCGGCTATAAGACGGTGACTCGAAACATCAGCGTGGGCAACATCGGCACCATCACTCTCCAGCCCGAGACCTATATGGTGAAAGGTGTGGAGGTGAAAGGCGAGATTCCGCAGTATAAAATGGCACAGGGCGGTATGACGGTGGATGTGCAGCACTCTATCCTGCACGATGTAGGCACTGCCGATGACCTGCTCTCGATGATACCGATGGTGCAAGGCAAGGACGGCAAGTTCGAGGTGTTGGCCAAGGGCGAGCCTGAGATATACATCAATAACAAAAAGGTACGCGATCCCAGCGAACTGAAGCAACTGAAGTCTGTAGACATTAAGAGTGTGGATGTGATTACTGCCCCTGGTGCCAGATATAATGCCGAGGTGAATGCTGTGATCCGCATCAAGACGCTGAAGTCGCAAGGCGACGGCCTGAGTCTGATGGCGACCACTCAGACGTGGAAGAACAACAAGTGGAACAGCTACGACGACCTGACCTTGAAATATCGTACAGGCGGACTGGAGGCTTTTGCTACCATAGCCCTCGACAACGGCCACTATAGCAACGATCAGGATGACGATCAAGAATTGCATATTACTAAAGACCTGTTTAATGTCCATGCTGATTTGCCAGTAAGGAGCACCTGGACAGAACTTCAGTACAAGGCAGGTGTAAGCTACGATTTCAACGCCGACCATTCCATCGGACTGAGTTTCTCGTCGCAGAAGCTCTTTTACGGAGCCTTCAAGTCGGACATGATGCAGCACTATCTCAAGAACGGTTCCTTTGACGGTGATGTTCGTCTTACAACAGATATCCGCGAAAAAGACAAGCCCGTATGGGAACTGAATGGCTACTATCTAGGCAAGGCAGGCAAACTGGGAATCGACCTCAACACCACCGTGTTGCGACAGGGATCGGAGAATAATAACAACCAACTGGAGACGAGCGAACAATACGGCAGCCGTACCATCACCACCCTGACCAATGAAGACCGTAGGATGGTGGCAGGTAAACTGGTGCTGACCTATCCCGTATGGAAAGGAGAACTGAGTGGCGGTTCGGAGGCAACAAGTACAAGAAGTCAGGGCCATAACTACAATCAGGAGAACATTATACCAGAGTCGGACACAGAAATGAAGGAAAATAATATTGCCGGATTTGCAGAATACAATCTGCAACTGGGTCCTTGGCATCTGAATGCAGGTCTCAGATATGAGCATGTGGCGGCAGAATACACCTCGTTCGGCATTAAGCAGGAGGAACCCAGTCGTACCTATAATGATTGGTTCCCCAACCTCTCAGCGGCGTGGCAGAAGGGCAAGTGGGGTGCACAATTGAGTTATAGTAAACGTATCACCCGTCCGCCCTACAATATGTTGACCTCTATGATTGTGTACGACAGTCGTATGCTCTACGAAGGCGGCAACCCGCTATTACGTCCTTCTATTCGTCAGAGCATCGATTTCAACCTCACCTATTCGTGGCTGAACTTCATGACAGGATTTACGCGCGAGAACGATTTCTTTACACACGTCGGCCAGATTTATGATGAAGCCAATGAGATCGCCATCTTTATGCCCGACAACTTCGACCACCAGGATCGCGTCTATGCCACATTCGTGGCTTCGCCAAAATTCGGATTCTGGCAGCCACAGGCCACACTGCACTACTATCAGCAGATGTTTGATGCAGAGAAGTACGGTGCGCCCAAGAAACTGAACAAGCCGGAATTCAGTTTCACTCTGAACAGTTGGTTTGAGATCAATCCTACGGCTAAGGCCCTGCTACAGGTGAACTATACAGGCAGCAATCACTGGGGATTCATGTATCGCGGCAGCAGTTTCATGGTGAACGCCCGACTGCAAAAAACATTCTTAAAGGGACAACTGTCAGCCACACTTTATGCCAACGACATCTTCCGCACCGCCAAGACAAAGGTAACCACCTACTATGCCATCGGCCAGACTGCTCAGGATATATATTCCTATACGCAATGTGTGGGACTAACCCTCAGTTACAACTTCAACGTCAGCAATTCGAAATATAAAGGAACTGGTGCTGGTAACGAAGAAAGGAACAGACTGTAGTATCTTTGCAGCGTCAAATAATTCATCCTAGGCACCTGATGGCGAGCATCGTGAGGTCGTCATTAGGTGCTATTCCGTTGCGGTGCGACTCTACCGACTGGCTGAAGGCTTCGATAACCTGCTTGGCAGTATCTGATTTCATTTGTTGCATCATCTGTTGCAGCTGGTCGTCGCCATACTGCTCCTGTGCCAGGTTTTCGGCCTCGTTCAGACCGTCGGTATAGATAAAGAGCAGCTTGCCGCTGATATTGTCAAGCTGCTCACCCTCAAATTCTAGTTCAGGCCACAGGCCTATTGGGGCGTTCGGCTCTACTTCGATAAACTCGCCATCGAGCAGTGGTGGATTATGTCCTGCATTGCAGTAGTAAAGATGGCCGGTAGTGAGGTCGGCTTCGCCAATGAACATAGTGACGAACATGCCGTTATCGTTGTTCTCCGAAAGCTCATTGTTCAGGCGGTTGGCAATATCGCAGGGTTTACGCCGCTGCTTGGCCATAGCGCGGAAAAGGCGGATGGCTTGTGCCATAAAGAGTGAGGCAGGAACACCCTTGCCGCTTACGTCGCCAAGGCAGAAGTATAGCTGATTGTCGATGATTTCGAAGCTATAGAGGTCGCCACCCACTTCCTTCGCAGGCGACATCAGTCCATAGAGATCCAGGTCGCTACGCTCAGGGAAAGCCTGTGGCACCATCGACATCTGAATATCGCGGGCGATGCGCAGTTCACTCTCGATGCGCTCCTTGGCGGTGGTGGTCTCCTCAAGCTGGTCGTAGGCAACTGCCAACTGGTCGTAGGCATGTTTCAGTCGGCGTGCTGACAGTTGACGGCGGTATAGGTAGAAGCTGAGGAAGCAGATTACTAACAACGCTATAGCTCCTCCAGCTGCTATAAGTATATGATGTGCGTGCTCCTTCTCCTCTTGGGCATGCATCTTCGATTGGTATTCGCTCAGTTGCAGGTTCTTGTTGTTGGTTTCAAGTCTGTCGTTCTCAAGCTGCATAGTTGCATTGGCCAGTTCTGCATCACGGTTCTTTAGTTTTAGCATCAGGGCCTCTTCCCCCAACTTTTTGTTCTCGAGCTCTTCGGCAGCCATATCGAGTCGCATCTGCTGGTTACGCAACTTCAACTCCTTAGCCTCTAGTTCCACTCGTCCCAGGTCCATAGTGGCGGTCATCTCCATCAGCAGGTGGTTGTTACGCCTGCTATTAATAGAGTCGCGCAACTCCCAATATCTCTGTTGCACTAAGTAAGCATTTCTATAATCGCCCTTGCGTTTGTGTATAAGGCTGAGCAAGTCATTTCTGAAGAGTGGCGATCTCAGTTTATTGCAGAGAGCGATGGCTTCATCGTACTGATGGTCGTTGATTTTTCGCCATACTGCGATGACGGGGCCACTTGAATCATCTCGCCCGTATGCCTTCTTGGCTTTCTCGCGCTCGCCCCAAACGTAGTTAAACTCCTTCTGATATTCAGCCGCATCCTTTACGTGATATAAAGCTGTGTCCACCTTACTCAGACAGATTACCGACCATGCGTTCAACCTATGCATCGCACTGATATTTGGTTCCTTCAGGGCTTGTTCGGCATCTTGGATGGCCTGATGGATTTTTCTGTTGGTAAGGCTGATTCTGGCCAGTTCTACCCACGATGCCGCCGCACTCTCATTGGGAAAGTTCTCGTGCAGATAGCTGATGGCTTTCTTAAAGTTCTGTATACCCTCCTGATAGTCGCCCATCATGCTCTGTATGGTGCCCATCACATGTGTACCTGTATAGATGCCGTACTTATGGTCGTGGTTCAGGGCATACTGCTGCATATCCTTGGCGATGAGCTGTCCCTTATTGCGCTGCTGATGGTTGGCAAAGTAGAGGGCCTGATTTGACCATGCCTTGTAGAATGTGCGTTCGTCGTTAGCCTTTTGGGCCGCCTCCTTCAGTTTGTTGGTAATATCAACGAAAGCAGTCTCGTCGTTTTTATTGTAGAGCTGGTACATCTCTTTCTGCAGTTGAGCGATGTCATCGGCAGCTGCTGATTGTGCCCACGTCGGCATCATACCCGACATAAGTATTAGAATAAGAAGGATAAGCTTTTTCATAAGCTGATGTTTTAGATTATTCTGCGGCAAATATACAGACTATTTCTTAAAAATCAAAACAATAAGCACAAAATCGCAAAACAATTTGTATCTTTGTACTTAAATTATACTAAAAATTGCACTTATTTAAAGGGTATGTGCTCTAAATTCGAAAAATTTATTTATATTTGCAATGTCTGCTGACCCTGGAGACTCCCTCGGCGGCAACCAAGATGGAACAAAATTCCTGGTGGGGAAAGACAATAATAATAACTAAAAACAACGCGATTATGAAAAAGATTATGAATTGGATGCTCGCCGCCATCCTGATTTGCGGCGCAACAGTGTTCACATCATGTTCGGACAGCGAGGACAACCCTTCGCAGGAGCAGGCTAAGAAGAACCGCACAGAGTTTATCAAGCACACCCGCGAGAACCTGAAGGATATCGCTGAGAACCTGAACTTCTTTTCGTGGGAGGTTGCCAACAAGATTAATCAGGAGTTCAACATGACCGTGCTGAACAACCCTCAGTTCGAGAAGGCCATCATCCCCCTGTTTACCGAGAAGTCTCGTGAGAGCATCCAGCCCGTGGAAGAGGGTAGCGAACTGGCAGCGATGGGCTACAAGCAGGTTGCCACCCTCGACCTGACGAAATTCAACTACCGCTTCACGATGAAGGAGGATGGCTCTGGCTTCGACGTGGAGGAGGCTGATGACTTTGAGATGATTATCAATACAGTAGACCCAAAAGCAACTAAGCATAAGCTCACGTTGAGGGCTAGTGGTGACACCTATAAGCAGTTTGCCAAGCGGTTGGGCAATGAAGAGCTGGCTGTTGTGATCCTCGTTCCCTCTGATTTCACATTTACGCTTGCCACAAATGTTGACGGAAAATGGATAGAAGGTTTTAAGGGTGCATTCACGAATGTGTTTGAGTTGAGCGGTGAGTCGGAGTTTGTGAATCCTAAAACCGATGCTATTGGCATCACAGGTGTCCTTACGAGTGGAATTGAAGAAATTCCAGGCGGACAGCATGCCGCTGACGCCACCGACCTCTATTTCGACATTGCTAATGATCCCGTTGCTAACGAAGCTGGCATGAAGTTCTCTTTTGGACATAACGACAAGAGTATGGTAGAGCTGGAAGCTACAAGTAAATATACTGATAAGGAGATTGACCTCACTGACTTCTCACAGTTCACTACATCAGGGAGGATCCTCGATGTGCTGGTTGCTCTGGTCTCAGGCGGCAGCTTTGAAGGCACCCTCACCCTGAACGGTGACCTCACCACCGCTATCTCTATCAGCGACTGCGGCAAGGCAATGCAGCTGCAGAAGGAGATGGCTCATGCACGCCGTAACTACGCTGACCAGGCTACTATCGAGGGATACACCCAGCAGCTGAACGAGCTCGTGAGTGCCAAGCTGAACTGTAAGGATTTGAGTCAAGAAATCCCGATGAAGTTGCAGACCGCGAAGTTCGGTGTTGACTACTGGGCAATGCCTGCCTTCAACTTCGCCGACGAGAAGGGCTTTGTACCCATCACCGAGTTGCTCGACAAAGAGTCTATTGAATACGGCATCAACATCATCGACCACGCTGCTGAGCCCATGGCAGGTGCCATCGTCACCGTCCGCCAGCTGCTCCAGTTCGTGCAGACCTTCATCATGCAAGCCCGTGTGAGCCAGGCACAGGTTCAGGCTGCTATCGAGTAAAAAATTCCCTAAATGATTCATGTAATCACAAAAAAATGCCTCGCGTCATCACGACGAGAGGCATTTTTACCCCGCTCGGCCCGCAGGGACGCTTGCCAGAGCAAGAACACGCGAATTGATGTGGCCGATGCCTTGAGAGGTATCGCTGTGGCCGGCATCATACTTTATCACTCTGTTGAGCACTTCAACATCTTCACCCAGGAGCCGATAGTCCATCCGCTGGCAAGCGACCAGACGGTGGCCGACGTGCTAGCCTGGCTGCTTTCGGGCAAGATGTATGGTATCTTCGCCATGCTCTTCGGACTGAGTTTCTTCATCATGAACGATAATCAGCAGCAGAAAGGCAAAAGCTTCTCTGGTCGCTTTGCCTGGCGCATGTGTCTGCTGTTCATGTTCGGCATCATCAACGTAGCCTTCTACGATGGCGACATCCTGATGCTATATGCGTGCTACGGTCTGCTGCTCATCCCTATCAGCTATCTGCCATCCAGATGGGTATGGGCAATAATCATCCTTCTAGCCATCCAACCCGTAGAACTATTCTGTCTGCTCACTGGTACCACCATCGACCACAGCACCATGTGGGAACTGTATGGCAAGATTAATAGCGCACACGAACATGGTACATTCTTAGAGAACGCCCTTACCAACCTGCGATACGGATTTGAAGTTAACTTCCGATTCAACATCTTCAGCGGACGACTTACACAGTTGCTCTGTCTGTTTATTCTTGGCATGCAGTTGGGCCGCCAGCGAATGTTCTACAACGAGGGGCGCCACTTACAGATATGGCATAGCCTACTCGTCACTTCTGGCCTCGGCGTTATTACGATGACCAACCCAGATTTCGGCGAGTTGGATTCATGGCTGCACCCCATCTACAACCTCATCATCCTATTGATGATTGTATCGGCTGTTGTCTCTGCCTGGTATGCCTTTGAGGGCGTGCGCCGAGTGCTCCGTCATCTTTGCATCTTTGGTCGTATGAGCCTTACCAACTATCTACTCCAGTCCATCATCGGCTGCTTTATATTCTGCGGCTATGGTCTGGCCTGCTACCGCCTTTTAGGCATCACCTACGCCGTGATGGTTGGATGCTGCATGGTAATCGCCCAATATCTTTTCGCCCGCTACTGGTTCTCCAATCACCCTCGCGGACCGCTAGAAGGCCTGTGGAGAAAACTTACATGGATTTGATCAGAATCAAAATGAAATACGCGTTTCTACTCATAGCGCTATTGATTGCAGGAGTCACTCCTAATCAGGCGCAGACGCAGATAAACAACAGCACCATCGACGATGTGGCGCAGCATCTGCCAATGGCATCTGTTTTGGTGCTAAAAGCCTGCGGTATGGGTAGCAACGAAGCATGGGCAACTACGCTGACTACATGTGCCGCAACCTATCTGATTGGTACAGGCGCAACTTGGGCTCTTAAGCAAACCACCAACGAACTACGTCCTGATGGCAGCGATCGTCACTCATTGCCATCAGGACATGCTATGTATGCCTTTGCTGGAGCCACGGCATTACGTCATGAATGCGGTAAGAAATATCCATGGATAGCAGTTGCAGGATACAGCGTAGCCACACTAGTTGCTGCGGACCGTGTGCGTCTGCGCCGCCACTACACCCACGATGTTCTCTGTGGCGCTGCCATAGGCGCACTCTCTGGCGAACTCTCCTACTACATCAAACGTCGTTTATTACGCTCAAAAAACGTTGACATTGCCTTTACAGGACAAACGCTAAATGTACGTTGTACCATCCCATAAACTTACAATATTGATATCTACACCGACAATAGCGTGATTGTCATGTATATCAACGACACAGTATGCTATACCCAGCGCATCTATGGTATCCAAAAGAACTGCTGGAGTATCAACAACTACGGCGGGTCAATCACCGTCAGTGATGTAAAGGTTACACAGCAATAATCAATAGTATCCTAAAAAAACTGTTATCTTTTTCATCTTTCACAAAAAAGTGCTATATTTGCAGCATTAAATGTGTAAAAGATGAAAAAGACAACGGCTTTTTTGATGCTCATGGTCTTGCTGACAGCATGCTCTAAGCCAGACCATATCTACAAAATAGGTGTATCGCAATGTTCAATAGGCTTGTGGCGCTCAAAGGTGAACAATGAGATGCTGGCTGCACAGCACCTCTTCGACCAGGACGTGAAAGTGGAAATCGTAGACTGCTACGACCAGTCGGACGACCAGATACGACAGATAGATAGTCTGGTGGCCAGCGGTATCGACCTGCTGGTAGTAGCCCCCAACGACTATAAGATAGCCCCAGCCCTGAAGCGTGCTAAGGATAAGGGCATCCCCATAGTGCTCTTCGATCGCATGGTGGAGAGCAACGACTACACAGCCTTTATTGGCGGCAGCAATGTGGCCATAGGCGAGATGGCAGCAAACTATTCTGTACAGCTGGCGGCTGAATCGGAGGGACACAACGTACTGGAGATTGCCGCCCTGCAAAACACATCACCAGCACGCGAGCGCCACCAAGGTTTTGAGCGTGTAATGAAGCAGCACCAAGACGCGAACTATCACTACATCATAGGCAACTGGGACGACAACGTCACTTATGACATTCTGAAGAAAGAAATAGAAGCAGGACGTATACCCGATGTAGTATTCTGCCACAGCGATTTCATGGCTCTGGGTGCCCACCGCGCTACCGTTGAGGCACGACTTGAAAACAAGATTAAGGTGATAGGCGTTGACGGACTGCCCATCGAAGGCATAAAATATGTGCAGAAAGGCTGGCTGGCCGGCACCTGCGTCTACCCCACCCACGGTGAAGAAATCGTGCGGCTAGCTCTCGACATCCTGAACAGGAAACCTTACGAACGCATCAACTACCTGAACAGTCTGATAATCACGCCCCAAAATGTGGACATGATATCCCGCTATGCCACAGAGTTGATGCGCCAGAACGAAGACCTGGTGGTGATACAAGAGAAACTAGACAACTACTTCGGGCTCTACCATGTGCAGAGCAAGATTATCTGGGCCAGCGTGTTTGCCATCGTGCTGCTGGTGGTGGCCATCGCGATTACATGGCTTGCAGTAAAGCAGATACGTAAGGCACATCGCAAACAGAAAGCGCTCAACAAGGAACAGACACAATTCTATACCAATGCCAGCCACCAGCTGAAGACACCATTGACGCTCATCACAGGGCCACTGAAGCAGTTGTTGAAGCAAAACACGCTCAAAGACAGCGATAAAGAACTGCTGGAGATAGTTGACCGCAATGTTTCGCAACTGGAGTCGCTGGTGTCGGATGTACTAAACTTCCGACGTGAAGTTCAAAGCACCGTCAGCGATAATAGTGTGCCCGACGAAAAGAGCCTGGCGGCATCGAAAGACATTGTCCACGAATCGCATCTCAACATGCTGAATCAGACAGATGCCGAAGAACTGCACAATATTCTGATTGTGGAGGACAACGATGACATGCGCCGCTATCTGCGCACGCTGCTAGCCGACAGATTCTACGTGTTGGAGGCCAGCGACGGACAGAGCGGACTCAAACTGGCCCGTGAGAGCGTGCCCGACCTAATAGTAAGCGACGTGATGATGCCAGTGATGGACGGTCTGCAACTCTGTAAACAGCTGAAAGAAGATTTAATCACCAGCCACATACCAGTAATCCTGCTGACGGCCCGCAGCGAAGAGCACCAGCAGATGGAAGGCTATGAGAGTGGTGCTGATGCCTACCTCACCAAGCCCTTCAGCGCCGAGTTGCTGGTGAGCCGCATCTACAATCTGCTGTCATCGAGAAGAAAACTGCGCAACCTGTTTGACGACAAACCAGAGAAAGCACCAGAAGATGTAAAGCTGACAACACAGGACAAACTGTTTATGGACCAACTGAAGGAAGCCATCAACCAGAGCATGGCCAATCCCAACCTAAAGATGGACGAGCTGGGCGAGCAGTTGGGCATCAGTCGTGTGCAGCTGTACCGCAAGGTGAAGACACTGACAGGCCTCTCACCAGTAGAACTGCTACGACAGATGCGACTACAGAAAGGCAAGATACTACTGAACACCACAACCAAGACAGTAGCTGAAATAGCATACGAGGTAGGTTTCAGTTCGTCGAGCTACTTCTCGAATTGTTTCAAGAAGCAGTTCGGCAAATTGCCGATGGAATTTAGAGAATAGCCTAAAATACACTTGAAAACGCAACGATAACAAATATTATAAAAAGCATCGCAATATTGATACATGCAACATTTTTTATGGCGGTTTGAACGTTTTTTTAAAGGTTCAAGCCGCTTTTGTTAGTACTTTTGCAACAAATTTTTAAATTCACAGAGTACTAACCAAATTTAAACGATCAACAATGGAACAACTAAAGAAAATGTTTCTGAGTTTAGTTTTCATCTTTACGAGTACACTTATGTACGCGCAAAGTGAGATTCGTGGTACGGTGGTTGACGCTACAGGCGAACCAATCATTGGTGCCACAGTGATGGAGAAAGGGACCTCGAATGGTACGATTACCGATTTCGACGGAAACTTCAAAGTAAAGGTTAATCCTGGCGTTACGTTGGTATTTACGTATATCGGCTACCAAACACAGGAACTGCCAGCCAAGAATGGCATGCAGATAACCATGAAAGACAATGCCAAGGAGCTGGCCGAGGTGGTGGTAACTGGTTATCAGACCCAGCGTAAGGCCGACCTGACAGGTTCGGTATCGGTTGTTGAGACAAAGGATTTGAAGACTTCGTCAGACACCGACCCCATGCGCGCCCTGCAGGGTAAGGTGCCTGGTATGACCATCACCAGTAATGGTTCGCCCGTGGGCGCTGGTACCGTACGTATCCGTGGTATCGGCTCGTTCAACTCATCACAGGACCCCTTGTTTGTTATCGACGGTGTGCCCACAACTACCAATCTGAACACACTGAACATGAACGACATCGAGTCGATGCAGGTTCTGAAGGATGCTGCCTCGGCTTCTATCTATGGTAGCCGTGCTGCTAATGGTGTGATTATCATCACCACCCGTAGCGGAAAGAAAGGCGATAAGGTAAAGGTTGACTTCTCGGCCAACCTGACTGCTCAGTTCTACAATAAGCAGAGCATGATGGACCTGTCGAATACTTCAGAGTATGCTACAGCCATGGCTCAGGCCGCTATGAACGACGGATTGGATCCTGAGGCATACGCCAACAACTATGGTCTGACTCTGCATGCAGGCAGCGGCACACCAATCTCTGCCTATAACCCTGCAACAGGACAGATGGAAAACTTCACCGTAAATGGTCTGTATGACGGATACATGAACTCAAAGAGAACCATGCGCTTTAGCAACACCGACTGGTTGAAGGAGATTTCTCGCACAGGTTTCTCGCAAAACTATGACCTTTCTATCTCTAACGCTACAGACAAGTCATCAGTTTTATTCTCATTTGGCTACAAAAAGAATAATGGTATCTTGAAGTACACAGACTTTGAGAGTTTCTCAGGTCGTATCAACACCAGTTTCAAGGTAAACAAGCTGATTACCATTGGTGAAAATACTACTATCACATATTCTAATCAGGTTGACTGTCAGCCTTTGGAGAATGCGCTTAAGATGTCGCCAACTCTCCCAGTATATGAGGAGGACGGTGTAACATTCTCTGGCCCTGTTGGTGGCATGAGCGACCGTCAGAATCCACTGCGTGAGTTGTATCACAATCGCGACAACCGCTTAAAAATGTGGCGTATCTTCGGTAACGCATTCGTGAACATTGAGCCCATTAAGGGACTGCTGCTGCGTTCTAACTTCGGTCTCGACCTCTGGTCGGAGAATATCCACAGTGTAACATACACCTGGCACTCTGACGTAGTAAACAACTCAACCCCATCAGCCAATATGGGCGCCAAGACATCGGTTAAGTGGACATGGTCAAATACTGCAAACTATAACTTCACCCTTGGTACCGATCATTCATTTATCGTACTGGGTGGTATGGAGCTTCACAGAGATATTAACGAGTGGTCGAATGCATACGCACAGATGTTCGCACTCGAGAATTATGACTATATGTATCCAGATGCAGCAACTGGTACACAGCGTGCTACTGGTATGCAGGAGGGCTACAACCTTGTATCATTCTTCGGCAAGCTCGACTATAACTACAAAGATTTGTTGTTGGCTTCGTTCACCATCCGTCATGACGGCTCTAGCCGCTTCGGTGAGAACAACCGCTACGGTACATTCCCAGCTGCTACACTCGGTTATCGTATTTCTCAGCACCTGAAGCAGAGCTGGATCGACGATCTGAAGATTCGTGCTTCTTGGGGTCAGACTGGTAACCAGGCTATCTCAAACTATGCTCGCTATGGTCTTTATGCAGCCACATACGGTGGCGGCCGCAACGAGTCAACAGCCTACGACCTGAATCTTGCTGGCAGCGGTATCTTCCCTTCAGGATTCCGTGCTACACAGGCTCAGAACAATAACCTGAAGTGGGAGACCACTGAGCAGTGGAACCTTGGTCTTGACTTCCGTTTCTTAGGCAGCTCACTTTATGGTACAGTCGACGCATATATTAAAAAGGTAAAGGATATGCTTATCAATCCTGCTTATCTGGGGTCGATGGGTGAAGGCGGCGCAAGCTGGCTTAATGGTCCTAGCCTTGAGAACAAGGGTATGGAGTTTTCTCTCGGCTATCGCCACACTACAGAGTATGGTCTTACTTACAATGTTAATGGCAACTTAGATTTCTACCGCAGTAAGGTTACTTATCTGCCAGAAACAACAACCGGTTCGTATGTTCACACAGCTAAGGAAAACCTTGTAGAGTCTGGCCATCCTTATGGTTCTATCGTAGGTTATGTGGTTGACGGACTGTTCCAGAATCGCGATGAAGTTCTGGCAAGCGGCCAGGATAACGCTCGCGTAGGTGGTCTGAAGTATGCCGATCTGGATGGTAATGGTATCATCAATGAGCAGGATCAGACTTGGATTTTCAATCCAGTACCCAACTTCTCATGGGGTCTTAATGTTGACCTGAGCTATAAGAATTTCGACTTCAATATGTTCTGGCAGGGTGTAGCTGGACAGGACGTTTACAACGACCAGAAGTTCCAGACCGACTTCTATAGCATTACCGATGCTGGTTCTAACAAGGGTAACCGTATGCTTGGTGCATGGACCACTGCTAACACCGGTAGTACAATCCCTGCTCTGACCACCAACAATACTGGCAATGAAAACCGTACCTCTACATACTTTGTTGAGAATGGCTCATACGGCAAACTTCGCCAGGTTCAGATTGGTTACAACATTCCTAAGAGTGTTATCAGCAAACTGAACATGACAAGTGCTCGTGTATACGTATCTGGACACAACTTACTCACCATTAAGAGTAGCTCACTTACCTGCTCGGATCCAGAGAACCCACGTTGGATGTATCCTAACAGTACCAGCATCTCATTCGGTATCCAGACTTCGTTTTAATTAAGAGTTAAGAATTTAGAATTAAGAATATAGAGTTATGAAAACAATATATAAATCAATATGCGCAGGTCTGATCGTTTGCGGTTCACTCACTTCGTGCAACGATTTCATAGACGTGACACCCAAAGGCGTCATTAGCGAAGATCTGGCAATGAGTCAGCCCGAGGAGATGGTTACAGCAGCTTACGCAAAACTCGGTGACGACTGGTACACCTATCCGTTTAATCTCTGGCCCTATGGCGACGTGTCATCCGACGACGCTATGAAAGGCGGTTCAGGAACCACCGATACAAACTATCATCCAGTAGAGGTATGGTCTACTTTGACAGCTTCTACTCCCGACCACATGGATGAGCTGTGGTATCACTTCTACTGTTCAATAAGCCGTTGTAACCGTGCATTGGTTTCTCTGGCCAACAGCGAGAGTATGGATGCTCAGACAAAGGCTATTCGCGAGGGTGAGGTTCGTTTCCTCCGTGCTCACTTCTATTTCAAGCTGGTTCAGCTTTGGAATCAGGTTCCCTGGGTTGATGAAGAGGTTTATAAGAACCACACCGAGGAACAGACTCGAAATGATGAGTTTACTCACGATGAACTGATGCAGAAGATTGTGGCCGACTTTAAGGCTGCCTACGATGTACTGCCTGTACAGCAGGCTCAGGGCGGACGTGCCAATAAGATTGCTGCTGCTGCCTACCTGGCAAAGTGCTACCTCACAATGGCTTGGGGCGACGGATATGAGGCAAATACCGGCGTAAGCCACATCAACAGCAAGTATATGGAGGAAGTACTGAAGTATACACAGGAGGTTGCCAACTCGCAGTATGGCTATCTTGAGGATTTTGGCGACATTTTCCTGCCTGAGTATAAGAACTCTAAGGAGAGTATCTTTGCAGTACAGCACTCTGACTATCAGGACGATAATACACTGTATGGTCGTGCAAACTGGAGTAACATGCTGAATGGTTGCTGGGGCATCTGGTCGTGCGGATGGGACTTCCACAAACCTACACAGAACCTGGTAAATGCATTTAAGACAAAGGACGGTCTGCCAATGTTCGACGACTTTAACAAGGAGATTGCTTATCCTACCAATGGTGTTCCAACAGCACAGAAGTGGGATCCACGTTTGTTCCATACAGTAGGTATGCCTACATTCCCATACAAATACGAGGCTCAGTACACCATGACTACCGACAACTCTCGTACACCTAACACCTATGGCTACTATGCTTCTCTGAAGGAAGTACCACAGCGTTCTAAGGGCGAGACATTCGACAACCCATGGCAGGCATTCGCTATGAACGACTATGTACTGCGCTATACCGACGTGATGCTTATGCGTGCCGAAGCTCTGATTGAGACAGGTTCTCTTGAAGAGGCTCGTACCATCATTAACAATATCCGTCAGCGCGCTAAGAATTCTGTAGCAAAGCACATTGCATACGCTGCCGACCAGTGTGACATCGCTCTCTATCCTACATCTTACTTCCAGGATAAGGAAACAGCACGTAAGTGCCTGCAGTGGGAGCGCCGCCTTGAGTTGGCTATGGAGAGCAACCGTTTCTTCGACCTTCGTCGCTGGGGTATTGCTTCTCAGACACTGAATGCATTCTTTGAGACAGAGAAGGACGTAACCTATGGTAAGCAGACTTATGCACAGTACTACAAGGATGCCCATTTCACAGCAGGCAAGAACGAGTACTTCCCTCTGCCATATATCCAGCTTTACTATGTGCCAGGTCTCTACACCCAAAACAAGGGATACAATTAAGTAGTTAAGAAGTTAAGTAGTTAAGAAGATAATTAATACAGTTATGAAAAAAATATCATTCATTATATTGGCGATGGTAGCCTTAGTCCTGACTGCATGTCAGGACAAGGACATCGACCGCGAGGCAATGAAGCTCAACGCTCCCGATGCTTCACAGATAACAGGTTCGCTCTCAGGCGATGACTATACGTGGACTTGGCCATCACAGGATGCTCAGATGATGGTGACTATCTACCGCAATGGTACACTCTCTGCAAGCGAGGTTGTTAGTGGCAATAGCTATACCCAGAAAAATGTACCTACCAATGTATCTTTTGAATATGTGTTCAAACTCACTGACGGTACAAACATCTCTACTGGTGTTATCAAGAGCTATCTCCGCGAGGGTGCCACAAGCATCAGTGGCGTACAGATGAGCCAGGTTGACAAAGCAGGCGGTTACGATGCCCTTGTAGAATGGGACAAAGCTGTAGATGCAACATCTATCTTACTTACAGCAACCAATGGTGTTCGCACCATCAGCGAGACACTCAGCGGTTTAGCAACAAGCTATACCATCAGCGATGTAGAAACAGGCGACACATGGGACGTAACACTTGTTGCCAAAAACGAGAAAGGAACATCTCTGTCAACCAAGTCTTCACTCCGTATTGGTAAGACAGCTATTGGTTTCCTGAGCATCTATCCTACACCTGATGAGTTGGTTGAGAATGGTGATGACGATGAGGCTTCAGCTTGGTTGTGGCTGCACGAGACCTATCCAACCGCTAAGTACGTTTACTTTGGCGATATCAATAGCACCGACGATATCGATCCATACCGTGTACTGTTCTGGCTGCGCGACCTCGAAGGTGTTGGCGAAGGTGAAGTATTTGCTATGCCAGAGATTGTAGAGGCTGCTACACCATTTATCAAGGAGTGGTATAAGGAAGGTGGAAGCCTGCTGCTGTGGAGCCATGCTACTGTTTATGCCGGACATCTCGGCCGTATCAGTCTTGATGAGATGAAGAGTAACGACCGCGCAATCGGAACAGGCTTTGGCGGCATCAACAACGATGTATGGAAGATGGCTGTAGAGCTGTATCCCGACCATAAGTTCAAGAAGGATCATTCATCACATCCTATCTATAAGGGTCTTGAAGTAGAGACTAATGCCGATACCAAGCTTATCGCCTTCAAGGGGCCAGGTTGGACTGAAGACCATAACTGTCTGTTCTTCAATCTTCCTTCACTTTGGACAGGTATTGGCAACACCGAGGAAGCTTGCTACACACAGTGCACACAGACCTTCGGTATATATCCACTCGGCACATGGGACAGCCAAATATGGTGGGTTAGCCAGATGAACGTATGGGAGGCTCAGCAGGGTAATACCGAGTTCAAGGGTACATTGCTTTGCATCGGTAACGGTGGTTGCGAGTTCTCTATGAAGAATGCCGATGGTACTCCTGACAAGAGTGCTCATCCCAAGAACAATATCTATCAGGACAATGTCCTTACTCTCGCCAAGAACTCTCTTGAATACCTGAAGACACGATAATTGTTAGAGTTAGTAATAAAAGATCATGAAGAAATCCAAGAATTTCTTTTATTCACTGATGGTAACCGCTACAATGGCGGTTACCATTCTTGGTTGCACAAGCGATGACCCCAAGAAGGAACAACCCACGCCCGAGCCACCAACACCTGTAGATCCAGTAACCCCTCCTACACCTACACCCAGCAGTTACACTGAATTGTATCGCCCACAGATACACTTCACACCAGCTAAGAACTGGATGAACGACCCCAACGGAATGGTGTATGTTGATGGAGTATATCATCTGTTCTACCAGTATAACCCACAAGGTAACAGCTGGGGTAACATGTCGTGGGGCCATGCCACCAGTACCGACATGATTCACTGGACTGAGCAGGCCGTAGCCCTGACACGCGATGAATTAGGCGATATCTTCTCGGGTTCGGCAGTCATCGACCATAACAATACCGCAGGTTTCGGTGCAGGCGCCATGATTGCATTCTACACCTCGGCCAGTGGTGCTGGACAGCAACAAAGTATGGCCTACTCTACAGACGGAGGTAAGAATTTTACACGCTACGCCGCCAACCCCGTTATTAAGAATAATGACGACCGCCAGCGCGACCCCAAGGTGTTCTGGCATGCCGATTCCCAGCAATGGATTATGTCGCTGGCCAAAGGTTGGAGCAAGGGTATTGAGTTCTTTGGCTCTACCGATATGAAGACCTGGACCAAGCTAAGCACGTTTGTGGTCGACCTGCCTGGTCGTCCCGACTTGCAGTGGGAGTGCCCTGATTTGCTGCAGTTTGGCGATAAGTGGGTACTGATAGTAAGTGTTAACCCTAGTGGCCCCGTATTGGGCTCAGGCACCATGTACTTTGTTGGTCAGTTCGATGGCAAGGAATTCAAGGCCGATGCACTCGACTATCCGCTCTGGCTCGACTATGGTATGGACAACTATGCTGGCGTTACCTGGAGCAATACCGGCGATAGAAAACTGCTGATTGGTTGGATGAACAACTGGAGCTATGCTGGCGATGTGCCTTGTTCGCCTTGGCGTTCGGCAATGACTTTGCCTCGCGAGTTGAAACTTATCAACTACAACGGTACTCCTTTGTTGACAAACACTGTGGTTAGCGAAATCGATAAGATAGCCGGTAACTGGCAGACGGCAGGCTCAAGTCTTGATGTAAAAGATGCCTATCAGCTCAGAATCAAGCTCAATCTTGATAAGAACTCTACCATCACGCTGGGAAATTCGTTCGATGAGAAATACGTCATCGATATTAATGCTTCGTCCAGCATGCTTACTGTTCATCGCACCTCTGCTACAGGTAAGACTAATTTCAACGGAACATTCTCAGTTCCTTCAATGCGAGCCCCTCTGAATGTTTCAGGTACTACTGTAACGCTCGACATCTACGTTGATCAGTCGTCAGTAGAGCTCTTTACAGAAAATGGCACCATGTCGATGACCAACCTCATCTTCCCCCAGAGCATTTATAACACTCTGACAGTGTCTGGTGCTGATTACGAGGCTCAAGTCCGTCAGCTCAGCAGAATCTGGTAATATTATCAGTCACAATAAAAAATCGTTCATTGCATGTATTATTGTAACAATGAACGATTTTTTTTATTTTTTGAATCATTTTTTATCGTCTTCCTATTGAAACTATCGTACCTTTGCCGCAGAAAATTTGGGATACGTTAGATATATTGTTTTTAGTTAGAGTAAAAGATTTAGGTTTTTAATTTTGTAGTAATTGGTTTTAGGTTTATTAGTTGGTAAAGTAAAAGAAAAGGCGCCGCTCGTGATGAGTGGCGCTATTTTTTTTTAGATTGTCAGTTATTGACAGACATGATAAAGCTGTAGTCATTATTATTTCGAATTGATGATTAGGTTAGCTGTGGGCAGACTGCCTTTGACGCTTACTGTTACCTTGCCCTTCTTTTGCGCGCTGCGTACCACCAGCAGGGCGCGCCCTTTCCATGTGGTGACACGAGGTGAGGTCTTTGGTTCGCGGTCTTGGAAATCGGCGGTGGCAAAAGCCATCAGGCGGCCTTGGCCCTGGACGATAGCCTCGCAGGGGATAGCGGCATCGGGACATACACGGCCCTGGGCATCAACCACCTCGACAGTGACGTAAACAAGGTCCTGACCATCAGCCTTGAGTGCAGGTTTGTCGGCAGTGAGACGCAGCCGAGCAGGCTCTCCGGCCGTGCTCAGCGTGACGCTCTTACCTCCTGCCTCAGCACGCAGTGTTCCAGCCTCGTAAGGCACACTGAACACCGCCTTGAATTCTGTGTTGAGATCAACATTCTTTTTACCTATTTGTTTACCGTTCAAATACAATGTTACCTCGGAAGCCTTGGTGTAAACCTCGACCTCGACAGGCTTGCCTTCCCATCCCTGCCAGTTCCATGATTCCCAAGTGGGCCATACGCTCCATGATGTCATATTAATCTTGCCACGATAGCCATCTGGCTCGCGTACTGCCATATATAGATTCTTTGTGTTAGTCCAAAGCATCTCGCGATAATGGCTGATGGGTTTGCGCCAGCCAGTGATATCCACATCGCCACAATAGGCACCATGCCACTCGGGCACACCACCCTCGCGCCAAGATTCGCCAGGCGTCTCGCCATCGTAATAGTAGCGACCAATACCCGACTCGCCAAGGTAGTCAAGGCCAGTCCACACCATATCACCAATGACGTATGGATAGTCGTGAACCAGTTTCCAGTTTCTGAAAGCATCACGCGGATAGCTCTCCGTTTGCCACATCACGCGTTTAGGATTGCGCTGATGATCGCTGGCGTGCTTGAATATCATATAGTTATATCCACCGATATCGAGTACATCAAAGTGAGGATCATATATTTCCCAATCTCTGTCCCAAGCACACAGCGCCTCAGTGACAGGGCGAGTGGTATCGTATTTAAGTATTTCATTCTTCAACATCTTTGCAGTATGAACAACGCGGATGTCCTTGCGCTCGATGACCTCGTTGCCAATGCTCCAACTGATGATGCTGGGGTGATTGCGGTCGCGCACTACCATAGCACGGATGTCCTCCTGATAGCACGAGTCAATCAGCGTAGAATAGTCGTAGGGCTTCTTAGCTGTGCGCCATCCGTCGAAGGCTTCGCCAATGACAAGCATACCTATCGAGTCACAGGCATCGAGGAAGGCTCGAGTGGTGGGATTGTGCGAGGTGCGGATGAGATTGAAACCAGCATCCTTCATCTGGCGCACTTTTCGGATTTCAGCAGCGTCGAAGGCCATAGCTCCCAGCACACCATCGTCGTGATGCACACAGGCACCATTGATGAGCAGAGGCTTGCCATTGAGCAAGAAGCCCTTTTCGGCAGAATACTCAATGGTACGGATGCCATATGTAACGGGCAGTATATCGCCCTCGGCTTCGATAGTGGTATGGTACAGGTATGGATCATCAGGCGACCACAGGTGAGGGTTCTCCACATGCAGCGTCTTCGTAATCGGTTTGCGCGAACCATCGTTCATGACCACCTCGGCTTTAATGTTTACCGTGTGGATATCGGGTGTAGTAACATACAGGCTCTCTTCGTCGATATACTGCTTGCCCTTTGACACCAGCCACACGTGGCGGTAGATGCCTGAGCCGGTATACCAGCGACAGTTAGGCAGCTCTGAGTTATCGACCTTTACCAGCACCTCATTCAGGCGCTTGTCTCTATATAAATAAGGTGTAACGTCGACTGTGAATGGCGTGTAGCCATAGGCATGCTGACCAGCCTTCTGGCCGTTGATGAACACCTCGGCCTTCTGATATACACCCTCAAAGTGCAGTTTTACCACCTCGCCCTTGGGTGTGGCAAACATCTTGCGATACTCGCCCTTGCCACCAGGATACCAACCACCATCGGTACCATTGGTAGCTTCGGCTGTGGGATCAGAAGCATACGATATAGCCCAATCGTGGGGCAAATCTACACTGATGGTCTTACCCTCGTGGGTAAACTTCCATCCATTGTCGAACAGCGTTCTCTGCGCCTGCATCTGCAGTGCCAGCAGCGAAACAAAAATTGCAATACACTTTTTCATACGATATAGTTGATTATTTCTGAATTCTCAGTACTGGAGCAATCTTATTGCACGGTTGGGGCAGTGATACTATCAGGCCCTCGGCTGTTTGCGTAGCTTTAAGCTTACCATAGCCTAGCAGATAAACGCTGCTAATCGACTTCTTGAAGTCAGGATTGCCCTTGGCCAGCGACTTGATGACAAGTTTGCCATCCTTTGGCCAACCCATAGCTGTGGCATACAGGTACTTCTTGGTCTGATTGAAACGCACGTCGCGATAGTCCATACCATTGTACTGTCCCTCGTTGAATCCCTGTGCATTTATCTCAATAACCTTTTCGGCTACAGGTCCCTCGCCAAACTTCACCCAAGGACGTGTGCCAAAGATGCTCTCGCCATTTGGAGTCATCCATGCTTCGAGTTCATCAAGGAACTGTGCCTCTTTCTCATCGTAAGTTCCATCGGCCTTAAGAGGAATGTTGAGCAGCAGGTTGCCGTTCTTAGATACAATATCTACCAACTGCTTGACGATATTCTCGGATGTGCGATAACCGCGCTTGTAAACGTTGGTATTATAGTGCCAGTCGCCTATGCAGTTGCAAGTCTGCCAAGGTTCAGAGATTATCTGGTTAGGAGCACCACGCTCCACATCCCATGTGAGCGCCTTCTTCTGATCTTCGTTCAGAATCTTGCCGAAAACAACACCACGAGGATTCTTATTATAAAAATGTGTAGCGATCTTCAATCCGCAGTCGCTAACGGGATAGAACGGCAACACCGTTACATCGAAGTAGATAAGGTCGGGATTGTAACGATTGATAGCATCGAGGGTGCGATCGTAGAAGTTGGTTACAAACTCCTCTGATGGAGGACATGCACCATTACCCCACCCCCACTGGGCGTGAATCTGCCCGTTGTTCCACGAGCGGTCGCTCATAGGATGATTCTGTGCATATAGTTTCTGCGGGTCGAGACCTTCCCACCATTTGCCCTTACCATCGGCCTTAGTGAGTTTTCCATCGTAATAAACACCTGCCCTAGAGCCATTCTGGTCGTAGCGCTGCGATGGCTCATACCATGTCCATGCATGGTCGGCGTGGAATGATATGCCAAGTGGCAGTCCAGCCTTCTTGGCAGCCTTAGCCCAACCGTCAAGGATATCCTTCTTGGGGCCGATGCGCATAGAATTCCACTCCTGATACTGCGAATCCCACAGGTCGAAATTGTCGTGATGATTACCCAGCACAAAGAAGTACTGTGCACCACAACGCTTATAGCGCTCCACGAGTTTCTCGGGATCCCACTTCTCGGCCTTGAAGAGTGGCAGGATGTCCTTAAATCCGAATTCTGACTGATGACCATAATGCTTCTTATGATACTTGTACTGGTCGCTGCCCTCGATATACATGCCGCGAGCCATCCAGTCGCCCGAACCTTCTACGCACTGAGGCCCCCAGTGAGCCCAGATACCGAACTTGGCATTGCGGAACCACTCTGGTGTCTGATGAGTCTCAAGCGACTGCCAAGTGGGCTGGAACTTACCCGTAAGCATCTTCTCGTGCTTCTCGGATACGGGTACATCATACGTTTGAGCCATAGCTGCGGTCACCCCGCAGCATATGGCCATTGCAAAAATGCTTCTTATCATATTAGTTAGTAAAAGTTTACTCATACAGGTAAAACATTCGTTCCATCATTTGCCACTTCTCATCAGATGTACTGCCGGGCTTGCACTGCTGGAACATGGCTACATAGTCTTCCCATTCAGCCTGTCGTGGCAGTGTGGCAAGCTTAGCCATAGCACTATCCCAGTCAAAGTCAACTGGGGTTTCCACTATCATAAACAGGTGGTTGTCGAGTATGTAGATTTCCATCTCGAGTATGCCTACAGACTTTATGCCCTCACGTATCTCGGGCCACGAGTGGTATCTGTCGTGAGCCTCCTTGTATTTGGCTATCAATTCAGGATCATTCTTCAAGTCCATCGTCTGACAGTACCGCTTTACCGGAATGCCATACTCCTTGCATCTGTAACCAGAGGTCTTATTATTCGTATTCATCACTTTATCTGATTGTCGCTGCAAAGATAAGCGTATTTTTCCAATCCTGCGCTAATTATTGTCGACATTTAATAGCACAATATCGACATAATACTAAAAAAAACGATAAAAAGTTGCTAATCTCGAAAAATATTTGTTCTTTTGCAAACTGAGAACTCTAGAAACCTCGTATTATGAACTACCCGATAGACAAACTCCGTCTGCTGACGCTCAATGTCGGATTGGCCAATCACTACGGTGACTGGAACTGGAAAAATGTGCGCAGTCCATTTGCCCGTCTGTACTACGTTACAGAAGGTACTGCGCAGGTTGAAATGTCGTCGTGTGTGTATACACTTAAGCCCAACCACCTGTATTTTATTCCAGCTTACACCACCCACAGTTATATCTGCGACTCTAAGTTTTCACATTACTATATACACATATACGAGGACCAGCAGAGCGAGACTAGTATGTTTGACGAATGGGATTTTCCCGTGGAGGTAAGTGCCAACGATACCGACCTGGGGCTGGTAAAACGCCTTTGCGACATGAATCCATTCCTTAAGTTGCCACAGTCGAATCCCGACACTTACGACAATCATCAGACACTGATAAGCAACATCGAACTTAACCGCCGCCGCCCGTTCAGCGACAAGGTTGAATCGCGCGGAATCCTTTTTATCCTAATGTCGCGCTTTCTGAAATATGCGACTCCAAAGACTGACGTGCGCGATAATCGCATACAGACGTCGCTCGCCTATATACGAAAAAACATAGGCTCACGGCTCAATATCGAACAGCTAGCCAGCAAGGCTTGCATGTCGAAAGATCACTATATCCGTGTATTCAAGCAAGAAACAGGCGAAACGCCAAATGCATACATCACCAAGCGAAAGATGGAAAAGGCCGAGCTGACATTGCTGACCACCGACCTGCCTGTAAAGAGCATTGCCGACCTGCTTGGCTACGATGACTACTCGTACTTTAATCGAATATTCAGAAAAAATTCAGGAATGACACCACTGCAATACCGTGCTAGTCATTTTAAACTATAAACCATATCAAGATGAAACAGATTATCATACTTTTAGTATCAGTATTATCGTTACAAGCCAAGGCACAGGTACATGACTGGGAGAACCAAGCTGTGCTGGGTATCAACAAGCTGCCTTACCATGCCACACTACAATTGCCCTCGAAACAGAAGGAGTGCCAAGAGATTATCAGCCTCGACGGTCAATGGCTGTTCCATTGGAGCCGCAATCCTGAGGAACGACCTGTGGATTTCTATCGCGAAGACTTCGATACCAGCGATTGGGGAAAGATTACCGTACCCGGCAACTGGCAAACGCAGGGCTATGGTACACCTATTTATACTAACATCGAATATCCATTCGTAAAGAATCGCCCAAGCGTAACCAGCGAACCGCCCAAGGACTGGACTGCCTACGAGAACCGCAACCCTGTGGGACAGTACGTCACCTATATGGATGCAACTAAAGATATGCTTTCACAGAATCTGATACTGCACTTCGGCGGTGTACATTCGGCATTCTACCTGTGGATAAACGGGCAGAAGGTGGGATATAGCCAGAACTCGATGTCGCCAGCAGAATTCGACGTGACATCGTATATGCGCAAAGGCAAGAATAAGATTGCCGTAGAGGTGTATCGCTGGAGCGACGGCAGCTATCTGGAAGATCAGGACATGTGGAGGCTCTCGGGCATTTTCCGCCCCGTAGAACTTTGGGTTCGTCCGCTAGCACATATCAGCAACTATCAGGTAACCGCAGAACCTAATGCCGACTATACCAAGGCAGAGGTAAAAGCTGCTATCAGCCTTTGCAACACAGGCAAGAAAACAGCAAAGAACCTGCAGGCGGTACTACTATTTAATGGCCGTGAGGTTAAGGGCGAACTGAAGCAGTTGGCCGCAGGAGATACCACAACACTCAACCTGGGATACACATTGAATCACCCCATGCTGTGGTCGGCCGAGAAGCCAAACCTATACCCATTCAGTGTTGAGCTTCGCGATGCTAAAAACAACATCATCGAACATTTCGACTATCACCTTGGTGTAAAAAAAGTAGAAGTAATAGGCGAAGTGTTCAAGATTAACGGCAAAAACGTGAAGCTGCGCGGAGTGAACCGTCACGACCATCACCCCAAGACGGGCAGATACGTAGATGATGCCACCTACGAGGAAGATATACGACTGATGAAACAGGCCAACATCAATTTCCTGCGTACTAGTCACTATCCCGACCGCGAATACATCTATGAACTGTGCGACCGCTGGGGAATATACGTGATGGACGAGGCCAACCACGAGACCCACGGCTACGGATATGCCAACGAAGAGATGGGGCGCGACCTGACGTGGCAGGCTGCACACGTAGATCGTGCCGAATCGCTGGTTAAGCGCGACTTCAACCATCCCTGTGTAATTCTGTGGAGTCTGGGCAACGAGGGAGCCGTAGGAGCAAACATCGAGGCAATGTATAATAAGGTGAAGGAACTGGACACCACTCGTCCGCCATTCTACGACAGCGACCGCCGATACAGCTGTATCTGGGACGACAGCTACCTATACCCCGACGACCTGAAGAAGAATGCAGAGGCAGTGACCGACAAACCATTCATGATGCGCGAATATGCTCACGCCATGGGCAACTCGTGCGGCAACCTGCAGGAGTATTGGGATGTGATTTATAATGACTCCAGCATCTGCGGTGCCGCCATCTGGGACTGGGTGGACCAAGGTCTGGAAAAGGACGGCTACTACGCATACGGTGAAGACTATGGCGACAAGCCTAACCTAGGGCCATTCTGTATCAACGGCGTTATCGGGCCCGACCGCAAGCCTCATCCACACTATTACGAGGTGCAGTATGTATATCAGCCACTGAAGTTTGAACTGAACAACGGCAGACTGAACATCATCAACCGCGACCAGTTTACCAGTCCCTACGAATACACCATCGTGCGTGACACTGTAACTATCGACAATGAGCGACTGCTTAACGTCTATGCCCAACTAAAAGAGGATAAGCCCTGGGCCAAGAAGGGCTTTACCATTGCCCGCGAGCAGTTTGTGCTTAACCCATACCACTGGCCCAACACCCTACAGGGCAAACCGGCAAAGGTACAGGAAACAGCCAGCGGACTGCGTGTGCACACCAAGCGCGGAGCAGTAACCATCAACAATACCGGCGCCATGACATCGTGGATAGTAGATGGTCATGAGATACTTAATGCCCCACTTGAGCCCTACTTCTGGAAACCAGAGAACGACAACCAGGGTGCAGCCCACTTTGCCGAAACTTCGGCCATCTGGCAACAGGCTGCTGCTAACCGCATACCACAATCGCTAAGTTGCAAGAATGACAATAACTGCGTAAAGGTGATAGCCACGACAACACTGCCAGCAGGTGCCGACCTTACCATCACCTACTCCATCAACAACGATGGAAAAATTATGGTTGACATGGACTATAATCCAACAACTACCGACCTGCCGCTGATGCCTAAGTTCGGCATGCGCATGCGACTGCCAGCCGACAATACGCAGATAAAATACTACGGTCGAGGCCCATGGGAGAACTATCCCGACCGCAAGCGTTCTGCATTCCTTGGCATCTACGAATCATCAGTAAAAGATTTCGAGACCGACTACATCCACCCGCAGGACAATGGCAACCGCACTGACGTGCGCTGGATGGAGATAGGCAGCATAAGAATTGACGGCTGCGGGCCACTCTGCATACGCGCATGGGACTATAGCGAGGAAGACCTTCTGGGAAAAAGACATCCAAACGAAATCACTCGCGGACGTTTCATCAATCTGAATATTGATCAGAACGTACACGGCGTAGGTGGTGCCGACACCTGGGGCAAGCATACCCTGCCCCAATACACCATCGACGGAAATCAGCCGCATCACTACACTTTTTTCCTCTCAAATAGCAATAATTGAAAAATAAATGCTACCTTTGCAGAGGAAACCTAAAACATTTATATGAACAAACTAATCATTATCCTGGGACTACTGCTCGGAACATCGACTGCGCAGGCACAGTTTGCATTTAACGGACAGCACAGTTACGACGGCGAGCATAAGAACGAATTGGCCGGCTATGTAATGGGTGGAACTAATGTAGTTTGCGGCGGATTTGGCGGACTGGAAGTGTCATATCGCCGGCATTTCGACGATCATTGGCATGCAGGCGCGGATGCTCAGGCACAGTTTGGCAAACAGTTGTATTCTGCCGATGTGCAGGGTGGATACCATCTTAAGTTTGGTTGGAGCGATTTCTTTCTTGACGGAAAAATTGTGTACAACAAATATCACCGTTGGAATGCAAAAGAAACTATAGGCAACCTGTCGCTCATGTGGGAGATGCCCTACTTCTACCTGCGCGTAGGCGAATCGTTGATACATTATAAGGTTAACACTCTAGGCTATACCGAACCACTAACGTTTACCTTTGGGTTCGGAGTTAACATACGTCCGCGCTGGTACAACTGGAACCTTGGACTCTTCTTCCGCAACCACGACGACTTCTACTACGAGAACTGGAACATCAACTGGGGTTTGCATTTCTACACGCCAGCACCATTTATCAAGAATACTAAACTGTTTGGCGAATTCAACATTCGTCCTGCAGGCAGTATGAGCCAGTTGGCCTCGAAATATGAGACATCAGGAAAGTTAGGACTTAAATACGTATGGTAATTATGAAACAGTTTACACATTATATAATATTAGCTGCAGCAGCACTATTGTATTCTGCCTGCGATAAGGTCAGCCCCATTGGAGTATTGGTTAGCGGTACAGGTGTCGAGGATCGAGTAAAGATGTCGTACCAATACTATATGGAGCATAAGGGCGAGTTTAAGGTTCAAGACGCCTCTGACATGGACGAGTATACTTTCCTAGTAGGAGCCGACAGTCATCTTACAACCGACGATGGGCGTATGCGCGAGATGCTGCAGATAGGAATGGACAACAACGACCTGCTGTACGCTCATCTGGGCGATATCGCCGACACTAAGGCCGAATACTACATTACACTCGAAGAACTGATAGACGAGTATCGTTGGAAATATGCCAAGAAACATTACCAGGAATTTTTTTGGGGCGACCCCGAGATTCCGTTTCAGGTAGATGATCCTAGCAGATACACATATATAGACACCTTGAATAACTTAATCTATAATGTCAACGAGATTCCTTATCCATTCTATCCTGTGGTGGGCAATCACGACATCACCCACAATGGATGGGCGCTATGGTCAAACATATTCCACTCGTCGTTCTACGATGTGTATGTGTTGGTGGAGGAAGAACCTTTGTCGTTCGATCACTTTATCTTCCTCGATTCGGCTAGCGGCACGCTTGGACGCGAACAGGTTAAGCTAATTGAAGAAGGAGTGCTGAGTGGGCACGACTACGAAAACAACGGATACCTTGTCCGTCACACATTTGTGTTCAGCCACACCAACATCTTCCGTCCCCGTGCAGTTGAGTTCGCTTCAACCTTCCCACGCGAGGAGATGTTCTTCTTGCTGAATCAGTTTGAGAAGTGGGACACAAGAATGGTATTCCTGGGCCATGTACACAAGTGGGACTATCAGCAGGAGGGTGTTACCGAGTATCTTACACTCGACTCTATGTGCGAGGCCAATAACCCAGAGCCGGGCGACTATCTGGTACGAGTACACGTAAAAAAGGACGGCACCGTTACCTGGGAGCACGTAAGAATGAATTACACTCCCCAAAAGTAGCTATTCTATACCACGTTTTGCGATTTCCCGTTTGCAAAGGCCTTGACATTGTCAATAGCCACCTTTACCAGGCGTGCACGTGCCTCGACAGTGGCCCAGGCTATGTGGGGCGTGGTATAGGCATTGGGCAATCCTAGGAGTGGATTGTCGGCCTTTGGAGGCTCTTCAGTCAGTACGTCGGCACAGAATGCATAGAGGCGCTTATCCTTTAGTGCATCGGCTACGGCCTGGTCGTCGATAAGCGGACCACGCCCGGTATTGATAAGTATAGCCGTGGGCTTCATCAGCTTCAGCGTATCGGCATTAATCATGTGATGTGTGTCTGACGTTAGCGGACAGTGCAGTGATAGTACATCCGACTGTGCAAACAACTCGGATAACTCTACCTTCTTGATGCCTTCGGGCAGTGTGGTCTTGCTGGTCAGTGCAATCACATTCATGCCGAAGGCTTGCGCTATCTGGGCCACACGCTTACCAATGTTGCCAAGACCAACTATTCCGAAAGTCTTACCAGCAAGCTCTGTGAGCAGAGTGTCAGAATAGCTGAAGTCAGCACTATTAGTCCATCTGTCGGCACGATTCTGTACAGTGTAGTGTTCCACTCGGTTGGTTACAGTGAGCAGGTGTGCAAACACCATCTGTGCCACACTCTCAGTGCTATAGGCAGGCACGTTGGTTACGATTATGCCACGCTGACGTGCAGCTTCTATGTCTACTACATTGTATCCAGTTGCCAACACGCCTACGTACTTGAGTCGAGGCAGTTGTGCCATTACTTCCTTGGTTATCAGCACCTTGTTGGTAAGCACTACTTCTGCATCAGTTGCTCTTGCCACTGTCTCGTCGGCACTGGTACGGTCATAAACCACCAATTCGCCAAGTGCCTCAAGTTCTTTCCACGACAAATCACCGGGGTTGGCTGTGTAGCCATCAAGTATAACTATCTTCATAAATCTAATTGTTTTGGCGCAAAGATAGTAATTACTAGCGAAAATTCAAAATAAAATGTATAAAATATCGTCAGGTTATCCCAAATTGCAGTTTTTTTTATCATTGTGGGAATATTTTTTGGTTATTTCGGTGGAAATACGTTCCTTTGCACCCATGAACAAAACGATACTGACGATAACAGGTAGCGACGGAACCGGTGGTTCGGGTGTGCAGGCCGACATCAGGCTGATAAGCAAGCTTGGTGGAACGGCAGCTTCGGCCATCACATCGATAACTGTGCAGAACACACTGGGTATCCAGGAGTTCCACGACCTGCCAGCATCAGTGGTACGTCAACAGGTGGAAGCAATCATCAACGACTTGCAGCCACAGATAATAAAGATTGGTCTGCTACGACGCATAGACGTAGTGGAGATGCTGGCCGAGGTGCTGCAGCGCTACAAGCCGCAACACATCATCTATGCGCCCGTGCTGACATCAACCAAAGGCGAACAGCTGGTAGAACCAAAGGTGTATGAGGCAATAGAGAGACTGCTGATACCAATGTGCACAGTGGTATTGGCACCCAACGACCTGCCAGTAGGTCCCCGCCGACACGGTGCTGCCAACCAACTGGCTTCGGCATTGGCATACTATCTTAGTCTGGACGAGAAGGTGAGCGATGCCACACTACACGCTCAGGCTTATCTGAAGCAGTTGCCTGCCGATTATGCCGAAGGCAACACGCGAAGCGAGGAACTATACAACCAGTTTCTGGATGCAGTGGAGCACTACTACAACCGCTATGCAGATGTGGCTTTCTACGCAGAGCAGTTGAACGTGAGCGCACGCTATCTGGGACAGGTAACAAGACAGATAGCCAACCGTTCGCCCAAGGCTATAATAGATGAACGAATAACCAACGAAATAGCCAAACTAATAACCACCACAAACAAACCGCTGAAAGACGTGGCCCAACTGTTGGGATTCTCGTCACAAGCACATCTGTCGCGCTTCTTCAAGAAACGAAAAGGCGTGTCGCCTACCGAATTTCAACATAAACAATAAATAACAAAATGACAAACGAAAGACGTGATTTAAACCGCCAGTTGGCTCAGATGCTGAAGGGTGGTGTGATAATGGACGTGACTACTCCAGAGCAGGCAAAGATAGCCGAAGAAGCCGGAGCCTGCGCAGTAATGGCCCTGGAACGCATACCTGCCGACATACGTGCTGCAGGCGGTGTGAGCCGTATGAGCGACCCCAAAATGATACGCGGAATACAGGAGGCTGTAAGCATACCAGTAATGGCGAAATGCCGTATCGGACACATAGCCGAGGCACAGATTCTGCAGGCTATCGAGATAGACTATATCGACGAGAGCGAAGTGCTGAGTCCTGCCGATAATATCTATCACATAGACAAGACTAAGTTTGATGTACCCTTTGTTTGTGGAGCAAAGAATCTGGGCGAGGCATTGCGCCGTATAGCCGAGGGCGCCACGATGATACGCACCAAGGGTGAGCCAGGCACGGGTGATGTGGTACAGGCAGTAAGCCACATGCGACTGATGCAGAGCGAGATTCGCCGACTGGTAAGCATGAGCGAGGATGAACTATATGAAGCAGCAAAACAACTGCAGGCACCATACGAGTTGGTGAAGTTTGTACACGACAATGGCAAACTGCCAGTAGTGAACTTTGCCGCAGGAGGTGTGGCCACACCAGCCGATGCAGCACTGATGATGCAACTGGGTGCTGAGGGCGTGTTTGTGGGCAGCGGTATCTTTAAGAGTGGCAACCCACGCAAGCGCGCTGCAGCAATAGTACAGGCAGTGACCAACTATAAGGATGCAAAGATGCTGGCCGAACTGAGCGAAGACCTTGGCGAGGCTATGGTAGGAATCAACGAGCAGGAGATAGAACTGCTGATGGCAGAGAGAGGTAAATGAGAATTGCTGTACTAGCCCTACAAGGGGCATTTATAGAGCACGAGCAGATGCTGCAAAAGCTTGGCGCAGAGACGTTTGAAGTTCGCAAGTTACGCGACTGGGAACAGCCCAAAGATGCGTTGGTGCTGCCTGGCGGTGAGAGCACTGTGCAGATGCGACTGCTAAAGGAACTGGGACTGTTTGAGCCTATACGTAAGGCTATAGCCGACGGACTGCCGGTACTAGGAACCTGTGCGGGAATGATACTGCTGTCGGAAGGATATCTTGGCACAATGCACATTCGTGTACGTCGTAATGCCTACGGTCGACAGCTAGGCAGTTTCCACACCACTGACAGCGTGGAGGGGATAGGCGTAGAAGTGCCCATGACATTTATACGTGCTCCATATATAGAAAAAGTGACAGCTGATGATTGCGCCCCAATAGCAAAGGTGGACGGCCATATAGTGGCCGCCCGCCAAGGCAATCAGATAGCTACAGCTTTTCATCCAGAACTAGACAACGATACCAGACTGCACAAGCTGCTGGTATCGCTGACCAGCTAAATGGTTATCTACGTCCCCAACCGCCATTTCCACCGCGATTGTCGCGTCCACCCCACTTCTTATCGTAGCGATTTTCGGTATCAATCTTTCCACCGAACATGTTCAGACGATAACGCACGTGGAGCATGGCATACGAGTTAACGCTATTATAACGGGTATCGCTACGGCCCGTAGCGTTAACCCAGCGCTCATAGTTGCTCTGCTGTCCTAGCAGATCGTAGAAGTTAAGGGCAACCACAAGGGCCTTCGACTTAAGGAAAGCCTTAGACACCTGGCCGTTCCAGATAAGTTCGTTGGTATTCATTGACGAGTCGTTGTATCCACGGCGACTGCGCTCATGGAGGTTGCTGCTTATCTCAAATCCCGAAGGCAGGCGAACAAGGAACTGACCACCATAATTAAACTGCCATGTGTCCAGATTGGCATCGGGCTGCAACTCATTGCGCGAGTGCTGGTAGTTGACCTGGCCATCGAGAGTGACCTCAAGCCAATCATTACGATAGCCCAGCGACAGGCGCTCGTTCCAGTTTGTGGTCTTGGTGGTATTCTTTTCAGCATCGGCTTGCTGCTGCGCCACATAACTTACAAAATTGTTATAGCGCAGACGAGTATCAGTACCTATATTCCAATGGGCTGTAGAATCGAGAGCTGTATTGAAGGTAAAGCCTGCATTTACGTTCCAGTTGCCATTGATATTCTCGGGACGAGTGATGCTTCCACCGGTCTCAGGGTTATATCGCACTAGGTTAGAGATAGAATTGCTGATGTGGCGATAGTTGGCATAAACCACAATACTACGCTTGTAGCGGACTATGTAATTGTTATAGTATCCGTTGAGCGAGCTAGTGAACTGTGGTTTAAGTCCAGGATTACCCTGAGTAATATAAAGCGGATTCGAGTCGTCCGTGATGTCAAGCAACTGAGTCATCTCTGGCTGACGGGTATCTCCGCGGTAATGCAACCACAAATTACTCTGGTCGCTAAACTTATAGTGGAAGTCGAATGTTGGTGTGAGGTTGGTGACGTTACGCACTGTATCCACATAAACACCACGATAGTCCTGAATGAAATTAGAGTGCTGCGGTTGGAACAGGAATCCTACGTTATAATCGTACTTCTCTACACGATGGCGCAGATTGACGCGCGCATTGTGAGTATAATTCTTATACTCGGAATAGCGGCTAAGGTCGCGATCGAGAAAATCATCGAGATGATCATTGACAGAATGGAGCCATGGATCCCACATACGATATTCAGGGAGGATACCGGCAAAGATATTGTCGGACAGATTGCTGAAATCGTAAGTAAGACGATCGCTCTTGTTCTGACTATATCGCAACTCATAGGTAAACTGCAGGTGGGCACCCTTCCACAGAGGCTCGCTATAGGCGGCACGCAGAACATAACCACTATTGTCGGTAGGTGTAGCGTTGTAGCGGGCAGTGAAATAGGTTGAATCCTGACCAAACTGATTCTGCTTACGGAACAGATGAACCTCGTTGTCGCTTACATTCTGACTCTCACTATCTCCAACACTACCCTCAACACGCAGAATAATGTTTCGGCCACGAGGGTTAAGTCGGCGATACAACTGGAGCATTGCCCAAGCATTCTTATTCTCACTGTAATTGAGGCTGGCATTAACATTGTGGTTGATGACGTAAGGAGTGAGAGATGTAAGATCATTGAGCGGATCGGCCGAGTATAGATATGGATCGGCATCGAAGGTAGCTGCTGTGGACTCATTGGTAGCGTCGCTAGTGCCATAGCTGCCATTGGCGCGAACCAACACATTGGTAAGACTGTCTATCTGCCACTCAAAGCGCATGTTGCCCCACCAGTTATTACTGCGGGTAAAGTTGGCTGTAAGGGTATTAGAGAATGTGCTACCTGCACTATAGAAATCCTCCTTGGCATTTTCCGTCTGATTGTCGCCACCACGATGGTTCCAACGGATGCTGGCATCGACCTTGACTTTGTCGTTATCAAAGTTGAAGTTGCTACCCAGCATCTTTCGAGAATTGAGTCCACGACGATTCCACCAACCGGCATTCTCCTCCTTGTTGTTGAAGTTGCCCATCAACACGAATCGAGTCTTGTCGGTAAACATACTACCCATACCGCGCGAAGCGTAGCGGTGCTTGGTACCGCCTGCGATATCGAGATTAGTCATAAAGCCACGGTTCATACCTTTCTTGATAGAGAAGTCGAGCACAGTCTCTTTTTCGCCATCATCGATACCGGTGATGCGAGACTGATCGCTCTGCTGGTCGTAGAACTTCATATTCTGGATAATACTGACCGGTATATTCTTTAGCGCTGTCTCTACATCGCCAAGCATAAACTCCTTGCCATCAAGCAAGATTTTCTTTACCTGTTTACCATTAACGGTGATGTTACCATCCTCGTCAACCTCTGCACCAGGGATACGCTTGATAAGTTCCTCGATAGGCGAGCCCTCGGGTGTACGGAATGCTTCGGGATTATACACCAAGGTATCCTTCTTGACAATAACCTGTGCAACACGACCTGTGATAACTGCCTCCTGTAGCATAATGCTTTCAGACTCCATAAGCAGGTTGCCAAGGTCCTGACTCTCGTTGCGGCGCAGAGTAATCTCACGCTCAATGGTCTGGTATCCCACCGATGATACTTTAAGACGATATGTACCACTACGGGGAGCTACCACGTAGAAGTTTCCACGCTCATTTGTTACGGTGCCTCCTACAAAGATGGTATCACTGGCGGTAAACAACTGGATTGTGGCCTGAACCATCGGCTCTTTGAATTCGGCATCGAGCAACTGGCCACGGATAGCAAGCTTACGATCCTCGGGCTCAGGCTGCGCCAGAGTGCCGAGGCTAACTAATAAAAGAGATAATGTGAATAAAAACCTAAAAAACTTAATCATATATTACAAATTGTTTTGGCAGGGCGATAACTACTTAGTTACAATATTCTTGAATGAGGAACCGAAAATAACGTATTGGGTGTTGCCGGCGATAGTTCCCTCGTTTTGTCCCCAAAGGAATGGCCAATCATCATAGTTCTCGAAATGATCGGGCTGACGGAACAGCAATCCAGGAGCCACGTTACCAGGAATGAACGAAAAGTCAGCACGGTTGTTGCCATAGAAAACCTGTTTGGGACGAGCGGCACCTACCACAGCCACAAATGAGTAGTTATGATATGGATGACAGCCGTAGAGCCAGTTGGAAACGCGATAAATCTCGTCCTTGCTCACGATATCCGGGAAGTAGATATGGGCGTAGTTAACAGCTATACCGAAGTTGAGGACCATATTTACGCCAGCCCAGTTGCCAAGACCGATGGGCACACCATAGGGATTCTGAGCATCGAAGCTCTTGACATACTCGGCAAACTTTACAATGAGTGGACGAATACGCTTAAGATATGATTTATCCTTCATCGGAACCGAATCAAGAGCAGTCTGCACATTACGTACCAAATTAGCGTCGCCATACAGCCAGGCATCATCTGCTTCAGCCTGGGCATTCCTACGGACATTTCGTTTTGCAAGCAGTTCGGTAGCCTCCTTACGTAGTCGATCAGCCTGAGTCTGAGCACGCTTTGCCAGGTCGTCATTATAGCCTTTAAGCACTCGCGCTGCAGAAGTAAACACACCAGCAGCCTGTAAGTCAAGTCGCGGGTTGCGAGTAGTGAATGCCCACATATCATCGGGGGTGCCGCTTCGCTTACCATCGGCTGACACCTCATAGGGCTTCAGACTTGGATCGTAGTGCAGCCCATCGGTAATAGATGCAGCATCGCCAAGATGATGATAATTATCAAGTACCGAGTTTGATAGGGTTGATGCCATATGACCTATTTGTTCGGCCTGTGCCACAAGGTTCAAGATTCCATGCTCAATAAATTGCAGAATATCGGGCACACCATCGGGACGGTGCAAATCGACATAGCGCTGCTGCTGACTTACAAATGTTTCATCACGCTGGGGATGGAACAACTCCCAGGTACGAATGAAGTTCTGAACCACATTAATATTCGAACCAGTCTCAATATCAAAGTCGCCGGCATCAAAAAATCCGCCTATGTTTAGACCAGGAATCAATTCCAGCGGTTTATATTTGGTGTCAGTACTTTCGCCCTGGCTGTGCAAGTCGAAGTGGTCGCTAGGCGGAGCCTGCAGATAGCCCTCTTTGAACGGCTCACCATGCCATGTGCGATAACCCTCATTGACATACATATGGTTCATGTGTATCGGCACCCACACATCGGTGGTAGCGTCGGTAATCTTGTCGTAGACATGCTCATCAATAAGAAAATCGTTGCTGCGAGTCTTGCCATACTGGATATAATATATGCCTGGCTGGCGAACCGATGAGAAATCAAACTTTACATAATTATATTTATAGTAAGGTCCCCAACTTTTTAAAGCACCCGAATAGGCCTGCTCTGAAGTACCGTCGGGTTTAATACGCATAAGCGATGCTGTAGCCTGAGGTGTATCGTTCTTGTCGAGTTCGATTACAGCCACCTTTGGCTGATCGGGGATATAACCGACCTGCGAGAAGCCGATGTTGGGTTCACGAATCCATCCGGGAATGGCGTGGGGTTCTACAGTCCAGCTAAGAACCTTGCCAGTTTTATCTTTTGGAAGTACACTGCGTAGCACAAACCATCCGTTTTGGGCAAGCATACGACCATCATAGAGTTTGAGTTCTGCATCACTACTGATACTTATCATACGCTCTGGCTGGTCGGTAGCCAAGGTCATCTGATGTCCTGTCTCGATGGGTAATGGATCAACAAATCTATTGGTTCCACGGTCATCATACGTCTTAAATCCTTTGAACTGACGAGGTTTCTCACTATTAGGACGAGTTATAGTCTGACTAGTAGCATAGCGTGGCAATCTGCCAAGACGACCATCTACGCTATAGGTCTTAAGCCAATACTGCGAAGGTAGAAACTCGATATTTAACCCTGCCTCGCCGACAAGTTTCTCAGGAACAGGTTTATCCAACCATACCGATATCTCAACAGCCTTGCCTTTAGCTGTTACTACTACCCGACTATCAAAATCATAATCGTCGTAACGCATTGAAACCTCAATGCTATTTTTATCGCGGTCTACTTTTCTAGATATAGTCTTGGGCACAAGGTCCCACTGTTCTGGGGTGTTACTAAGGCGTACTGCCCCACCCTGCACGGTGCGTACTCCATGGTGGATTATCTCAATACCAGAGTTTTTCTCGTCGTTGAACCCTCCATTGAAATTGTTGCTGAATACCAGCACATTGACTCCCTGTCGCTCAAAATACTCGCGATCATTAAGCTTAAGATCCTGGGCATTACCAATAAATGGAACAGCCAATAGCAATAGCGATAATAAGTTCTTCATAAGTCCAGTGTTTTTTAGTCCTTCTTGTTATTTTGTACTCTCTTTTGTCTCTAGCCGAGCCTTCACAATGACGTGTTGCACGCAGGTGTCACCATTAAGTTGATCAAACAACAACTTGAACGCCTTGGTGCCGATTTCCTTCTGGTTTTGTTTAACAAACGATACGCGTGGAGATGTAACCTCAGATACCCAGTCACTCATATAACCTACAATCTGGATATCATAAGGAATTCGCAAGCCGCGACTCTCAATAGCCCTCATTGCCGATGTAACAAGTAATCCATGGGTTGCTATGATTGCATCGGGCGGTTGTGGCAGACTTAACAATTCGAGAGTATCTGTAAGTCCAGAATTGTAACTAATGAAATTACACTTAACCAATTCTTTTCTTATAGGTATATTACGTTCACGCAGAACCTCAAGATAACCGTGCTTTCGTTCGGAAGTTTGTTTCATCTTATTTGGTCCGCCAAGGAAAGCTATACGTGTAGCCCCACTGTCAATAAGCTTCTCAGTAACCTGGCGTGCAGTATCGGCATCGTTGATTACAACAGACGAGATATCCACATCTGCATCTCTGTCGAAAAGAACAACGGGAACATGAATCCGCCTTAATCGTTGTATATGTGCAAAATCAGTAGTCTCCTGCGAAAGGCAGATAATAATACCCTCAACATGCATGTTTACCAACAACTCCAGACAATTTTTCTCGGTTTCATATTTATCATCCGAATCGGTTATAATGCACATATAGCCTTCTTTTCTAGCCTCGGCCTCAATACGCTTTACAATATGTGCATAGTGATTAAATGAAACATCAGGAACCACAATACCGATGGTTCGCGTGGTATCATAACGAAGACTTACGGCAAATGGATTTGGACGGTATCCACGCTCCTTGGCAAGAGACAAAATCTTCTGTCGAAGCTCAGAACTTACACCCTCCAAACCACGCAATGCACGTGACACTGTTGAAACATTAACATTCAATAAATTAGCGATTTCACGCTGTGATATTCTTTTCATCTACTTATATAGTTTCCGTTAGCACTACAAAAGTAGTGTTTTTTTTACAAATAAGACAACGCAACACAACAAAAATGTTGCGCAACGCGTTGCTTTCTTTCACTAAAATACGACCACCAACCTTTGCAAGCTGATGGTCTTATCTAACTATATAAACGTTTTGTGTTGTTTTGGTTTCGCAAATATATTGATTTTTATTATACATTAATACGCAAACACAAAAAAATATACCGCAACGCGTTGCGGTATATTCTCTTATATTTGCCTAAGACTAGCCTACCTTCAGGCACATCATTGTGAGGTCATCATTAGGATCTGCACCAGCACGATGCTCCTCTACCTGACGCTTAAGTTTCTCAACAACCTGCATAGAATTTGCAAACTTAGTTTCGCGGAGAACTTCGAGCATATGGTCATCTCCGAATCGAACCAACTGAGGATTCTCTGCCTCGTTCAAACCATCAGTATAGATGAAGAGAGGCTTACCCTTGATACTCTCGATAAACTCGCCCTCATACTCGAGTCCCTGCCACAAACCGATTGGTGCATTAGGATTCATCTGGAGGAAGTTTCCGCCATCGGCATCACCACCAAGTACTGGAGGATTATGGCCTGCATTACAGAAGTCAAGACGTCCTGTTGTAAGGTCAACCAGTCCGATGAACATTGTGATAAACATACCGTTCTCGTTGTTCTCAGTAAGTTCATCGTTGATGCGATTACATATTTCGTCTGGTGAATAGTGATGCTTAGCCATAGCACGGAACAGACGGATAACCTGAGCCATAAAGAGCGAAGCAGGTACACCCTTACCTGATACGTCACCAATAGCGAAGTACAGGTGGTTCTTCTCAAGGAAGTAATCATAAAGGTCACCTCCGACCTCCTTGGCAGGAGTCATCGATGCAAACAAATCGAGACCTTCACTCTCAAGGTTTCCAGCAGGAATCATCGACATCTGGATATCGCGGGCAATACGAAGCTCACTCTCGATACGCTCACGAGCAGTAGTAGCCTCCTCAAGCTGACCATAAGCGTCCTGCAACAGTTTGAACGATCTACGCTTGTAGACCATGTAGAAGATCATGAATCCGGCCAAGAGCACAAATCCTATACCTAAAGCAATAAGGCGTTGACGGTTAAGTTCGTGTCCTTGTTTCTCAACCTCCCACTGTGTACGAGCAAGCTCTTCTTCCTTCTTGTGAGTTTCGTATATAGTTGCCATCTCGGCCGTATCGTCACGCTTAGACCATACAAGGGCCGAATCATAGGCGTTACATATCTGATTAGCTACATAGATGGCCGAATCCTTAAGACCTGCACCAGCGTTGGCACGATACTTTGGTACAAGATAGAGGTTGATATTGTCGAGTGTCATCTTCATTCCGCGGAATCCAATCCAGTGATCCAACGTACGGAAGTTCTTGGCAGCCTCGGCATAACGATGAGCCAGCATCAGATAGTCATTGCCATCAAGCTTTCCCTGCTCTGTCTTAGAATAATCTGTTTCCTGATAAGCATTAAAAGCAGCCTCTGCCTCAGCCTTATTTCCTGCATCGTACGAGATACACGCTTGGAACAGACGGATTCGGGCACGATTACGGTCTATAAAATCAGTATCAGCATCGGGACGAAGACGATACAGATAGAGTAACGAGTCGGTGCGGTCGTTCCACTTCTTACCTTCCTTATAATGCTTGGTGTTAAGATGAGCAACAGTGATATTGCTTACACCAGTTACGGCCGATCGTATGCGCGAACCATTAGTATCCTTCTTCGAAATAGAGTTCTTATAATGCCAATAAGCATTCTCGTAGCTCTGGGCTGCATCGGCATCATGACCCAGATACATCTGACACGAACCAATGGTATAATAGAGCACAGCCAAGTCGCGTGACTGAGCTTTCTCATTACCCTCCAGTTTCTCAACGGCAGGCATTGCTATTCTAATAGTAGTCTCGTAATCGTTCTTTACAGAGAGCATCTGCGCCAATGTGCGAGCCGAACGACTATAGTAGATTACGTCCTTGTCGTCAAGTTCTTCAACATCGAGTGCCTTCTTGTAATAAACTTCTGATGCAGCTCTCTTATTCTGACTGTGAAGAGACGAGCCACGCAGGAAATTTGCTCTCACCGAGCTGATGACTCCAGCCTTCTCCAAGCTATCAGCCAAGAAGAACTTACGTTCATAATCTTTTGCCTTGTCTGCCAGCGATATCAAGCTATCCACCATACTCGACTGTATCGAGTCTTTAGCAGACACTTTGCTATCACCCTTAGTCGTGCTTTCATCCTCGCCTCCACATGAGACAAAGAATAGAGCTGCCAGGGTAGCGGCAACAACAGACCATCGTTTTAGTTGTTTCATTATTAATTATCCTTTTTTATTTGATGTATTCAGAAAAGTCAGTCAGTTTCATATCGCCCTTACGAGCCAATGTGTCATGCATAGCAAAAGCTGCTGGCAAATTATGACGGGTCTGGCCCATCTTAGCAATCTTAAGGTAATCCCACAGCAGCTGCTTATAATCAGGGTGTGCACAATTCTCGATGATGAGTTCTGCACGCTGGGCAGGGCTCTTTCCACGCAGATCAGCTACACCCTGCTCGGTTACGATGATATTAACATCGTGCTCCGATGAGTCCTGATGGCTAACAAAAGGAACTATCGAACTGATTACTCCCCCCTTTGCAATCGATGGACATGTAAATATAGAAAGGTATGCATTGCGGATAAAGTCTCCACTGCCACCAATACCATTCATCATCTTAACACCACTGATATGTGTTGAGTTCACGTTTCCGTAGAGATCAGCCTCGATAGCTGTATTAATAGCAATCACACCCAATCGGCGGATGATTTCAGGCGAATTAGAAATCTCACTCTGACGCAGAGTAAGGTGATGCTTCATATAGTCCATATTATCGTAAACCTGCATCAAACAGTCGTTAGATACTGTCAACGAACAAGCCGAAGCGTCTTTTACACGTCCATTAAGCATCATCTCGATTACCGAGTTCTGGATAACCTCAGTATAGATATTGAAATTAGGCACATGCTTATCCTCGCCCAAAGCACCAAGAATAGCGTTAGCAGTAGAACCTACTCCACTCTGTAATGGGAGGAACTCCTTGGGGATACGCCCCTTATGCATCTCCTCTACAAGGAACTCGGCAGTAAGGAATCCTATCTTCTCTGTAACTGGGTCGCTATCCTTAAAGGCACGTGCCTCGTCTGGAATATTACATTCAACTACGCCTACCACCTTGTCTTTAGGAATGCTTACGTATGGCTTACCAATACGGTCGCCTACGTTTTCAATAGGAATAGCCTTGCGATAAGGCGGGTCCAATGGTTCATATACATCGTGAATGAATTTGGCGTTAGCGTTGTGGAACGAGTTAAGCTCCAGGATAACTTTCTTGGCAAGACGAGCTGCAGTTGGCGAAATACCACCAGCAGCAGTAAGATATACATGATAGTCGTTACCGACCTCCTCAATGTCGCAAACCTCAAGGATTGCCCAATCTACATCTCCATAAAAACCATAGCGCAACTCCTGAGCCATATGACTCAAGTGCAGGTCGTTATATGGAATCTCGCCCATATTAACGTGCTTACGGAAATCAGGATTGGTTGTATAAGGTGCACGATATTTAATAGCCTGAGCATTAGCCAGGTCACCATCAGTGCTCTGTCCAGTTGATGCGCCAGTAAAGATACCTACTTTAAATTCGCGACCAGCCTCATGTTCAGCTACAGCAATCTTAGCCAATTCCTTGGTTGTTGCTTTAGCTACACCTGCTGGTGTAAAGCCACTCATAGCGATGTTTTCGCCGTTTTTAATCAATGCTGCAGCCTCGGCAGCAGTCATACGCGTATATGCCATAATTTTCGAAATTTGCAAATTCGGGTGCAAATTTACAACTTTTTAGCCAAACCACCAAAAAAAAACCTAACTCTTAACAATTATAAGTACTCCATCAACACATCCCATACGGCAATGATATGACAAATGCTACCTGCCAAGACAAAAAAATGGAAAACGGAATGCATATATTTGGTCTTATTCAAAGAATAAAAAACGGCTCCAGTGATGTAACAAACACCCTCAGCTATAATCCAACTTACAGCTGCAGTCGACACAGAATCGATTAGTGGTTTGAAAGCCACCAATACACTCAGGCCCATTCCAACAAAGCAAAATGTCTCGATATTTGAATGTTCTTCAAGATGGATAAGGCTGATTATGGTACCTGCAATAGCACAAGCCCAAACAAAGCAGAAAAGACTCCATCCCCAATAGCCCTGTTCGCGCAACGCAATCAGTGTTAAAGGCGAATACGAGCCTGCTATGTGCCAGTAAATAGCAGCATGATCCCACTTACGCAAACGTTCTTTCCACTTAGAATGGTGCTTTATAGAATGGTAGATAGTTGATGCCGCATACGACCCTAACATTCCAAAAAGGTAAAGAATTACTCCCACTCTAGCCCAATCGTTATCTGCCCGAAAACACCACACCAAAAAGATAATACCGAAAACCACTCCTAGCAGGATTCCTCCGCCATGAGAAGCAGCATTCCATATTTCCTCTTTTTTAGTGTACCTAATCATACTTTTTCAATACCGTTTAAGCGCTGCAAAGTTAAGACTTTCTTTGAAAATAACACAGAATTTAGTAAAAAACTTGCAAAACATTTGGAAGTTTCACATTATTTTCATATTTTTGCCACGGTATAATAGCCTAATTCTATATTTATAACCAACATATTTAAGGAGAAAGAACAATGAGATCTATTAAAAAACTTATCACATTATCCATTCTGTGGTTTACTATTCCACAAGTATCATTCGCTCAAAAACAGCATTTCGAGGGTGAGATAACCTATAACGTATCTATAGCTCTCGACAAGACTGCACGTAAGTTTCTGAAAGGAACGGATGGAGCATACGAAATGAAGACCATCTACAAAAATGGTGACGAATTTAGTCATGAGGATTACTTTGGCATGAACACGTTGATATCAAGAACCAAGGACTCTGTCTACATGTATCACCCAGAGATAAAGAAAGGCTATAAATGCTCATTCTCTGCTTCAATCGAAAACTACAAGGCCTCTAGAAAAGACACAAAGAACACTGTTAAGGCCACTGGAGAAACTAAGGAAATGTATGGTTTCACCTTCAGTAGATTTCAGGGGGATGTTACATCAGAAGTAGACTTGAGTGTTGCAAAATTGAATACTGCCGAACAACATGATTATTGGATATGCACCGACTTTGACGACAATTGGATTACAAGCATCTGCCTACCTGGCATGATTCTCAGTTTCGACTATTTCAGCAAAGCCAGCATTCCCATTCTGGGCGAAATGACCCAGCACTTCGACATGAACATTAAGGAGTTGAAGGCTCGAGAAGTAGATGATAGCGAGTTGTCGCTACCAAAAGATATTGTTTTCACATTGGTGAACAACCTGAATACGGCCGAATCGAAACTCAAGAAGGACCACAAGAAGTGGGCAAAGGAAAATGGAAAGAAGGTTGGCGAAGATATCAAGACACGTGGTGCAGCTAAGACTAAAGGCGACTGGGATTTTTAAACTTTAAAACCATTTTTCCTTCTAATATATAAAAGGTGTAACTAAAATGAAGAAACTGATAATAATGCTAACATTGGGCTTGATGACACAAATCTGCCACGCCCAAGACGACGAGAACTTCAAATACATGAGAGGCTCGCTCTGCATTATGATGGTAGAGCACCCGACACTCGAATTTAATGATCAGATTGAGAAGGTATTTGAGAAAGTTCCCATCCCCAACCGATTCAACAGTCACGAGTTGGGCGTAAGAGTACTGAGTTTCCCCAACAACGATGACCAACTAGCCAATCTGAAGATTTTCAGCAACGAGAACCAACTGGCCAAACGCATTGTTGCAAAATGGTTCGGGCGTAACAAGAATACGGGTGCGTTCAACATCGATCTGCTGAAAGAGCGCGGGCACTATAGTGCAACTAAGATTGATGTAAAAGGAGCTATGGCACAGCAGAGAGGAATGGCTGTGCTCGAGGACCTGGGCGAAAACCTGATTGGACATACATATTGGGTAGTCAACGACATACAGTATGTAAACCAGGGAAACTTCTTTAAGAGCGTTAAAGACGTTGCCAATATAACCAAGGAGGTTGCTGGCAATAAGACAACATCTCTTGAAGAGACATTGGGTATCGACTTCGAAGACTCTGCTGTAGGGTTGCTTGATAAAGTAAAGGGATTCCGCGTAAAAATCACATCACACCTATTCCGACTGAAGTGGGACGAAGAAACATCTAACACTTTCTACAGCGAGTATTACACCGAAAATCCTGAAGAAGATGCCAACAAGGTAAATGGATTCAAGGGAGACAAAGACCTCTTCAAGATGGAGTATGTAGGTTCGGTTACCAGTACTAGCAGCAAGACATCTGTATCGGGAGTAACCACCAACGAACAGATGATTCGCAAGGTGTGCACCCGTGCACTTGACAAGAATATTGCCGACCTTCAACATGAGTTTGCCGAATTTCGTATAAAAGCTCCACTGATAAGTGTCGAGCCACTAAAGGCATACGTTGGAATGAAGGAAGACATCAATGAGAAATCACGTTACGAAGTTCTGGAAGCTGTTCCCGACGAGCGTGGTGTTACTACATATAAGCGCGTAGGACTGATTAAGCCCATAAAAGGCAAAATTTGGGACAATCGCTTTATGGCTGACGAAGAAAAGACAACCGAAGCTACCCTTGACGGAACATATTTCGAGATTATTTCCGGCAAGGACTTCTACCCTGGAATGCTCATTCGTGAGACAAAATGAGACGAGATAATCCTATTATTAACAACTTAAAACATTTCTATTATGAAAGCTATTAAATTTTTTGCAGCTTTATTTATGATGTTTGCCGTTTCGGCAAGTGTAAATGCTCAGCAGTTGAGTAAAGCCAACCAGAAGCTGCTGAAGAAGCAGTTGAAGGAATTCAAGGCCGAAGGCTGGAAGGTTAACCCTGGCCAACTGCCTCTCGAAACCCAGTTGACAAAGGCATTTACAAGCCAGTCAGAAGTTGACGCAATGGGTTATGAGGTATGGATTGTAGGCGAAGGTCGTAGCACTGGTAGTGTTTATGACGCAGCTAGAACTCAGGCTCTTACCGTAGCCAAGGGTGAAATCGCCACTAAGATGAGAACCGATATGACTTCAACTATCGAGCAGGATCTGGCCAACGAGCAGTTTGGCGCCGATGAGGCAGAGTCTATCGCAAAGACGATTGTTAGTCAGCAGGGCCGTAGTATCGACCAGCAGCTGAACCGTCCTAAGACTCTGATGGAATGCTGGCGCAAGCTGCCTAACGGCAATACCGAGGTGCTTATCCGCTGTGCCATCTCTGCCGACACTGTCAGCAAGCTCGCTAAGGAAGCCATCAAGCAGGCTCGCAGAGACAATCTGATTAAGGATGTAGAGAAAGTTAAGGCTAAGAACTAATGAAACAATTGCTCATACTGATCACAGTATTCTCCTGGGCACTGGGTATCAGCGCCCAGGAGAAGGGCAAAGTAAAAACGGTGGAGGATACCTATCTCTATGAGATACCCTCCAACGTTTCCTATGCCCAGGCTTGTCAGTTTGCGCTAGTAAAAGCGCAGAATGCAGCTATCGAGAAGGAATTCGGTACGTCTGTAAGTCAAAACGACATGGTTCTTATTTCCAATGAGAACGGCCAGTCGAGTACCTCATTCCATTCCATGACAAGTGGTCAGGTGAGAGGTGTGTGGCTGGGTGATGTAGCCGAACCTAAGTTTGAACGCATACTCGACGGTGGCAGAGACCTGCTGAAGGTTACCGTTAAAGGTAAGATCAGGGAACTGGTTACTGCCGGAGTGGAGTTTGAGGCAAAGCCATTACGTGTCCAGCCAGATAAGAAACTTACGTCCGACACCTTTAAGAACGGTGAGGACTTCTTCCTATATTTCAAGTCACCCGTCGATGGATACCTTACGGTATTCCTGTTCGACATCCTTACCAATCAGGTATTCTGCATGCTGCCCTACCAGAGTTCGGGCAAAGGCTCTTTTGCCGTTACCCACGACAAGGAGTACTATCTTTTCTCAGCAGCAAAAGCCGACCCTGCAGATGGTGAGGTTGACGAGGTGGTGCTTACCTGTTCGGAAGGCAACACCGAAGAGTATAACAACCTTTATGTTATCTTCTCGCCTAATAACTATGCAAAAATAAGCGCAAAGGTTGGACAGAAGCAACTGTCTGACGACCTTATCGTACCAAGTTCGCTTGACTACAAAGAATTCAATGCCTGGCTGACAAAGTATCAACAGAAGGACGAACAGATGCAAGTTGAACGCATCCCTATCAGAATTGAAAACAACTAAAACTTCACTACTGTCCAAAGAAATTTTACCATAAGGTCAGCTGACCATCATCGGAGTCATTCTGAGGACGTTTGGTTTTAACAAATAGCTCGCCTAAGGGCT
>CACWMK010000013.1 GCA_902761905.1 uncultured Prevotellaceae bacterium
GCTATCTACAACAAGCAGGGCAATGCAGGCGTGTCATTCACAGCTTCTACACTTGCAACTGTTGAGGTTCCTGCTTCTAACCCTGTATTCGATGTCGAGGTTGTTCGTGGTAACACTGTAGGTGCTGCTACTGGAAATCTTACTGTTACACTTAAGGCTGGCGATGAGGTTATCCCTGGTGCTACAGTATCAGCTTTCAACTTTGCTGATGGCCAGAACTCTACTACAGTAAGCGTAAACATCGCTCCTCTTGCAGTTGGTGTTGCTGGAACTATCACACTTACCATTGATGATGCTGATGTATCTGTTGGTGGTGTTAAGACTGCAACCATGAAGGTTTCTAAGGCTTACGAGTGGAAGTTGCTTGGCGTTGGTAAGTTTGCTGATAACTGGCTTGGCTACAGTTCAGATGTAGAGATCTACAAGGCTGAAGGCTTCGATCGTTATCGCGTGAAGGCTCCTTATGCAGCTTATCTTGCTAGCGAGCAGGCTGTTGCTGACTGGGGTGCTGACTGGCTTGCTCCTACAACAAGCGTTAATCAGCTTGATATCTGGATTGAGGATGGCCTTGCTTTCTACGAGGACTTCCCACTCGGTATCAACTACGATGGTGACAAGGCACAGCCTATCTACGGTTGTCATCCTTCAGGATGGTCATCTATGCAGGATCCTTCGTTCTGGGCTCACAATATGATGGGAGATGGATACATTCAGTTGGCTCCATACTACTACATCGATGGTCTCGGAGGTTGGAACAACACTCAGTATGATGGTGTTATTGTTATAACTCTGCCTTAAATAGACACTTTTATATGGGATGCCGGACATAGGATAACCTAGCCCGGCATCCTTTTCTTTTTTTGAAACTGAAACTATATGAAGCACTTCTACTTTTTATTCATTATGCTGCTTCAGGTTGTTGCTGTAAGCGGTAATCCTGCTATTCCAGGACAATGGAAAATGTTAACTCTAGCCGATGGCTCTCAGGTTAACGCAGAACTGAAAGGAGATAAGTTCTGTCATTATTGGCAGACAAGTGATGGCCGTTGTTTTTCTGAGAAAAATACTTCTGGTGTTTATGAGTTGGTAAGTCTCCAGGAGTTGCAGAAAAGTGCACTTGAAAAGCGTGCACCACATAAGGTGATGAATAGGTACAGTACTCGTTCCATTATTGGTGGCGAGCATGAACCTTATACCGGAAAGAAAAAAGGACTTATCCTTCTAGTTGATTTTACAAACAAGAAGTTTGAAGACGATCATACACCAGAATTATATAATGATATTGCCAATAAAGTAGGTTTTCAAAGCGATTTGGGCTTTATTGGTAGTGTGAAGGATTATTTCCTGGCTCAAAGTGGAGGCCTGTTTGAACTTGATTTCGATGTGGTAGGCCCACTCTCCATGCCAAAGACATATGGCTATTATGGCGCCAATACCAAGGGCGATGATACTAACCCAGGACTGATGATTGCCACAGCATGTGAAATGGCCGACGAGTATGTTGATTTTAAAGATTATGACTGGGATGGCGATGGCGAGGTAGATCAGGTGTTTGTAATCTTTGCTGGCCTTGGCGAGGCTGCAGGAGGTGATGCCAATACCATCTGGCCCCATGAGTGGCATCTGCAGTATAACGATTATGGCAAGACGCTTAAGTTAGATGATGTGATTATCGATACTTATGCATGTGGTCCTGAGTTGACAGTAGTTAAAAAACAAACCGTAATTGAGGGCATAGGTACTATCTGCCATGAGTTTACTCATTGTCTGGGTATTCCTGATGTTTATGATACCTCTTATGGTGGAGGATATGGAATGGGTGCCTGGGACTTGATGAGTAGCGGTAGCTACAATGGCAATAGTTATATCCCTGCTGGTTTTACCAGCTATGAAAAGATGTACTGTGGCTGGAGTCAGCCTATAGAACTCAAGAACGATACTACTATTACCGATATGAAGCCATTGAGTGAAGGCGGTGAATCGTACATTATTTATAATGATGCCAATAGAAATGAGTATTATCTGTTGGAAAATCGCCAGAAGACAGGTTGGGATGCTGCTATTCCTGGTAACGGACTGCTTGTGATTCACGTAGATTACGATCCTATATGTTGGCAGTATAATTTTGTAAATAATTACACAAGCCATCCAGAATACAACGATCATGAGCGTTTAACTGTTATTGCTGCTGATAATAACAGAAATACCAGCGATGCCGCTACTGATGCCTATCCATACAAGGAAAAAGACAGCTTGACAAATAAATCTCTGCCACGTGCAGAACTCTATAATCTTAATCCTGATGGCATTCACTATACCAGCAAACCTATTACTAATATCAAACAGGAAAATGGGCTTGTCTCGTTCGTGTTTAAGAATCAGGTCAAGAATAAACCACAAGATACTGGAATCAAGAATGTATTCACCATTCAAGAGAATCGTAAACACATCTACGACCTTCAGGGCCGTCCCCACGGCACCGACCCATCCGCCCTACCAAAGGGAATATACATAATCAACGGAAAGAAGGTTGTGAAATAACAAACAATCGGGTGCCCAGTAATGAGCACCCGATTATTGTATTATGGATTATGATCTTGACTACTTTAACCGCGTGATTGTCTCTGCATCCACAACTTGAATATAGAGTCATCAAATGTTACAGTTTGCTCATCAATATCTATAATACCCCTTTTAAGAAGTGATTTTTTTACAGACTGTATATTGGCAGAAGACTCTAACCTATACTTTTTGATAATCTCTTTTCTGCTAAACCCGCTGCTAATGCCATTTGCCAACGCTTTCAGAAAATTCAATTGATACTCAGAAAGCTGCTCAATTTCGCGTTGGAAAAACACTTTGTTCTGTTCCAATAAATCGTTTATAGCATCATCTATATCCTTGTTTTTAACTACTTTATCAGATTTATACCATACAATCCAGGCCAAATGTTGTACATAAGATGAAAGATTTTCAGTCAGTTCACATATGTAATTTTTTTATTAGTAACAAACTTATTACTAATTTTTTAATTACTTTTATAATTAGACGACAAATTCGGGTGCCCAGTAATGAGCACCCGATTCTCTTTTTGCTTATGCGCCGACGCACGATGTGGCGCCTAGGGCCGTTAGGATGGCCGATGCTATCGATGCGATAAGCTGAACGACGAATTTAATGGTTTCCTTCTTAGTCATATGCTTTTATATTTTTTCCTACGGATTATACGGATTTTACTGATTTTGTTCCCCCTTCGGCTGTCATCTCGAGCCCCTCCTCCTTGTCATCTCGAGCCCCACCTCCTTGTCATCTCGAGCCCCACCTCCTTGTCATCTCGAGCGTAGTCGAGAGATCTCTCCACGCGCTACGCTTGGTCGAGATGACAAAGGGAGACGCTACGCTTGGTCGAGATGACAGGGGGAGACGCTACGCTTAGTCGAGATGACAGAGGGGGGGCTGTGGTTTAGTCGTAGGTTACGTCGTCGTCATCGTTGCCACCACCGCCGATGTTACCACCGCCACCGGTATTACCACCTCCGCTGGTGTTGCCACCTCCGCTGGTGTTGCCACCCTGGTTCTGCTCCTGATTCTGGTTGCCGTTCTCGGAATCTTCGATCTCGCCGCTGTCGCCGCTGGTTACGCGCTTCAGCACGTGGCCCTGCTCGTCCAGACAGGTAATCTGTATTGAGGTATTCTTCAGCTCATCCTTCACGTCAACCGATGGGGTGAACACTATACGGCGGGTGGTAATCAGACCGGCCTTTACGTCCTCCAGATTCTCTACCGCTTTGGAGCGGACACCGAATCGCATGGTTCCCAGTCCGGGCAACGGTACCGAGTGGCCCTCGGTAGCCCAGGTGCGGATTACCTCGCCTGCGGCATCCCAAGCCGCCTTTATTACACCTGCAGAGATACCGCTGTGGGTGGCTGCCTCTGCGAATACCTTCTTCTCGTTTACGGCCGAATACAGGTCGGGACGCATCACGAAGCGGTTACTTGGTTTCTTTCCGATCTTAAGCTGTCGGCGCTGTGCAATTACTTTAATACTCATAATGCTTAATGTTTAATGTTTAATGTTTAATATTTTCAAAGTTCTCTCACTGCCTCAATGAGTTCGGGTTCGGACGCCATATTAATGCTAACGATTGCTACTATTAATGCGCGCAATTTCCAGAATTAATTCTCGCAATTTTTACAATTAATGGCCGCCCTCAGCCTCCCTCGTTTTGACAATGCAAAGGTACAATATTTTCAAGGCGTTTCCAACTTTTTTGGCGTTTCTGCCGAAATATACCCGATTTCGTGTCGAAAATAGAATGCGTGTGTCTTTGCATTGCCATTTTGATTACAGTTTACAGTTTACAGTTTTTATCTCCGCACCCCTCGTATAAGGCTTCTGAAGGTAATATTTATATATATATAAATATTAAACTATTTTAACATTAATAATATTCTATTCTCTTATACTCACCCTACCCCCCGCGAATAAAAACTGTAAACTGTAATCTGTAAACTGTAAACCGTAAATATATAGACAAATGGGGTCACCCGTTAATAATGTGTTAAACACACTATATATCACCATTCTCTCATAAAAAAGCATTAATTTTGCATATAAATTGAAACTAAAAAATGAAACTATCAAAAGAAATAACCATGATGGCAAAATTGCCTGTCGATGATGGAGGCGGCCTCATTTATGGATAAAAGCACAATGCCAGAAATGGGAAATGCACCTTCATTGCAAAGAAGAGTAGAACGACTGCTGAAGGATGCCGACAAACTATTTTCGCTGGCTGACATCCGGAGGTATTGCCATATGTTGATGAAAGACTATTATGCAAACTTAAAGCCGACGCCTTATTACACCCACGAAACAGAACAATTAAGGAAAAAAGAGTGTCATTTCGCTTATGCACTAACGATGACCTACACATCGACTCTGCCTAAGATTGTGCAGTGGGCCAAAGGATGTATCAAAGAATACCTGCTGCAAGAAGTGCAGGAAGAGCGCGAGCGTTGCATCAAGGAATTTGCGCGCATGGAGATATCCAGCCGATGGTACCAGATAAAGAACGACGACCACACGTGGCGCATATTCTCGCAAAACATACCCTTCGACGAGGCTAACAGAGTATCTGAAATCTGTGAATTCTTTCTGCAACTTGACAAGATATGCATACTCACCGATATACTAAATGGCCACGCTGCTGATTATGGCATAGAAGTGGACTACACTACTGCAACAAGTGACACGGCTAAGAAGACAGCCATGCAAAAGTCGCAAAAGCCACCCAAGCCCCGTGAGACAATGACGCTGAAACGAAAAGGATGCCTGACCGAGGGGCACCTGACGCTGCTGTATATGAAGCTTTGCAAAGAGGGATGGATAGATGGTAATGAGGCTGACTTCAAAGCTCTGTTTTCAGGCAAACGTGACGAGGACTGTCAGTTGACATGGAAGGAACCTTACGGACGAGGTACGCTGTTTGAACTATTTCGCCAGATTATCAATGCCGAGCTGGCCGAAGTGGCTGATGGATATACGCTGTCGGCCATACTCGAAGGACATTTCAAAGACCCACAAGGCCAATGGCTAACCAGTATGGACAAAGGCAACAATCCTAACAGCAAGGCAATGCCCGTCATACTGGAATGCATAAAAATGCTTAAAGCCAGTCCACAGCAGATTCTGGAAGGCAGTTGGGGCGAGGACGAAGATTTTGCCTCTATCTATGATCCCTACGACCATCAGGACTTGCAATTACACAAGCGTTAAGGGAAATCTTAAGGGAGATATAATATTTTTTTAAAATAATCTGATTTTTTGCAGAACTATCTGAATTTCAGGTAGTTCTGCTTTCTTTTTTATTCATTTTAAGGTCTGTCCCCCCCTTACCCTTAGATTTTCCCTTAAGTATTCCCTTAAATCTACATCATCCAGCGGGTATTACGAATGTTTCATCAAATTAAATTTTAAAAATTATGGAAGAATCAAGTGTAATCGAGCGTTTGCTCACCCGTAAACAGGAAGAACTGAAAGAAGTTAAGAAGGTTCTGGTCAGAACACAGTGCGATCTTGCGAAATGCGAACGAAAGGCCGAAGTAGCTGCCGAAGGTTTCCGCAAAGCAAAGCAACTGAACGACACGTCAGAACGAATCATTAAGGGATTGTTAAGAAAGTGGCTATCGAAGGATTCGATGCTGAAGGTGGAGAACATCATCCGACACTATCATCCCGAAGACCGCATCCAGCTGTTGGGAGCCATGCTTGAGTATATTGTAACAGGCAAGAAGACCCGATTCGATAGGTATGTTGCTACATGGCATTTCGCCATCTTCTGTGAATTGGCAGATGAAGACGCCTTCTCAGAGCAGACACACAGCTATTTGGCGCGACTCTGGAAAAAAGTGGGCCCTTTCGAGAAAATCGACAATTAATTCTCTCTAAACAATAAGCAATAATTATGAACACAATGATTCTAAGAGTGTTGGCACAGGGCGAGGTCTATAACGTGCCAAGCAAGAAGAGCGAGAACGGCCAGTTGGCCAAGTGTGTAATCCGTCTGAAAGAACTGGGCGAGGTTGGCGACGAGTATCTGGTTACCATACTAGGCAATATGGCTCAGTGCAGATTCCCTCCTGACAGTATCGTTGCAGCCAGTCTGCGATTCAAGGTACACGAATCAAACGGCCAATTCTATCAGGATATATTAGCTAACGAAATAAAACCACTTAAATAAAAATTTACAAAAGATGAAAGAGACTATCAACAAGCCTATTCTGGTTTCCGGCATGACATCCTACTATCAAGACGAGAAAGGAATGAAGTACTCACAGTTTAACTCCGACTTCAGCACACCAGTAGTGAGCCCTTACGACATCAAAGCCCACGTGCAGCGCATGCGTGACGGAACACTCTACGTGAGCGAACTGCCCAAAAGAAGTCGTTCGCAAGCCGAAGTGCTATTCAAGACCACACACGGCACACTATCCAAGGGTAAGGACAAAAAACACCGCCTTACGTTTATGGTAGACGACAACCATCTGGAGCATTTCTGCCAGTGGTTGATGGAAGAGACACCCAAGGCAGTAGCCTTTATGTATAACTATATCGAGAACAACAAAAAGCAAAATTCATGAAACAGCAACTAGCAGTAAACTCTAAGCACACGGGCAACTTCAGTAAGGACAACCGTGGCTATGCTGAAACCTGGACTTCGGAGCAGATTGACCATCTGCTCTCCGAAGACTGGCTCCGACAGATGGTGGCCGACATTCGTGGCGGCAACGACAAACTGAAAGACCAGCTACCATTTATCTGTCCGCACTATTCAGCCTTCCGTGATAACCATCGTGCCCAGGCCGACATAATCCCTGAGAGTTTTACGTATATGACGTGCGTTGACGTTGACGACCTGTCGAAGGTAGATAAGGCGATAAAACGTGCACTTGAACTTAATGCAGAAGACGGCGGCGACTGGCAGGACATGGTGCTGCGTATAGCCTATTCGGCACGCAAAAAAGTGCACATCTATATCAGAATGCCGATAGGCAAGACGATAGCTGAAGCGCAGCAGATGTTTTGCGCAGAACTAGAGGATGTACCATTCGACGAGAGTTGCATAACACCCGAGCGCTTTATCTATATCACTGGTATCGACGAAGAAGTATTCCGCTCAGAACACTGGCTGGAATCAATCCCAGAGGAAGAGTTGGAAGAACGTTGTGAGGCGTATCTTAATCGCGGACTAGATGTTGACGGTCGACCACTGAAAACACCAGTAGCAACTCCCAAGTCAGAAAGTGCAACTGATAATTCTGCAGTAGAATGTACTCCGGCCGACGAACGAACGATGTTTATCATCAAGGAATGTATGAAGGAGGAAGAAGTGACAGAGGCTGATCTTATCAACGAAGGCCGCCGCCACAATTCGGTCAAGATGATACTTAATCACTGCAATCAGCTGCTTTCTAAGCAAGAAACACTTGGTGTACTGAAAGAGTTGATGCCGGGCAATTGGCAAGACAAGAACATACAAGACCTGGTGACGGCATATTACACCGAATACTACAATCCACAGCAGCGTCTGACGCAGTTTCAGAAGCGAGTGTTCCGTGATAGTAAGCGAATAGGTAGACATAACGATGATTCAGACAACCAGCAGTGCACCAGCAATCAGCCTGCAGCAGAAATGCAATCGGAACTATCGAGATTATTCGCCAGCGCCACACCTCCTGCACTCCCCACAGTACTGCCCAAACTGGTAAAAGCCGTTACTCGCAACACACCTAACAAGTATAAGGCCACTGTGGCTCAGGCAATGTTTCCACCGCTTGGTGCCTATCCTAAGAACCTGAGTTTTGTTTACATCGACAATCAGATACGCGAATTGCGAATCAACTGCCTGATAGTAGCCAAAACCGGTTCGGGTAAGGATTCGTGTACACGTCAGCCTCTGGAACATCTCATAGCAATAATGAAGGAGCGCGACAAGACGAACCGCCAGCGACTGAAGGAGTTTAACGACGATTATAACAGCAAGGCCGGCAACAAGCAGAAGCCAAAGCGTCCCGACGATCTGGTGATACAGAACATCAAGTCGAACATTACGTTTGCAGCCCTTGTTCAGCGTACCGACGAGGCCAACGGCGCCCCACTCTACGTTAGGATTAACGAACTGGAGCAGTGGGATAAGATTGAGGGGGCTACAGGTCGTAACAATCAGTTCACTACACTGAAGCTGTGCGACGACGAAGGAAATGATTTCGGTGCCGACCGTGCCAGTACACAGAGTGTAACAGGTGATGGTTGCCTGTATCTTAACTGGAATGCTAACACCACAATACCAAAGGTTATACGGTATTTCAGATATGTAATGACCGACGGTCCGATATCGCGATTGACTCTGGCCACAATACCAGAAGAAGAGCGTGGAGCCGATATTGCCGTATTCGGAGATTATGACGAGGCATACGATGCAGCGCTGAAACCATATATCGACAATCTGAAGAATGCCACTGGCAAGATAGACTGTCCACAAGCCAGACGACTGGCCCGACAATTGAAAGACGAGTGTGCAGAGTTTGCCCGACTGTCACAAGACGATGTGTTCGACAACCTTTCGCACCGCGCACTGGTGATGGCATTCCGTAAGGCCTGCCTGCTGTACGTGGCCAATGGCAAGAAATGGGAGAAGAGTATCGAAACATTCTGTCGCTGGAGTTTGTTTTATGACCTGTATCTCAAGATGACGCTGTTTGGCGACCTGATTCGTAAGGCCGACGAAGATGTGCCAACAACCAGACGCGGTCCCAGAAGTCTGCTTGAACTACTGCCCGACGAGTTTACAATCGAGGATGCTAAACGCGTACGCCAGCAGGAGGGATTCGACAATGGAGACCATAAATGCGAAAAGATGATATACCAATGGGCTTTTCGCAAGTATGTATTACAGATTACAGATTACAGTTATAAAAAGAGTAATAGTTATGTTGCCAAGAGGAATAAGGAACAACAATCCGCTTAACATCCGTCGCAGCAAGGATAAGTGGAAGGGCATGAGGGCCCAGCAGAGTGATGCTGCGTTTGTGCAGTTTGAGTCGATGGAGTATGGCTGGCGTGCAGCCTTCTGGCTACTTACACGAACCTACTACCACAAGTACCGGCTCTACACCATCCGCACCATAGTGCAGAAGTGGGCGCCTCCGCTCGAGAACAACACCATCGCCTACGTCAATCAGGTGTCGCGCCTCACAGGCCTGCATCCCGACGAACCCCTAGGCATCCCGAGCGACCACCCAGAACACTGGCTAGCCCTAGCCGCCGCAATGGCCATACAGGAGAACGGCACGGCCGCCCTCGATTATTTCGCCCTACTGCGCGGCTGGACTCTCTGCCGCCAGGATATATAAAACTATCGTTTTGACTTAAAGAAATCTTGCATCAGCTGGCGGCATTCTTCTTCTAGGATGCCGCCAGTCATTGTGGCCTTGGGATGAAGGGCATTAGGAGCCAACAGATGAAAACCGCGCTTATCATCCGGAGTACCATAGACTATGCGAGGAATCTGGGCCCAACCTATCGCACCAGCACACATGGTGCAAGGCTCAACGGTGACATAAAGTGTGCAGTCGGTGAGGTATTTGCCGCCAAGGGTATTGGCAGCGGCGGTGATGGCCTGCATCTCGGCATGAGCCGTAACATCGCAGAGTGTCTCGGTGAGATTGTGGGCGCGGGATATCACACGGTCCTTGCATACTACTACTGCCCCGATGGGAATCTCGCCCGCCTGCAGGGCTAAATGCGCTTCGTCGAGTGCCATTTGCATATAGCGCTCGTCTTTTTTTTGCTGTTCGTCGTTAATCATGGTGCAAAGATAGTGTTTTTTCCTACGGATTATACGGATTATACAGATTATTTATAAAAATTCGTAAAATCCGTATAATCCGTAGGCTATTTTTCGTATCTTTGCACTCAGAATGATAGATTTAGAGGTTGTACACATAGAAGAAACGGATTCTACGAACCGATGGATGAAAGAAAACGGGAAGCAGAATGATATGGTTGTTGTGGCTGAATACCAGACTGCTGGCAGGGGATGCGGCACAAACTCGTGGGAGTCGGAACGTGGAAAGAATCTGTTGTGCTCGGTATTCATACATCCAAAAGACTTTCAGGCTAAAAGTCAGTTTATCATTACCCAGTTAGTATCGGTGGCACTATGCAAGGCGATTGAAAAATTCGCCAACAAGCCCGTAGAGATAAAATGGCCCAACGACATATACGTTGGCGACAAGAAGATATGCGGCGTGCTGATAGAGAACCGACTACAGGGACGCATGGTAAAGGACACTATAATAGGTATTGGCCTGAACGTTAACCAGACAGAGTTTAAGAGCGATGCGCCAAACCCTGTGTCGATTAAGCAACTGACAGGGAAAGATACCGACCGCGATGAGGTGCTGAAGGCTTTTATCGACGAGATGAACGAGTGTTGCAGGACCAGAACCTGCATTGCCGACTACAAGGCAAGACTATACCGGCGAGAGGGCAAGCACAAGTTTATGACGCAAAACACCGTTTTCGAGGCAAGTTTAGTGGACGTTAAGGACGATGGACGACTGATGCTGGAAGACGATATGGGAATTGCGCATCTGTATAGATTTAAGGAAGTAACATTTATAATTAAGAGTTAAGAGTTAAGAGTTAAGATTTAAGAGTTAAGAGTTAAGATTTAAGAATTAAGAGATAGTAATTATGGCAAGATTTAAGAGAATTCTGTTGAAGCTCTCGGGTGAGAGCCTGATGGGAAAGCAGGGCTACGGCATAGACCCTGAGCGACTGAGTGACTATGCCAACCAGATTAAGGAGATAGCCGGAATGGGAGTACAGATCGGTATCGTGATCGGCGGTGGAAACATTTTCCGTGGACTGAGCGGTAGCCAGAAGGGATTCGACCGTGTGAAGGGCGACCAGATGGGTATGTGCGCTACAGTCATCAACTCGCTGGCTCTGAGCTCGGCTCTGGGTGCAGTAGGTGTGAAGAACAAGGTGCTGACAGCCATCCGCATGGAACCAATCGGCGAGTTTTACACCAAGTGGAAGGCCATCGAGGCTATGGAGGCTGGATATGTATGCATATTCTCAGCAGGTACAGGTTCGCCCTACTTTACTACCGACACAGGTTCGAGTCTGCGCGGAATAGAGATTGAGGCCGACGTGATGCTGAAGGGTACACGCGTGGACGGAATATACACAGCCGACCCCGAAAAGGACCCAACTGCAACTAAGTTTGATGACATTACATATAAAGAGGTACTCGCGCGCGGGTTGAAGGTGATGGACCTGACTGCTATCTGCATGTGTCAGGACAACAACCTGCCTATCTATGTGTTCAACATGGACGTAGTGGGAAATCTGAAAAAGGTGATGGACGGCGAGCAGATTGGCACGCTCGTTCATAATTGAAAGTTGAGAGTTGAGAGTTGAGAGTTATTTTACCTCCTCAAACTCTACATACTCATCATCGCCCTTTTCGAAGATCTTCTTATCTTCATCGCGCTGATCGATGATAGTTACACCACCGCTTGTAGTAGTTCTACGAGCGGTTTTTTGTTGTGCTGAGCCATCGGCCGAACCTGAGCCGGAGCCACCAGTGCGGCGACCACCCTGCTGCTGCTGAGCACCAGGCTTGCGACTGCTCTTGAAGTAGTCGTCGCCAAAGGGATTACGTTCTTTCTGCTCGTTGCGTCTTCCACGGCGGTAGAAATAATCCTCAGCATCTTCGCGCAATTTCTTAACGTTGCGATACATTACATTGATCACAATCATCACGATAATGGCAATGGCGATAAGGCCAAAGACAATAATGCCTAGAATAACCTGCATAGGATAATGTTTTTACTTATTCATTAGAACTGCTATCTTAGACAGCAATACGTACCACGCTATGATGGCCGCAAAGCCGCTAACTCCCAAAAGGAGCAACAGAGGAATACATGATATTACGAATATATACTTAATCTCATTACCTTTCCATCCCCAATGCTTGAACTTGAGTGCAAACATAGGTATCTCGGCTATCAGCAGATAGCAGCTTACGAAGGTGCCCAGGAGTATAACCCACTCCATACCCTCGAATGTGATATCGTTCTGCTGCAGTCCCAAAACAAGGGAGCCCCAAAACAGGGCGTTGGCAGGAGTAGGCAGTCCGATAAATCCCAAAGCCTGACGCTCGTCGAGATTGAACTTGGCAAGGCGCAGGGCCGAGAAGGCTGCCATCACGAATGCCAGGAACGGAACAAACGGCAGGTCGATGTGGAATGTGCACAGATAGCTGAACACGATAGCCGATGGAGCGAAACCGAAGGTGATATCATCGGCCAGCGAATCGAGCTCCTTGCCGATAGGCGAGCTGACATGTAGCAAGCGTGCGGTCATGCCATCAAAGAAATCGAATACGGCTCCGATGACGATGAACAGCAACGCCATCTCGAATTCGCTCTGGAAAGCGAAATATGTAGCGATACAACCTGAAATAAGGTTGCAGCAGGTTATCGTATTTGGGATATGCTTCTTTAACATTAAAGATTAAACATTAAAGATTAAACATTATGCAAGCTTAGCTATCACCGTTTGATCGCCGGTGGTGGGCTGATTCATTGTGACACAAGCCTTGGCGGTGAGGGGCAGATATACGTCTACGCGCGAACCTAACTTAATAAAGCCCATGTGCTCGTCGATATAGCACTCCTCGCCATCCTTAGCGTAAGTAACGATGCGGCGAGCCAGCGCACCAGCAATCTGACGCACCAGGATGTCCTGACCATCAGGGGTGGTAATCATTACGTCGGCATGCTCGTTCTCCTCGCTGGCCTTAGGCAGCCAAGCCTTGTGATAGTTACCGTCGAAGTGCTTAACAAACTTAACCTTACCATCTACAGGATACCAGTTGGCATGCACATTGAGCGGGCTCATAAAGATTGATATCATGAGTCGCTTGTCGTGGAAATATGTATTCTCCTCGGCTTCCTCTACTACAACTATCTTACCATCGGCAGGGGCTACAACCAGCTTGTCGGTGTCGCCATTAAAGTAGCGGATAGGACAACGATAGAAGTTGAGCGCGATGAACCACGCTGTGCAGAATACTGCCATAAATATCCAGAAAGGTATGGTGGTATCGAGTCCGTACCACAGCAACAAACCTATACCAACTATAGCCAAAGCACTGAGTGTCAACTCGTTAGTACCTTCGCGATGAATTCTGATCTTCTTGAGTTTCTTTATTCTTTCTCCCATTAGTTACATTTCGATTGTTATATTCTGGGTGCAAAGGTACAGATTTTTTTTGAGAATTTCAAACTTTTCACTCTTTTCTTTTGGTTATGTCGAAATTTAAGCGTACCTTTGAACCTCAAATTTATGCAATTTTGATAAAAAAGATGGAAGATTTCGTACATCTGCACGTACATACATATTACTCGATACTTGACGGACAGTCGAGTATCAAAAAGCTTGTAGACAAAGCTATCGGCGACGGCATGAAGGGCATGGCCATCACCGACCACGGCGACATGTTCGGCATTAAGGAATTTCACGACATATGCAACGGTGTGAACAAACAGCGCAAGAAAGACGGACTTGAACCATTCAAGCCTATCTTTGGTTGCGAGATGTATGTGGCACGCCGAGGAGACATGATGCTGAAGGACACTAAGGAGGACCTGGGAGGATACCACCTGATAGTGCTGGCCAAGAACGAGCATGGCTACAAGAACCTGATAAAACTGGTAAGTAACTCGTGGGTGGATGGTTTCTACAACCGTCCACGCACAGACCACAAACAGCTGGAGAAGTATCATGAGGACCTGATAGTGTGCTCGGCATGTATAGCCGGCGAGGTGCCTGCAAAGATACTGAAGGGCGACATCGAGGGAGCACGCAAGGCCATAGAGTGGCACAAGAACCTGTGGGGCGACGACTACTATCTGGAGTTGCAGCGCCACGAGGTGACCGACCCGACGATACGTGCCAATCGCGAGACATTCCCACTGCAGCAGCAGGCCAACAAGGTGCTGATAGAGCTGGCCCGCGAATACGGTGTGAAACTGGTGTGCACCAACGACAGCCACTTTGTGGACAAGGAGAATGCCGAGGCTCACGACCATCTGCTGTGTCTGGCTACGGGTAAGGATCTGGACGATCCCACACGTATGCTGTACTCTAAGCAGGAGTGGTTTAAGACCCAGCAAGAGATGAACGACATCTTCAGCGATGTGCCCGAGGCGCTGGCCAACACGGTGGAGATATTAAATAAGGTAGAGACATACAGTCTTGACGCCGACCCAATCATGCCTTTCTTCCCTATCCCAGAGGAGTTTGGTACCGAGGAGGAGTGGCGACAGAAGTTCACCGAGGAGGATCTGTACAAGGAGTTTACCTGCGACGAGAACGGTGAGAACCAATTGGCGCCCGAGGACGGCGAGAAGAAGATAAAGAAGCTGGGTGGCTACGACAAGATATACCGCATAAAGTTCGAGGCCGACTATCTGGCAAAACTGGCCTACGAGGGTGCGACAAAGCGCTACGGCGACCCGCTGGCTAAGGACGTTGACGACCGAATACGTTTTGAGCTGCACATCATGAAGACGATGGGTTTCCCTGGATACTTCCTCATTGTGCAGGACTTTATCAACTCGGCCCGCGACGAGCTGGGAGTGATGGTAGGTCCTGGTCGTGGATCGGCTGCAGGTAGTGTGGTGGCATACTGCCTGGGTATCACCAAGATCGACCCGCTGAAGTACGACCTGCTGTTTGAGCGTTTCCTTAACCCCGACCGTATATCGCTGCCTGATATCGATACCGACTTTGATGACGACGGTCGCGGAAAAGTGCTGAAGTGGGTAATGGATAAGTACGGCCACGAGAACTGCGCACACATCATCACCTACGCTTCGATGGCCACCAAGAACTCTATCAAGGATGTGGCCCGAGTGGAGAATGTGCCGCTGGCAATATCGAATGCGCTGTGTAAGGCCATCCCCGACCGTCTGCCCGATGTAGACGGTAAGACACCAAAGATGAATCTGGTGAATGCCATCAGGGCTGTGCCCGAACTACAGGATGCTGAGGCATCGACCGACCCACGCATAGCCAACACGATGAAGTATGCAAAGATGCTGGAGGGAACGGTTCGCGGAACTGGTATCCACGCCTGCGGATTCATCATCTGTCGCGACCCGATCAGCGACCACGTGCCTGTATCGACGGCCGACGACCCTGACTTCAAGGGCACCAAGACCAACTGCACGCAGTACGACGGACACGTGATTGAGTCGACAGGACTGATCAAGATGGACTTCCTGGGACTGAAGACTCTGTCGGAGCTTAAGGAGGCTTGTGCCAACATCAAGCGTACACGAGGCATCGACGTGGATCTGGACACTATCCCCATTGACGATCCGAAGACATACGAACTATATCAGAAAGGACGCACCATCGGTACGTTCCAGTTTGAGTCGGCAGGTATGCAGAAGTACCTGCGCGAGCTGCACCCGACGGTGTTTGAAGACCTGATTGCGATGAACGCTCTGTATCGTCCGGGACCTATGGACTACATCCCCGACTTCATCAAGCGTAAGAACGGACTGGAGCCTATCACCTACCCCATCGACTGTATGGAGAAGTACCTGAAGGATACATACGGTATCACGGTGTATCAGGAGCAGGTGATGTTGCTGAGTCGCCAGTTGGCCGACTTTACCCGAGGCGAGAGCGACGCTCTGCGTAAGGCGATGGGTAAGAAGAAGAAGGATATCGTAGACGCGATGAAGCCTAAGTTTATCGAGGGCGGAAAGAAGAACGGACACGACCCACAGATACTTGAGAAGATATGGGCCGACTGGGAGAAGTTTGCATCGTATGCGTTCAACAAGTCGCACGCTGCATGCTACTCATGGGTGGCTTATCAGACGGCATACCTCAAGGCCAACTACCCTGCTGAATACATGGCAGCCATCATGAGTCGCCGACGCGACCAGATAACGGAAATCACCAAACTGATGGACGAGTGCAAGCAGATGGGTATAGCCACACTGGGACCTGATGTGAACGAGTCGTACGAGAAGTTTGGCGTGAACCATCATGGCGAGATTCGCTTCGGACTGGGTGCCATCAAGGGCATGGGTGATTCGGCTGCGCTGTCGATAATCGATGAGCGCGAGAAGAACGGACCGTATAAGGATATCTACGACTTTGCACAGCGTGTAAACTTCTCGTCGGTAAACCGCAAGGCGTTTGAATCGCTGGCGCTGAGCGGTGGTTTCGACAGCTTCGGCATCCGTCGTGAGGACTACTTTGCACAGAACCCCAAGGGCGAGACATTCATCGAGATGCTATGCCGCTACGGACAGCTGTACCAGCAGGAGCAGGCCGAGATGAAGAACTCGCTGTTCGGCATGATGGGCGAAGAGGTTGAGATAGCCCTGCCCCAGGTGCCCAAGAACGATGTACGCTGGAGCGACATAGAGCGACTGAACAAGGAGCGCGAACTGGTAGGTATCTATCTGTCGGCACATCCGCTCGACGAGTATAAGATAATACTCGACAACCTGTGCAACACCAAATGTGTCGAATTGGCAGACGTGGCAAAGCTGGCAGACCGCGAGGATGTGATATTCGGCGGCATAGTGACAGCCCAGAAGACGGGCTTCACCAAGACGGGCAAACCATACGGAGTGGTGACAATCGAAGACTTCGAAGGCTCGGGCGAGCTGTTTATGATGGGCGAGGAATGGGGCCAGCGTGCCGGTATGTTCTCGATAGGTGCATCGGTTTACGTTACAGGTAAGGTAAAGTCGAGATTTATGTACAACGACAATGGCCCGAAAGACCTGAAGATAGGCGGAGTGGAATTCCTACAGACCATCAAGGAAAAAGCTATCGACCGCATCACGATATCGCTGCTCACTGACCAGTTGAACGACACGATAGTGGCCGACCTGACAGAGATTATCAACGACAATCCAGGAAAGACAAAACTGTTCTTCCAGCTGCGCGATTCGGCAGGCAATCACCACGTGCTGCTAAGGAGCAAACGCGAGGGTATCGACGTAAAGAATCAGCTGATAAGCTACATAGAGAGTCATGAGGGCTTGGCATACTCCATAAATTAATGGCATGCTATTTGCAGAAGACATGATAGTTCACATAGTACTAACATATTAAATTAAAGTAAGACAATGGAAGTAACAATCACAAAAGAGAACTTCGCTGAGTTGAAGGCCGGCAACCTGCCTTTGGTAGTAGATTTCTGGGCAACATGGTGTGGTCCCTGCCGTATGGTAGGTCCAATCATCGAAGAGTTGGCCAAGCAGTACGATGGCAAGATCGTTGTAGGCAAGTGCGACGTTGAGGACAACGAGGAACTGGCTGCAGAGTTTGGTATCCGCAACATTCCTACCATCCTGTTCTTCAAGAATGGCGAAGTAGTCGACAAGCTTATCGGCGCTCAGTCGAAGGCTAAGTTCGAAGAGAAATTTGAAGCAATGCTCTAAGAATCCCCCGATTATCCGACGGTAACTACACGGTTGCCGTCGGTTTTTTCTTCTATCGATACCTTTACGGCATCCTCAGGCAGTACTTCTTCTATCAGCTCAGGCCACTCTATCAGGCACAGACAACCGCTATAGAAGTAGTCTTCGTAACCCATATCATATACTTCGTCGAGCTTCTTGATACGATAGAAATCAAAGTGATAGATGCTCTCGCCCTCGCCCGATGTGTATTCATTGATGATGGCGAAGGTGGGCGATGTGATTACATCGTCAACTCCCAAAGCCTCGCAGATGGCTTTGATAAATGTGGTTTTTCCAGCTCCCATCTTTCCGTAGAAAGCAAACACACGACTATCGCCCATGTTGGCGATAAACTCTCGGGCTGCATCCCCGATCTGGTCTAAACTGTTAATCTTGATTTCCATATCTTGTTTTATCTTTTCTTTCCTGTCAGCGTGATGAGCGGCACTATCACCTCCTCCATCGAGATGCCTCCATGCTGGAACGTGTCGCGATAGTATGACACATAATAATTGTAGTTGTTGGGATAGGCAAAGAACGAGTCGCCTGTGGCAAACACGTAGCTAGTCGACAGGTTGGGCTGTGGCAACAGGGCCTTGCGTGGGTCCTTGATTACAAACAGACTCTTGTCGTCATATCCCAGATTCTTGCCCAGCTTGTAGCGCAGATTGGTGTTGGTGTTGCGGTCGCCAACAATCTTTACGGGTTGGGTGCAACGTATACTGCCGTGGTCGGTGGTTACTATCACCCGGCAATCCATCTGTGCCAACTCTCGGAAGAAGTCGCTGATGACAGAATGGCGGAACCACGAAAGCGTGATTGAACGATAGGCACTCTCGTTGCTGGCCAACTCGCGCACCATTTTTGATTCCGTGCGGGCGTGACTCAGCATATCGATAAAGTTGAACACCACCACATTCAGCGGATTCTTCACGATGTTCTTCATCTGCTGCATCAGCTTGTCGGCATCGGCCTGGGTGTTTATCTTGTGATAAGTAAACGTCTCCTTGCGGCGATAACGCTCCAGCTGGGTGCGAATCAGCGGTTCCTCGTTGAGGTTCTTGCCCTCTTCCTCGTCTTCATCTACCCATAGGTCTGGGAACATTTCCTGTATCTTGTTTGGCATCAGACCGCTGAAGATGGCGTTACGGGCATACTGCGTGGCTGTGGGCAGTATGCTGTAATACAGATCTTCGTCGATGTCGAAGTGCTCGCTCAGTTCCTTTGACAGCACTCGCCACTGGTCGTAGCGGAAGTTATCGAGCACCACCAGGAATACCTTTTCGCCAGCAGACAGCAGCGGGAACACTTTTGTCTTGAATATCTCGGGCGAAAGCACAGGACGGTTAGCTGCGCCTTCCAGATTAGAAATACTGGCCACCCAATCCAGATAATTCTGCTTGATGAATTTGGCGAAACCATTATTGGCCTCCTCCTTCTGCATCTGCAGCATCTCTGTCATACTGCTCTCAGTCGAACTTAGTTCCAGTTCCCAGTGCACCAGTCGCTTGTACACATCCACCCAGTCCTGCCACGTGCGGCAGTCCATTATCTGCATGGCTATCTGTTGGAAGTTCTGCTGATACTGGCTCTGGGTTATCTCTGTCTCGATGGCCTTGCGATGGATGTTCTTCTTGAGTGTCAGGAGTATCTGGTTGGGGTTGACGGGCTTGATGAGATAGTCGGCTATCTTCTGCCCGATGGCCTGCTCCATGATGTGCTCTTCTTCGCTCTTGGTAACCATCACCACGCTTATCGACGGATTTATCTCCTTGAGTTTGCGCAGGGTTTCAAGTCCACTTATACCAGGCATCTGCTCGTCGAGCAGCACCAGGTCGAAGTTGCGCTGACGACACTGGTCGATGGCATCGGTACCGTTGCTCACGGTCACGATCTCATAGCCTTTCTTCTCGAGGAACATGATGTGTGCCCTCAGTTGCTCAATCTCGTCGTCTACCCAAAGTAGTAATCCGTTTGTCATATATCTCGTAGCGATTAATTACCAAAAATCATCATCAAAATCGAATGCCGACTGCTGCTTTTTCTTGGTGGCAGGAGTCTGAGGCTCGACAGGCTGCTCTGGCACGATGTCCTCTACATCAGGAGCATCGATACTCTCTGGATTGACGAGCAGATTGTCCTTGCTTACCTCCATCGGAGCCAACTCGCGCTCGTAGAACAGCTGATACTCGTCGTAGCTGTACTTGGTGCCAAGACTCGGCAGATTCTTCTCGCTCACTATCAGTCGCATGGTGCCGGCTGTGTGATTGCGCAGCTGTTCGTTGTCGTAGAGCATACGGGCATATTGCAGCGCCTCGTCGTAACTCTGGAATCCGCTTACCATCATACGATTAAGTTCGCGGTCCTGGTCTATCTGTATCTCAAAGTTGCGCACCAGGAAGTTGGTGAAGTTATAGCGTGCCAACTCGAACAGCAGTTGGTTTTGATTTACTGAGTCGGGACTGTACACCAGCATAAACAGATAGTGGTCGTCGCGCTCTGTGCTCAAGGTGTCTACTGCGGTAGAATCGCCACTCAGCACAACATCGCGCTGTGTCCACACGTCGTCGATGTCGAACTTGCCACCATGCAGTCGTCGGCCTTCCTGTACACCCTTGATTATCATACCAGCCATCTTGCTCACCTCGCTCTCAGGGAACTTTTCTACCACCTCCTTGAGTTGCTCCATGCATCCATCGCCATCGCCCTCGTTAAGCAGACTCAATCCGCTGATAAACAAGAACTTATCGCGATTGGCACCCTGTAAAAATCGGGTGGCCGACAGTTCAGCATTCTGTTTTACCACATCAGCCCGATCGGTCTTGAAAGCCTCGTAGGTGGCTGTGTAGAGCGAATCCTCTATTTGTTCGCCAAAGCGGGCGTTTTCGGCATATAGCGGGTCGGATATCAGAAGCGTCCACTCGCTTTCTGGGTAGTCTTGCTGCATGCGGGCCAAGCAATCTGCGGCCTTGGCCGTGTTGCCCAGTCGAGAGTAGAGTAACCACAGATGATACAGGGCCTCATCATTATGCTCGTAGTCAGGATAGTCGGCTGTCAGTCGGCACAGGTAGCGCTCACTTACTGCCAGACGATCCATCTTGTCCTTCAGGATGATGCCTGCGTGGAACAGTCCATTCTGTATTATCTCGTGGCATGCAGCCTTCTGTTCATCTGTGAATGGGATTTGTGCCAGATAGTACTCGCGCTTGTGGGGATCCTGGGCGGCAGAATCCGTAGGTACAGATTTTATGCTGTCATTTGTCACGTTTGTCACATTATCAATGCTATCTGTAGCAATGCTGTCCGTTTCCATTTCATCATCCGATGACGGCATGCGCACCACGGTATGGTTTATTCGCTGCCAGTCATCCACATTATCGCGCCTACCCCATTCGCGCTGGAAGTCGGTCTTACCCTGACTCACGGCCGTGGGATTATAGAAGTACCAGGTTCCGTCGCCCTTCTTCTGCGCTGTTGGCGCCTGTGGGGTGCGATTGCGATTGGCATTGGAATTGTTACGATTGTTGCGTGCCTGCTGGGCTTCGGCCTCAGCTTCCAGTTGTGCATCGCGCTCCTCCTTTTCCTTCTTCTTCAGAGCGTCAATCACTCGGTCGATAGCCTTGTTGCGGTCGGCCTCGGTCATCTGCGACAGTTCCAGCAGCGAATCCTGCAGGTGGATAGCCTCTGTGTATGGTGCTAACTCGTCGAGTATCTTAGATCGCTGCGACAGTTCCTCATAGTCCTTGCGATCCTTGTCGAGCAGTCCGATAGCCTCGCCATAACAGCGCTGGGCGTCGCCAAATTTTTCCATTTCCCAATAGATGTTGCCCAGGGTGAGCAGCAGCACCCCCTTCTCTATGCCGTTTCGTGTAGATTTCTTGTTACCTTTTTCGTAGGCAGCGATGGCTTGCAGCGTGTCGCCTTGGGCCATATAAATATTTCCGATGGCGTAATACACCTGGTCAAGATACTCAGCATTGTTGTCGTTGGCAGCCATACGCTTCAGCTTGCCTATCATCTGCTTGCCGTTGTTCTTGGCCAGCACCTCGGTCTGGGCGATGCGTGCATTGAACTCGAGTTCGTATGGAGGACTGCAGCGGATAACTCGGCCGAAAGCCTTGTATGCCTCCTGCTGATTGCCCATCAGATTGTGTATCTGACCAAGCAGATACAGCTCGCGAGCCTTCTGCACCTTGCGTTTCTCGTGCTTGATGGCCTTTTGCAGATATGGTATCGCCTTGGTGTATTCGGCTGTACGAATGTAGTAGTTGGCGTAGGTATAGTCCCAATCCTTAACGGCACGAAAATCCATCGAGTCGCGACTCATATTACGAATCACGTCCTCGGCATCGTAGCGCCAATCAAGTTCTGTGTAGCACTTAGCCAACCAAGCTCGAGCCAGTCCGCTCATCAGCGGCTGGCCCTGATACAGTCGGGCCATATACGAGAATGTGGCTGCGCCCTCCTCGAACTGTCCCATCTGGAACTGCGCCTTACCCATCATCAGCCATGCTTTCCAGAGAAAAGGATTCTGCTCCTTGCCCTTCTCCTTGATGCTATGACGATGGATGGCCTTCTCCATCTTTTCGACCGTCCGCTCATAGTTCGACTTGCCAATCTCGCGACTGGTCTTATTGCCAACGGCATAGAGTGGTATCAGTTCTGTATAGTTATCCTTGTTACCCTTCTCCTTTTCCAGATTACCATCTATAAAGGCCTGATGACCATTATAATAGGTATTATAGCGGGCATTGAAAGAGTGCCAGAAGCGTGAGCCTGCGGTATTTTTTTTCGTAGAACATCCTACTATCGCCATCGCGATAGCTACTATCAGCAATATGTTCCACCCAAACCTTTTCACCTTTTCACTCTTTCACCTTTTTTCTCTTCCAGCAGACAATGTATCTTGCACGAGCCCTCATCGGCTGCAGTACACGTAGAGCAATCGTGACCTTGCTCGATTACATCCTCGCCCTTGTCGAACTTGTTGGCTATCAGCGCTATCACACCCAGACCAACTATCATTCCGATACAAACCAGCGCAAACGTCATAGTGTCTCGATGTTGAATCCTACGTGTTTCAGGTCCTCCCAGAAGTTAGGATACGACTTGGTTACCACCTGTGGATTGTTGATAATCAGCCCTGGTTGCTTCAGCGCGAATGGGGCGAAAGCCAGGGCCATGCGATGATCCTCGTAGGTGTCGATGCCAGCCTCCAGATTAGGTTCGCATCGCTCGCCGTCCCAGTACAGTTCGCTGTCGTTAGCGTCGTGTATCACGTAGCCCAGTTTCAGCATCTCGTTCTTCAGTGCCGATATGCGGTCGGTCTCTTTGATTTTCAGGGTTGACAGCCCTTTGAAGTGGAATGGCATATCGAGTGCGGCACAGGTCACCACGAATGTCTGCGCCAGGTCAGGAGCATTCACAAAGTCGTACTCCAACTTCGACACGCCTCGTCCGTTTTTCTTCAGCGTCACCATCTGTGGTATACCCTTCTTCTGAGTCTCAAACGTGGTCTTTACCCCCAGCAGACTGAATATGTAGCGGGTGATAGAATCGCCCTGCATCGAACCGTCCATCAGTCCTGTCAGCTTTACTTCTGCATCAGGGTCCTTGCTCAGCGCCACCATCTCATACCAGTAGCTGGCCCCACTCCAGTCGCTCTCTATGTAGTAGTTGCGGCTCTTGTAAGGCTTGTGGGCAACGGTGATGGTATCTGTGGTGCTCCACTTGGCGTCGGCGCCGAATTCGTTCATCATCCACAGCGTAAGGTCAATGTATGGGCGAGAGATGACGTCGCCAGTGAGCTGCAGCGTCAAGCCCTCCTTCAACATCGGACCAATCATCAGCAGGGCCGATGTGTACTGCGAACTTACGTTGCCTGGTATCTCCAGCAGTCCGCCTGTCAGCTTCTTGCCAGTTATCTTTAGTGGTGGATAGCCCTCTTTTTCCGCATATTCTATCTGTGCACCCAGTCGGCGCAGCGCGTCGACCAGTATTGATATGGGGCGCTGCTTCATACGCTCAGTGCCCGTCACTACGTGGGTTCCACGCATCACACTCAGGTAGGCCGACATGAATCTCATGGCGGTACCTGCACCCTTGATATTTATCTCGTCGGGCATATATCTCATTGCATCGATTATCACCTCTGTGTCGTCGCAATCGCTCAGATTCTCAGGCAGAGCGCGACCACCACTAAGGGCGTAGATGATTAACGCACGGTTGGATATGCTCTTTGATGCTGGCAACTGGATGGTGTCTTGCAACTTCTCAGGTGCCGTTAGTCTATATTGCTTCATTTCTTATGATTGTCACACTAATTGCATGCAAAGATACGTATTTTCATCGATTCTACCCCAGGTTTTTACACATTTTATTATTTTTTCTTATTAATCTGTGTTAATCTTTGCTCTAGTTCGCTTTTTTGTTGTACTTTTGCCGTTGCAAACTATTATAACAGATTTGTGTATGAACTTCATTAAGACTACTCTACTGTCGGCCCTATTCGTTGGGCTCCTGCCGATGACAACAGCATCAGCGCAGGGCGAAAAGATTCTTCGCGAAAAGAATCCTGAGTTTTTCAAGACTGACGAGGCTCGCCGCATTGGCGACCAACTCATCGTATGGCAACGCAACACTGGCGGATGGCCTAAGAACATCGATATGACCACACCTCTGACCGATGCTCAGCGCCAGCAGATCATTGCCGATAAGAAGGTGACCGACGACTCCACCATCGACAATGGCGCCACCACCATGCAGATGACATATCTGGCCCGACTGTGGCAGCAGACCAAGGATGAGCGCTATCGCGAGGCTTTTAATAAAGGTGTACGCTATCTGCTGAGCGGACAGTACGACAACGGCGGATGGCCCCAGTTCTGGCCCACCATGCGCAACTATCAGGTACACATTACTTATAATGACGATGCAATGGTTAACACGCTCATCATTCTGCGCGAGATACTGAAGGATCGCGAGCCGTTTGCCAATCTCACAGATACCAGTCTCGACAAGGACATCGAACGAGCATTCCAGAAGGGCGTAGAGTGCATACTTAACACTCAAATTAAAGTGGGCGACACGCTTACCGTATGGTGCCAGCAGCACGACCACGAGACGTTGGCTCCAGCCAAGGCTCGCGCTTACGAGTTGCCATCGTTCAGTTCGCAAGAGAGTGCCGTCATCGTGCGATTCCTGATGAATCTGCCCAACCCCGACGAACGTGTAAAGACAGCGATACATGCAGCAATGGCTTGGTTTGAGAAGACTAAGATTACAGGCTATCGCCTGGAGCGCATTGGCAAGAAGGGCGAGCCAGGTGCCGACACCCGTCTGGTGCCCGATCCAAATGCAGGACCACTGTGGGCACGCTACTACGACCTGGTGGACTGTCAGCCGTTTGTATGCGACCGCGATGGAGTGCCACGCAAGCATCTTTGGGAGATAGGTCCAGAGCGTCGAAATGGCTATGCATGGTACAACGATCGCCCGCTGCAGCTGTACGAAAAGTACGACAAATGGAAGAAAAAGTGGTGTAAATAATAAAAAGTACGCTGAAAATTTGGTCAGTTCAAAATTTCTACGTACCTTTGCACCCGCATTCGAAAACAACTGTTAGAATGCTAGTCGAATTTGATCGGGATTTAGCGCAGTTGGTAGCGCACACGTCTGGGGGGCGCGAGGTCGCTGGTTCGAGTCCAGTAATCCCGACAGAAAACGAGAGAATCGAGAGATTCCCTCGTTTTTTTGTTTTATGCATGCAAAGTCTTATCGGCGACCCATGCCTGTGAATCGCCCCACTCCAAAGTGTACAGGCATCTCAAACTTTGTTCTCACAGGTTTGCCAGCTATCTTTCCTGGCTTCCACTTTTTGGGCATCTCAGTTAGCACACGGATTGCTTCCTCCTGAAACAGCTTGCCAAAGTGCTGTTTAAGCTCCTCCTCAGTCATCCCCAACTTTTCAGCCTTCTTCTTTGCGTCGAAAAATTGCAAGGTTGTATTTACTGGTGTGATATTGCTAAGCGAACCATCTTTTTCCACGATGAACGTAGTCAGAACCTTAGCTTCTACCATCTCCTTTTCAGCCTCTTTGGGATATCTGAGGTTGTTGTACAGATACTGCACCATAGAGCCCATACCACTTTTAAACTTTGGCATAGTACCCGCTTTGTACACCTGCTCCGGCTCGTAGCAAGTAGTATCATTATCCACAGTCTGCGCCATCGCCCCCATAGTCATCATGCCGAGCATGGCTGTAATCATTACCTTTTTCATCAGTCAATATGTTTTTTAAGTAATTCAAATAATTCCTGTTCAGATATCGTAAGATAGTCGCAGTAAAACGCATCGCGATGAAACTGCATTCCTATCCGACTGCCATTTCTTTTGTCATCCTTGTATATCGGATAGAACATATTGCGCACTTTGGACATATGTACGCTCTTAAAATCCTGCACTTCGCTCCATCGGATGATATGGTATTTGCCCGACGAGTATATCTTCAGACAATCCTTTTCGATGATAATTGCCGGCATATTGTTGACGTGAAGGTCTAAATAGCGATTTATCCCACTCCACAACACTGCCACCGACATAATAATAAAGAAGGCTGCCACCAGGAGCCAGAGCCACCAGACCCACTCAGGATAATGCCTCAACACATCACGCCCCACACGTATCATAGCTATACCAAGAGCAATGAATACTGCATACTTCACCAGCTGCACAGCAGCATAAAAACTATGTTTCTTCTCGTATATCTCCATTTTACTATTTGTATCCGGTTCAGTTTTATGATTATCTGAAAACCGCCTGCAAAGGTAACACATTTATAATAACCCACCAAACGATTCGCCGAAAATCCACCTGAATTTCTTGCGTCCTTTCAGTTGCAAGCGGCAAGCCGAGCGGTCACGATTGTCACTTTTGCTTTATTTTCGGATAGATTGACGTTTAAGTAGAATCATATCGCGGAACATAAGACGTGTTTCTAATTTTCCATCTTTGTCTGGATTCCAATTACGATATTCCATTTCTTGTTCTAAAGATGAGAAAAAGAGATTAAGTCCATTCTGTTTGTAGAACTCCAGCAAATGTGGTTCGTCGTATGCATCAACAATAAGGTGGCGACAGCCCGATTTGTTATCTTCAGAAGTGAACCATTGCATTACAAATTCTATTATTTGTTGTCCCAAATGATGTCCTCTGTACTTAACATCAACTCCTAGTTGAGCTAACAGAATTGAAGGATAGTTTATTAGTCCTTTTTCATGATGTACCTCAAAACCAACTTTCTTTTTTCGCGAGTTGGGCAGTCGCTTGGTGAATATACTAGCATTTGCTACAGTAAAACCAGCCACAACTACAGCAGGATTATCGGGTAAGCAGAAATAGTACGTTTTACCAAACAATTCGTCTTGGTAATCCTGAGCCTGGCTATGAAAAAACTCATTGACTGATGCGCGTCCGCAATCAAAGGATTGAACATTCAATCCAGGAGTTCCTTGAGGTAGGAACAATAAGTCTCGTAAAGTCATGTTACTTCAGACCTATCTTTTTAAGATACGCTTTTGAGCGTTTCATTACAGCATGAAACGTATCTTCGCTTTCCTGATTCCACTCAGAGCCACGAAGATGCTTGGCGTTATATTCGCATTGCTTTATGAAGCGCTCTGCGACTTCGCCTGTAAGAACTGGTATATTTGTAACTGGTATAGCCATCTTTATATCATATTATTCTTCAGGGTGCAAAGGTACGATGATTTTACGAAAGTTCCAAATAAAAATAGATTTTTCTTATAAAGTTTCTGTAGGCCCAAGCAGAAAGATACTCTCTCCAGCTACAGCACTCAACAGCGACATTGCCATGATGTGATCCTTCTCATAAACCCCATCTGACATGTTGCTGACGGTGACAACACCATCATGCTGCAACAATCTAACCAAATGGTTGCAAAAATCCACCCGTCATTTCTTGCGTCTTTTTAGTTGCAAGCGGCAAGCCGAGCGGTCACGATTGTCACTTTTCGCTAAAAACGCTTGCAAGTTTCAACTATTTGCTGTATCTTTGCAGACAGGCAAAATATAAGAAGTAGATGAAACTTAAGAACGAAACAGAGTATAGAGCGACACTGCAGAGAATTGAAGAACTGCTGAAGTTGGTAGGTAATGATACGCCCATAGACGATCCGAACCTTATAGAGTTAGACGAAATATCTGATCTTGTAGCGGATTATGAGGACGAGCACTACCCTATCAAATAATTATTCTTTACATTTATTCTATCTCCAACAAGGGTTAACAATATTATTTTTTGCTAGCATTAATTCTCGCAATTGCTAAATTTAATTGTAGCAATTGCCAGTATTAATAGTGGTAATTATATAGATTTTGAAGGATTTTTACAGGAGTGTAGCAATCTGGCAGATAGTGCCGTACTTTCTGATAGATAGTGCCGTACTATCTACCAGATACATTACGGGTATCTTTTTACTGCCACGTGAGAGAAATTTTTCTCCCTCACGAGGGAAATAATTTTTCCTCGTTAAGCGCGCCTTGCGATTGGCGGCACTGATGTTAGCTACTACGTGTAGATGTTTTTGTGAGTGTTTGCAGTGTGCTGAAAAAGTATTACATTTGCAATACATAAACAATACATTTGCGTCTGCTAAACATAGCATTCGTGCAGTCGATGCGTTGCAAGCGTTGCCGTTGCAACGTTGCAATAAGGACTATCTTACCTATTTTAGGGAATGTGTATCGGATATATATTACCGGATTATGATAAATAGAAGTTAATAACTTAGAGTTATTATACTCCTTCATGCAACGTTGCAACGGCAACGTTTGCAACGTTTCTGTGCAAGACGTTTGGTAGTTTCAGAAAAAAGCAGTAACTTTGCCCGCCGAAACCATTAACAATAGGAGAGAGTATGCAATACAAAATAGACTCACTGGAGCAACTGGACCAGCTGTTGGCCGACCCTCAGTTTGACATTTGGCGACGCGAGGGACAGACTCCGCTACAGGCGCTGGCTTGGCACCTGATTACTCACAAGCCATTCGACATCGCAGTCATATTAAAAGGTACGTGCGTGCGCGAAGATACAATAGTATGCCAGCCGCATTGGGACGACGAAGAATTTACAGAGCAGATATACGCGATGTATGGTCCAATGTTCTCGCTCGACAATCAGGAGTTGAGGACTTGGCTTGAAACCACCCGTCTGGAAAACGTTGCGGCCTGGGTGGCTTATATCGTGCGCCGTGTGGAGCTGGATAAGATTTCGAACTACTATGATGCTGCGCAGGACTTTTATGCCGACAGCTGGTATGACTGGAACGACTACGAGAGCGGTAAAATGCCGGCTCGCGACTTCGTAAATACCGTGATTGGCAAAGTAGACGAGGTGAATGCTCATGTGGCCGATGGCAAGGCGAAGGGCATGACGATGGACGAGATAGTGCTACACGACGCCATGTGGGGTTTGATGCCAAAGGATATCGACGAGGAACTGGCTGCTATCGCCCAAGAGACACTAAAAACCGCCATAGATAGTCTGCCCGTCCGGCCATACATCTGGAGCGAGGCAGGAAAAGAAGAATATGCTCCTGCCATGCTGAAAATGGCAAATGAGAAGTTGACTGCTCACGGCTACGACATCAACTACGGCAAGGGCTACTCGATAGAGCAGGGCTATCTGATGGACTATTTCAGCCGTCTGTATTGGCGCGAGGCCGCATCAAAACCTGAGGATTAACCACACACACTAGGAAAGGTAAAAGGATTATGAGAGATATAGACGACGAAGAACTGGGAGCGCCATACAGCGGCCCTCGCCGCAAATACGCCCAGATGAGCAACGAAGAGATGGACAAATTGTTTTATCTCAACGCCATACGTAGCAAACTCTTCGATACGATGAAGCAGGTGTACACAGCCACTTGGCAGGTAAACGAAAGCACGCTGCTGTATGCCGATGGCAACCAACGTGCGCAATGGATGTTTGCCAGCAAGATGCTGTCTGTATACGGTCAGTCTATTCCGCAGGTGAAGCATCTTTTAAACTCAGTGCGTCCAGAGATGCAGGAACAGGAACTGATAGACAAGCGAGTAGATCTTATCATGAAACTTGTTGGCACCAAAATAGGCCAGCACTGGATGAGCAATTTCGATCAGGAGGATGGATGGAAATACGTGGCACAAAACCTGTATGGCGAGGCCAATCAGCTGAGGGCGGATGAGGTTGATTCCTTTCTCCTGACGATAGATCAGATTTCGATTATCAACGACCTGCTGCGCGGACGTGGAAGCAAATACAGATTGGGCTACAACACCAACAATGCCAAATCGGTAGAAACCATCAAGCATCACTGCAATAAAGAATATGTCGACAAGGCCGCAAAGATCCTTGTAGAGTTGCATCGCTATGTCGACAAGGCCAAAAAGCCCAAGGGAGCATCGTTGCCAGTGAGAGTATTGCTAGACTTAAAGATTCTGAGAGAACGACTGCCGTGGACATTCATCAAGCAGGAGTTTGGCGACCAGAATAATAACGAATCAAGTTATAATGAATATACGAATATAGATTCTACTGACCTGCATCCGTATAAAGGCGACCAGAATTATACTTTGATGCTAGGTGATTTCGAGAAAGATTTAAAAAAATAAGACCGAGTGTGCGACCGAAAATGTTTGTTTTCGGTCGCCCAACGGCCGAAAATCGGTCAATCGCAGACACACCTAGACCGCTTCCGGTAAAACAGAAATTGCATTATTTTTATTACTAATTTTGCACTAGAAAGGTCAAACGAAGGCGCGGTGCCGGGGAGGCCTAATCACGAAATTAGTAATATTATGCGAAGAATTTATCTAGTGAATGGAAAGAAGATGGCACAGCCCATCAACTCGAAGGAGGAGTACTTTAACCTGCGCAACTCTGCTGAGAACCGCAGCAATCTGGCCAAGGCTCGCCAGGGCGACGAACAGGCCAAGCACAAGCTGGTACAGATAGCCTACAACGACTTGATGCCCGATGGAAAGGTAGAAGGCGCTTGCCATCCCAGCTCGATGTTTGCCTACGATGTAGACTGCGCCAGTCTGGACGAAAGCAATCGCATCGCCAAGAAGATGCTAGAGATGAAGTCAGAGATTGGTCTGCTTGAGATGAGTCGCTCAGCTCGCTACGGCCTGCACCTGGTGCTTCGCCGAGAGATGGGCAAGACCATCCTTGAGAATCAGGTACGCGTGTCGATGCTCACACAGACCGAGATGGACTCGCAGGCTCACGACTTGGGTCGCGTGATGTTCACCACCACAGCCGATGCCGACGAGCTGCTTTATCTGGACGATACCATCTTCACAGAGACGATGACCATCGAGCAGAGCGAAGAGGAGTACAAGACTCTGAAGGAGCGTGAGAAGAAGAATCTGGAGGAAGTGCCCGCTGGCGCCAAGAAGGCCAACAAACATTATCGCCCTTGGGAGGACAACGGCACTACCACAGCTGCCAAGTCCGTGATGGAAGTCACTATTAATGATGTACCCGCGAAACCCGACATGCGCTACCTGAAAGCATTCAATGAGTTCATGGATGATGCAGGTCTCTCTGAGCGCTCGTTGCAGATTGAAGGTGTTCGCCACAACTCGTTGCTAAGCATCTTCTCTGTTGGTGCCTGCCGATTAATCCCCAAGGCGCAGATGATTGCCATAGTACGTCATCTCACGCCTGAGTATGCCAAGGAGCAAGACTGTCAGAAGCTCATCGATGACTTCTACAAGAACACCGATCCCAATGCAGCCCTCACCAAGCGTCAGCGTGAAATCCTGGCCGAAGCATTCAGCGAGAGCGAGGAGATCGAGGACGAGGAGGCAGAACAGGAGACCGCAGACAAGAAGCGCTACAAGCTGATAGCCAAGCTTCTGCCCTCAGGACTGCGCGAGCCCGTGATGGCTGCACCTAAGGATGTACAGATGAATGTAATATGTTCAATCATGCCCATTGCTGCTGCATATGCTGACCAAGTAGAAGTTAAATATGCAGACGACAAAATGCAGCATCTGGGATTGATGTCGATGATTATTGCTCGTCAGGCAGGAGGTAAGTCGGGCTGTAAGGAGGCCGTAGAGTGTTGGATAAAGATTATTAAGGACGAATCCAAAGCTTTGCGTGTAAAGGAGGATGAGGTGAAAAGGCGCAACAAATGTCGCAAGGCCAATGAGCGAGCAGAAGAAGTTCCTCAGTCTCCCATCCGTAAGGTGCCCATTACAATCTCAACTTCAACACTACTCAAACGTTTCAAGGCAGTACCCGGTCGATGCATAGTGTCGTTTAGTGAGGAGCTTGATACACTGCTAAAAACCAATGGCGCAGGTAGTTGGTCGGCAAAGTACGACATATACCGCTATTCGTTCGATCGTGCTGAGTGGGGTCAGGATTACAATAGCGATCAGGCAGAATCAGGCGAAGTTGACGTTGCCTACAATTGGACTGTATTTGGAACCTATGGCTCATTCAGGAAGTGCTTTCAAAGTGACAATGCAGAGAATGGTCTGGGAAGCCGCATCCTTATATCTGAGTTTCCTGATACTCGTTTTGCCAAGATGCCTAAGTATCGCCCTCTTTCTGAAGAGGATGAGGAAGCTATCCAGCAGGCAGCTCGCAAACTGAGCGAAATGAAGGGTTTTGTAGACACCCCTCGTCTGCGTAAAGCTATCAGCAAGTGGGTAGAAGACAAACGAATCCTGGCACTGAAGAACAACGATGAGGTGATGGACAACTTCCGCCGTCGTGCCGCTGTCATCGGCTTTCGTTGTGGAGTGATCTTCCATCTGCTCTCTGGCGATGAGCACGAATCAAAGGCCTGTGTAGACTTTATGCTGCTAATGGCTGACTATTGTCTGGATAATCAGGTGCATATGCTTGGCGAATTAATAGAAAGTCAGCAGGCCCAGAATGCCCCTGCCGAGGTACGCACCATCAGCAACAAGACCATCTACGACAAGCTGCCCAAGGAGTTTACCTACGACGATGTGAAGGATGCCAGGGGCGCTGGCTACAGCGATTCAACCTATCGCAGCGATGTGAAACGCTGGAAAGACAACGGCCTGATAGAAGAAATCCAAAGCGGCCGCAACAAATTATTCAGAAAGAAAGTAGCCTGACCTTAACCAATAATCCCCGTCCAAATTGGATGGGGATTATTGGTTTGTTTCCTGTCGGTATTACCGGACTCGAAACTGCGAACATCTTAATCATAGAATAGTAAGACTTATCTTACGTCCTAACCCTTGGAATATCTTGAATAGGGTAGAAACTTGTATGTCGGCATGTCCGTTTTCAACACGCGAGATATAGCTTTTCTTGGTCCCTATCTTATCAGCAAGCTGCTCTTGTGTAAGCCCAGCTTTTTTACGTTCTTCTTTAAGACGCTCACCCAAAATGAATGCATCCACCTCAGCATCAAACTCCATTCTTGTAGGAGTCCCCTCTGCACCAAAGTCCTCTGTGATAAGATCCTCAATAGGTGTCATGTTATTATTTTCCATATTGCTTGTATTATTTAAGCAAAGGTAACTAATTAGTAAACATTTTCCAAATTTTCGAGAAGAAAAATGCATATTTTAGGTAATAATTTAACAAAAACAGACTACATTTTATCATTTTTGAAGAAAAAGCATTACCTTTGTATCTGGTTATTTGAAATGAACATAAACCAACTAATATTGAATAATTATGAAAAGAGTACTTTTTACTGTTGCGGCTTTGGTGATGGGCGTGGTTGCCTGGGCGCAGAATGATGCTATGACACGCGAGCAGGCCGACAAACTCGACTCGGTCACCATAAAGCTGATGAACCAAGAACGCTACGAGGATGCTATCAAGACCAAAGAGCGCGAACTGGCTATTCTGAAATCGCTTTATGGCGAGAAGGATACCACCTATATTAAAGGATTGGCCTTCAGTGCCAAACTGTATTACAGAAACAAGCAGCCCAAGGAGGCGGCTAGCGCAGTAGAAAAAGCCCTGCAGCTATATGCCGACAATATCAGCACCAATGATGAACTCTATGCATTCTATCTAGACAACCTGTCGCTGTATCAGATTTCTACAGAAGAGTATGACAAAGCCAAGGAGAACTGCAGAAAAGCATTGACCATCTACGAGCAGTTGGGCAAAAAGAACTACGACATGGCTATCATATTGATGCGTATGGCCGAAATTTGTCACTACAGCGGTGATAATCAAGAGGCCATAAAATACGAGCTGCGCTCGCTTAACGTGATTAGCACTGTGTGTGGCAAGCACTCCGACCAATACATTGGCGAACTGCCATTCCTGCAGAAATACTATCAGGCCGTGGGCGACGAAAAGAAAGCCAAAGAGATAGAGAATACGATAGAAAGACTGAAAAAAGAAACGGCCGACGGGATAGTTGACCTGCCAGAGCCAATGGAGTTTAAAAGTGCAGCTATCTGTCACGACCACAACGATGATGCAATGAAGTGCATACAGTATTATCTTACGCATAAGCTTTCAGCACCGCAGATAGATCAGGCAGCCCAGTATATAGTGAAATGGACTCAGGCAAGCGATGAGGTTAACATCCCTATCGACGAGGACATGGCTTCGCTGGCTACATCAGAGAAGACTCTGCCGTATCTGATAGCATATCTGGCATCGTATAGTTATTACTGTATGGACCGCAAAGTAAGGGTGCTGGATGAGAAACTGTTTTATTATGCGATAGACGTATTGTTACAGTTTTACGAGCCAAACAGCGAACTGACTGGCAAGGTAAAGCTGCTGGAAAACTATCTCAACCTGCAAAAGAAGGGCAAACTCGAGAAAGAGATAAGCAAGGTTTATGCAAAGATGAATAATCAGAAATGACAGGTGTCATCGCACGCTATCCGCGACTTCGAAATCCCAGTGATTGCGCACCATAGTGTTGCCAACTACCAGTGTAAGGGTTAGTTGGCATGGGTGCTTTAGAGAGTCGAGGGGGAACACCACCTCACCCAAGTCGGTGTTCGAGGCTAGTGGTATCTTGCCGCTGGAGACCAGTCCACCTGCCACCACCTTGCCATAATCGGTATGCAGAAAATACGTGACGCGAACGCCTTGCAGAAAACCATACATGGCATTGTAGGCCGACACTGGCACATGCAACGTATCGCTAAGCGTGTAGCTGGTCTTGCTGATTCGCGCCAAAGGCACTATCTGGCGACAGAACTGGGTGAAGTCCTTGGCACTAAGATCGTCCTGACCATCGCCCCAACGGGCATGCAGCACTCCACTGAAGTCACCATCGCGATCGCACATTCCGCCTAGCAGATAGTGGCCCAGGGTGTCGTTGAGCAATCGATGCTCCACACCAAGTTTATACGTAAGCAGGTCGCGACCGTATATCACCTTCTGATTCAGCACCACATACGTCAGTTTTTGATCGTTCCACACATAGTCGGCATCGTTGAATCGCACCAGCACCAATGATGGATGGCGACCATACACGGCCGTGATACGCTCAAGTTCGCGCTTCGATTTGGCCTCTGGTTGCAGATACATACCCACCTTGTCGGCAGCTTGGAAAGCGGCGTCGACAGGGCAGAATCCACGAAATCTCACATAGTTGATACCCAGAGCCTCAAGTCGTCTGAAAATCTTCTCCCATGTGGCCACATCGGCTGGCATACGGCCCCACATAGGGAAGTAATCGTCCATCAGGACACCACGCAGATAGGCAGGACGGCGATTGATGTGCAGTCGGCCACCCACTACCCCAACCTCGCGCATGCCAAACGTCAGTTCCTGATAATCCTTATCTATGCTCAGGCCCATGCGATACACGTTGGGACGGAACTCGTCCCACAAGCGGTCGTTATCAGGCACGGCCACATCCATGTGCATGTGGTCATTGCCCAGAAACCAACTGCTGACATACATGTTGGCCGAGTCGCAATTCTCCTTCTGCACAAGCACATCCAGCATATAGTAGCTGAAGTCGGGCGAGCTGCCACCAAAATCTACATCGAGTTTTACATACCCCTTGTATGGTTGTGGATTCATTGCCACATCTTTAATATATAAGCGGCGAGGTTGCGAACGCAATTCGACAGCACCCAGTATGCCACGCGAATCGTGTCCAGCCACACTTATCTCGACAGTGTTGCGCTGGCCTGCAGCTATCATCCTGGTAACATCCACCACATGGGGTGCAACCATCGATGTATCGCCGCCAGCCTCGATGCCGTTGACACGCACTAAGGTAGCACCAAGCGGACGCTCGATGGACAGGACTACACGACATTTCTCCCACTTCTGTGGTACATACACGCTCTGGCGATACACAGCGGCACTATCGGCATAAGCCGGCTCAAGCAGGCGTACCACTTCTTGAGCCCTGGCACCCATCGCCAGCACGATTAGTAATATGGTGGATATAATCTGTTTCATGGCTGCAAAAATAAGTCTTTTTTCTGTATCGGCAAAAAAAACAAAGAAAAAGAATCATAAAAGCTGCCTCCAAATTGAAGTCATAAGGCAAAATTAACCTTATAAGTTGGCGCAATCTCGACTTTTTTATGAGATTGCGCCAGTTTATAGAGTTATTATTTGGCGCAATCGCTTATTTTTTGTAACTTTGCGCCAGATTATAAATAATGACGATATGGAAAGATCTATTATTGGTCGCGAAAAAGAGAAGATGGAGTTGAAGAATTACATTTCTTCAGAACAGTCAGAGTTTGTTGCCATCTATGGCAGACGTCGTGTGGGCAAGACTTTTCTAGTGAAGGAACTGCTAGAAGGTAGATTTACCTTCAGAATGACAGGGAAAGAGAATGCTCGCCTTGGAGACCAATTACTGAATTTCTCATACGCACTGGAAGATTTCTTCCACGACGGCCTGGTGCCCAAGAGCTGGACAGAGGCTTTTCGAATGCTCTCCAAAAACATTGAGAAACTGGGAGAGGGTACTAAGATCATCTTCATTGACGAACTTCCCTGGCTTGACACACCGAAATCCCGTTTTCTTGGAGCGCTGGAGCACTTCTGGAATGACTGGGCCTACTATCGGAATGACATCAAGTTGATTGTCTGTGGTTCGGCCACATCATGGATGCTAAAGAAACTGATCAACGCCAGAGGTGGGCTGCACAACCGTGTTACCCACAAGATGCTGGTTTCCCCCTTCTGTCTTGAGGAAACAGAGCAATACTTCCAGAGCAAGGGTTTCAACTATGAGCGACCTGAGATTATCGACTGCTACATGGCAGTCGGGGGAGTCGCCTACTATCTGTCGTTGTTTAGCAGGGACAAAAGCGTAGCAGAGAACATCAACGACCTTTGCTTCACCAGAGGAGGGGAATTGACCGACGAATTCAACAAACTATACGACTCCCTTTTCAAAAAGGCCGAGAATCATATCGCAGTCATCAATGCACTCAGCAATAACAGGAAAGGAATGACCCGTCTTGAGTTAATCAGCAAGACAAAGTTGCCGAATAACGGCAATCTCACCACACTGCTCAAAGAATTGGAAACCTGCGAGTTCATTCGTTCGTATCAGCCTTTCGGCAAGGAAAAGAAGGACAAGACGTTCCAGCTAACAGACCAGTTCTCGCTGTTCTATCTCCACTTTATGAAGATCGGAGGGAATTACGGCAAGAATTATTGGATGCAGATGATTGGAAAACCTGAATACAGCGCATGGTCGGGCTATGCTTTTGAGACCGTTTGTCTGCATCATGTCGAACAGATTGTAAGTGCTTTAGGTATTAGCGGAGCCTATTATTCGCCTTGTTCTTGGACATACCGCCCATCAGACGCAGTCAAAAATGATGCTAATGCAGATGAGGATCTGAGAAGAGGTGGACAAATCGATTTGCTGATAGACAGGAAAGACAAGACTATCAGCGTATGCGAAATGAAGTACTCTGGCGGCGAATATGAGATAACAAAAGCATATGCCAACCATGTAGAAGAGCGTCTGCGGACATTTAGAAAAGTAACGAACACGAAGAAATCCTTTTCAATAGTTTACGTTACGCCCTTCGGATTATATAATAATATGTACGCGAGAAAAGTCAACAAACAGATAACGGCAGACGATTTATTCAAAAAGTGCTAGATATCGTAGTTTCAGCTATCCCCAGGAGTGCGATGTCAAACGAGGGAAGCCACACGTCAAGATGTCACCATGCTTGCGATGCTAACGCAGCACACGGTAGCCTGTGGCGCGACTCAAAGCGAATGCCCCACAGTCGTAAGCATGATAAAACATACCTACGGCCATGAGGTAAAACGCGAATTGTCATAAGATAGAGCTGTATTGCACTGAATTTCACAGGCTAACTTTTTCGTCGCGAATTTCACCTGAATTTCACCATAGGCAAAAGAAAAACGAGCTACATCTCTGTAACTCGTTGATTTTCTTTGTAGCGGGACCCAGGATTGAACTGGGGACCTCATGATTATGAATCATGCGCTCTAACCAGCTGAGCTATCCCGCCATATCGCTGTTTTGCGGGTGCAAAGGTACACATTTTTTTGGAACCACCAAAATTTTTCGGCAAAAAGTTTTGTGTTTCGATTAATTTTTGTAATTTTGCCGCATAAAACGTTGATAATAATCAATAACTAACACCCAAAACGTATGGGAAAACAGAAAATTGACATCGAATACCCATTGGCCATCAAGTCGCCTGCACTGATATGGGAACAGATAAGTAGCGCTCACGGACTGGAGCGATGGTTTGCCGACCACGTAAACGAAGAAGACGGCATGTTCACCTTCACCTGGGGTGAACCTTGGACTGAACAGGACGTGCGAGAGGCACATGTGCTGGAATCAGTAGTAAACGACCACATTCGCATGAAGTGGGACGAAGAGGACGACGACTCATACTTCGAGATGCGAATAGCCAAGAGCGACCTGACACACCAGTTGAACCTGCTGATAACCGACTTTGCCGAAGACGACGACGTGGACGGACTGAAGATTCTGTGGGAGAGCATGCTTGACCGTCTGCACAGGGCGAGCGGACTATAAAAAAATGAAGAGTGAATAGTTAAGAGTTAAGAAAAATAGTTGATTAGTGACATTTTATTAATTCTTAATTCTTAATTCTTAATTAAATTATGTAATTTTGCAGCCAAAATTGCAAAATAGCAAATGTTTCGGATTAAGAAGCTAGATATATTCATCGTCAAGCAGTTCGGTCTGCTGTTCGTGGGAACATTCTTCATCTGCCAGTTTGTGCTGATGATGCAGTTTCTGTGGCGCTACGTCGACGAACTGATTGGTAAGGGCCTGTCGCTCGAGGTGATGGCCCAGTTCTTCTGGTACATGGGCTTGATGCTTATGCCTCAGGCTTTCCCACTGGCCATACTGCTTTCATCGCTCATCACATTTGGTAACCTGGGTGAGAGTTCAGAGCTTACAGCCATCAAGGCTGCAGGCATATCGCTCATGCAGGCATTCCGCTCGCTCATAGTGATATCAGTACTGATGGCAGGAGTGTCGTTCTACTTCCAGAATGTAGTGGGTCCGCGGGCCAATCAGGACTTCTATCGCCTGCTGCTGGGTATGAAGCAGAAGAGTCCTGAGGTGCAGATACCAGAAGGAATATTCTACGACGGCATACCAGGATCGAACATCTACGTACAGAAGAAGAATCTGGAGACGGGTATGCTGTACGGCATCATGATCTACCGCATGACAGGCAGCTACGAGGACCAGGCCATCATCCTGGCCGACTCTGGTATGATGCAGAGCACAGCCGAGAAGAAGCACCTGCTGCTTACACTCTATAATGGTGTATGGAACGAGAACATGCGCTCGCAGGACCTGGCAGGAACAGCCGATGTGCCCTATCGCCGCGAGACATTCGTAACCAAGAAGATAGTACTCGACTTCGACGGAGGCTTCAGCCTGGCCGACGAGAACGACATATCGGGCGACGCACGAGCAAAGAGTCTGGGCAAGATACTGCACGACAAGGACTCGCTGCAGGAGTTCAACGACAGCGTGGGTCGCGCATACTATGAAGAGGGATCGCGATTCTTCTTCAAGCACATCGAGGTATCACAGCCTGACTCGATAAAGATAGCCAAGCAACTGGCCGAGGGCAACACCACGCTCGACTCGATGTTTATGAAGTTGAACGATGTGCAAAAGCAGTCGGCCATGAGGACTGCCATGAACAATGCGCAGTCGGTAGCCACCGACCTTGAGATGAAGGGTGCTTATGCCGATAGTCTGCATCGCTATTATCGCACGCACCAGATTCAGGCCATACTTAAGTTCACGCTGGCACTCACGTGTATAATATTCTTCTTTATCGGAGCCCCACTCGGCGCCATCATCCGCAAGGGCGGACTGGGTGTGCCGGTAATCATATCGGTACTGGTATTCATAGTGTACTACATTCTGGACAGTACAGGACAGAAGATGGCCCGCGACGACCAGTGGACGGTATGGTATGGACTTACGATATCAACAGTAGTGCTGGCACCTATCGCCTGCTTCTTTACCTACAAGGCAAACAACGACTCGGTGGTGTTCAACATCGACTTGTACAAGCAGTTGTTCATGCGAGTGTTCGGACTGAGAACCCATCGCCACATCTATCGCAAGGAGGTGATAATCGAGGACCCAATCTACGCACTCGACTCGTACTATCTGCTGAACATTAGCAAGGAAATCAAGGAATATGGCGAGGAGCACAAGCTGCTGAGACTGCCTAACCCGATACACGTGTTCTTCCGTCCTGGCGACGACCAGAAGGTAGAGCACATAATACAGACATTGGAGGATGTGATAGAGGATCTGGCCAACACCAAGGACACACAGATTCTGGGCTATCTGAACCACTATCCTGTAGTGGCCACCCACGCCCACACACGTCCGTTCCGCCAGAAGTGGCTTAACATCATCACAGGACTGGTGCTGCCACTGGGTGTGTTCTTCTACCTGAGAATGTGCCGTTTCCGTCTGAGACTGCATAAGGATCTGAACAACATACTGGAGACCAACCAGTGGATACTGGAGCGTGTGGCCGACTTTGCGCCACCAGCACCAAGGTCGTTCGACGATTTGGACAACATGCCATTCATACACGAACTGGTGCGCGACTATGAGGCAAAAAAGCATAAGGATTAACTACTATATATATAATAAGGTGTAATATGATGGAAGAGATGAAGTTGAACAGCATAGAAGAAGCCATAAAGGACTTCGAGCAGGGAGAGTTCGTGATAGTAGTGGACGACGAGGACCGCGAGAACGAAGGCGACCTTATCATCGCTGCCGAAAAGATAACAGCAGAGAAGGTAAACTTCATGCTGAAGTATGCTCGTGGAGTGCTCTGCGCACCAATCACCATCGAGCGATGCAAGGAGCTGGACCTGCCACATCAGGTACAGGACAACACATCAGTACTTGGCACCCCATTCACTGTGACTGTAGACAAGCTGGAGGGATGCACCACAGGTGTGAGTGCCCACGATCGCGCTGAGACAATAAAGGCTCTGGCTGACCCAACAGCCAAACCAGAGACATTCGGCCGACCAGGACACGTAAACCCACTCTACGCTCAGGACAACGGTGTGCTGCGCCGTAGCGGACACACTGAGGCTGCTATCGACCTCTGTCGCATGGCTGGTCTGTATCCAGCAGGAGCACTGATGGAGATTATGAACGAAGACGGTTCGATGGCCCGTATGCCCGAACTGATGAAGTTTGCCAAAGAGTGGAACCTGAAGATTATCAGCATAAAGGACATGATAGCCTATCGCCTGAAGAAGGAATCGCTTATCGAGGTAGGCGAAGAGGTCGACATGCCTACAGACTACGGTCACTTCCGCCTTATCCCATTCCGTCAGAAGAGCAACGGACTGGAGCACATGGCGCTTATCAAGGGCGAATGGCAGGAAGACGAGCCAATACTGGTACGTGTCCACTCATCGTGCATGACAGGTGACATTCTTGGCAGCAAGCGCTGTGACTGCGGCGAGCAGCTGCACAAGGCCATGCAGGCCATCGAGAAAGAGGGCAAGGGTGTGGTAATCTACATGCAGCAGGAGGGTCGTGGCATCGGACTGATGAACAAGATTGCAGCCTATAAGTTGCAGGAGCAGGGACTTGACACCGTCGACGCCAACGTACACCTGGGATTCAAGCCCGACGAGCGCGACTACGGATGTGGAGCACAGATGCTGCGCCATATCGGCGTGCACAAGATGCGCCTGCTGACCAACAACCCAGTGAAGCGTGTAGGTCTTGAGGCATACGGACTCGAAATCATCGAGAATGTGCCCATCGAGGTAACTCCAAACAAGTACAATCTGCGTTATCTGGAGACCAAAAAGACACGTATGGGACATACCCTGCATCTGAAATAGTCACAATTTGCCACAATTTAGACCCAAATAGTTAAAAAGTGACATTTTTATTTCGTTTTCAAAAATAAAATGCGTAATTTTGCACAAAATTTAGAGTAAATATGGCACAATTATCAAATCGTCTGCAGCGATTGGCTCCATCAGCCACGCTGGCAATGTCTCAGAAGAGCTCTGAAATGAAAGCTCAAGGAATCGATGTAATCAACATGAGTGTCGGCGAGCCCGACTTCAATACACCAGATGCAATAAAGGAGGCTGCCAAGAAGGCGATAGACGACAATTATTCACGCTATTCACCAGTTCCTGGCTATCCCGATCTGCGCAAGGCTATCGTGGCCAAGCTCAAGAACGAGAATCAGTTGGACTATACCGTCAACGAGATTCTGGTGAGCAACGGTGCCAAGCAGAGTGTGTGCAACACCGTGATGGCGCTGGTAAATGATGGTGAGGAGGTTATCATCCCCACCCCATATTGGGTTAGTTACCCACAGATGGCACTTCTGGCTGGTGGTGTCCCCAAGTTTGTTGAGGCAGGATTCGACCAGAACTTCAAGATGACTCCAGAGCAGCTTGAGGCAGCTATCACCCCAAAGACACGACTGATTATCCTCTGCTCGCCCAGCAACCCTACAGGTAGTGTGTACAGCAAGGCAGAGCTGAAGGCGCTGGCAGATGTCATACTGAAGCACGAAGACCTCTTCGTACTGGCAGATGAAATCTACGAGCATATCAATTATATCGGCAAACACGAGAGTATCGCCCAGTTCCCTGGTATGAAGGAGCGTGCAATCATCGTAAACGGTGTATCAAAGGCATATGCTATGACAGGATGGCGTATTGGCTACATCGCAGCCCCAGAGTGGATTGTGAAGGGATGCAACAAGTTGCAGGGCCAGTACACCAGTGGTCCATGCTCAGTGAGCCAGAAGGCAGCCGAGTTTGCCTACGTAGCCGATCAGCAGTGCGTAGAGGATATGCGCCAGGCATTCGAGCGTCGTCGCAACCTCATCGTCAAGCTGGCCAAGGACATCCCCGGCCTCGAGGTCAATGTGCCCGAGGGAGCATTCTATCTATTCCCCAAGTGCAGCAGTTTCTTCGGCAAGAGCGATGGTGAGACCACTATCAACAACTCAACCGACTTTGCTATGTACCTGCTCGAAAAGGGCCATGTAGCAACCGTTGGAGGCGATGCTTTTGGTGATCCAGAATGCTTCAGAATGAGCTATGCCACTAGCGATGAAAACATCGTAGAAGCAATGAAGCGAATCAAAGAAGTGTGTGCAAAACTAAAATAATTCGGAAATTCATAGTTAAAATCTATTAATTTAGCTTGAGTTCCGCTTTATTTTGCTACTTTTGCGAGGTGAATCAAATTTTAATTTATTTATAATAACTAAAAAAAATTATTTTTAATTATGGCAACAACAACAAAGGCTGCAGCCCCAGCCAAAAAGAATTCGGGCTTTGGTGGTATTAAGGCAGCATGGATTATCCTGGTAATTTGTGCAGCTGCTGGTTATGGTGTATGGTACTTTGTAATGGGTAACCCCGACAACTTCGTTGGTGGCGATCGCAGCGGACACCCCGCTAACCTGCTGGGTACTGTATATAAGGGAGGTTTCGTAGTAGGTCTGATCCTGACTCTTCTCTTCACCGTTATCTGCCTCGGTATCGAGCGTTTCTTCGCTATCAAGAGTGCCGCTGGTAAGATTAACCTCGCCAAGTTCACTGCTCAGGTTAAGGAGCTCATCAAGGCTCAGAAGTTCGATGAGGCTGACAAGCTTTGCGACAAGATGCAGGGTTCTGTAGCTAACGTAGTTAAGGCTTCTATCGCCGCTTATAAGGACGTTGAGGGTAACGACACTCTGAAGAAGGCTGCTAAGATCGCTAAGATTCAGCAGGCTCACGAGGAGGCTACTCAGCTTGAGATGCCTACTCTGCAGATGAACCTCCCAATGGTTGCAACAATCGTATCTCTGGGTACTCTGACCGCTCTGTTCGGTACCGTACTTGGTATGATCGGATCATTCCAGGCTCTGTCTGCTGGTGGTGGTGCTGACTCTATGGCTCTGTCTGCAGGTATTTCTGAGGCTCTGGTTAACACAGCTTCTGGTATCTTGACATCATGGGTAGCTACCGTAGTTTACAACTTCTTCTCAAACAAGATCGATAAGCTGACATTTGCTCTCGACGAGATTGGTTACACAATCGCTGCTACATACGATTCTAACCACAACGAGGCTTAATATTTTACCATTCATTTATTAACGCAATAAAAAGCATTTAGAGAATGGCAAAAATTAAGATACAGAAAAAAGACATCTGGATTGACATGACGCCAATGTCAGACGTGATGACGCTGCTTCTGTGTTTCTTTATGTTGACATCAACATTCTTGACACCAGAACCAGTTTCAGTCACAGCGCCTAATTCTGTGTCAGAGGTTAAGATACCAGAGCAGGATGTACTCAACATTCTGGTTACTCCAGAGGGACGCATCTACTGTGGTACCGAAAACAAGAACAACATGCAGGCCATGTTGGAGACCATGACAGACAAGTTTGGTGTCCAGCTGAATGCCAACCAGATTAAGCACTTCCGCGAGGATGCTATGGTTGGAGCGCCAATGGCTCAGCTTGCAGCTTATCTTGACCTCGATACAGAGAAGATGGGTGAAGCAATCCAGAAGCTCGGCCTTCCACTTGATAGTATCAATGGAGGTAAGAGCGAATTCCAGGAGTGGGTATCTGCTGCACGCGATGCTAACCCTGACATCAAGCTCGCAATCAAGTGCGACTCAAAGACTTCTTACGGAGCTGTTAAGAAGTTGATGTCAGAGCTCCAGGATATGAACGAGAACCGTTTCCAGCTGATCACGAATCTCGATGTTAAACGTTTAAACGAGTAGTATTATGGCAAAAAAGAATCTATCAAAGCAGAAAAAGATGGATACCCGCGTGAACTTCACGCCAATGGTAGACATGATGATGCTTCTTATCACCTTCTTCATGCTGTGTACTACACTGGCTAAGCCACAGGCTATGCAGCTGACAATGCCGTCGAACGATGACACAAAGGAGATGAATGAGAAAGATAAGCAGGTAACAAAGGCATCTCATACCATCACACTCTATCTGGGTGCTGATGATAAGGTATGGTATGTTGCCGGACTTCCCAACTATGATGATCCTTCATGCGTTAAGCCTACAACTTATGGCAAGGACGGTATCGAAAAGGTGCTGAACGAGCACACAACCGAAGAGGGTATCAACCCAGTAGCCAAGATTAAGTTGGCCAAGAAGGAGCTCGATGCTAAGAAGAATGAGTACAACTCTAAGATGACTGACGAGCAGTATCAGGCAGCACTTAAGAAGCTGAAGAAGGGTGAACTGCCCACAGGCGAAAAGGTTCCTACAATGACCGTCATCATCCGTCCTCTGAACACAGCAACATACGAAAATATGGTAGCTGCGCTCGACGAGATGCTCATTAGCAATATTGATAAGTATGTGATTGACAATGTCGACAAGATGAGTGACGACGATAAGGCTCTCATCGAGAAGGCAGGCGTCAAGTAACCCCTAAAATGTAGAATAGACTATGGCAAAAATAGATCTTATTGACAACAACTGGGTCGACCTCGTATTCGAAGGTAAGAACCAGGCTTATGGAGCTTATCAATTGCGCAAGAAGACAGGTTCACGTAACCTGAAGGCACTGCTCACAATGTTTGCTGCATTTGCTATCATTGCAGCCATTGTTATCGCAAAGGTGCAAATCGATAACTACATAGCTGCTCGTAACGCTGCTATGGTTGAAGACGTTGAGCTGGCAAACCTGGCTGAGAAGAAGGAGGCTAAGGTGGAGCGCCATGAAGATGAGAACCAAGTTGAGAAAATCGAAGTTGAGAAGGTAAAGAGCTCAGTAGCATTTACCGTTCCTGAAATTAAGAAAGACGAAGAAGTGCAGGAGGATCAGGAGATCAAGTCTCAGGACGATCTCGCTGAAACCAACACCGCCATCGGTGCTTTCAACGTAGAGGGTGATGACGATGCAGCTGGTGAGGTACTGAAGGTTAAGGAGACTATCGCTGAGCCCGAGCCACCAAAGGTTGAAGAGACCAAGGTGTTCGACGTGGTTGAGGAGATGCCTCAGTTCCCTGGTGGTAGCTCAGCTCTGTTCGAGTATCTCTCAAAGAATATCAAGTATCCAGTAGTAGCCGAGGAGAACGGTGTACAGGGTCGTGTAGTTGTAACCTTCGTTGTAGAGCGTGATGGTTCTATCACCGACGTTAAGGTTGTAAAGAGCGTTGACCCATCACTCGACAAGGAGGCACAGCGCGTTGTTAAGTCAATGCCACACTGGATTCCTGGTAAGCAGAACGGTAGTGCAGTACGTGTAAAGTACACCGTACCTGTAACATTCCGCCTGCAGTAATACTCAACAAAATCTGAAATGAACGCATTCAACAAATTACATAAATTAGTTGGATTAACACTGATATTAGGCTTGTTCCACGGATGTGGGAACAAGCCTAATCCTGAAAAGGAACAGGCTTATCAGAAAGCAGCCAGCATACTGACTGCTGATGAAAGTTTCTACCCAATCATCGATGAAGAACTATATTACTTCACCAATCAGACTCTCGACTCCATCACCCCCGTTTACATCAACGAGCAGGATGCAGTAAAGAAGCTGATGAAACAAGAAACATGGCTGGCATTCACCACACGCGACTTCACTGCTAATGAGCGCCAGACACTTATCAGCCAGAAATTTCTGCCAAGAGCCATACCTGTGGCTTACGACGGACTGGCAATCATAGTAAACAACTCTAACCCTGACTCATGCATAACAATTAAAGACTTTGCACGAGTACTGAAGGGAGAGATCACAAAGTGGAGCGACATCTATCCACAAAACAAACTTGGTGTTATCGATGTGGTTTTCGACAATCCACTATCAAGCACCGTACGCTGGTGTGTCGACTCAATCCTTGGCGGCCAGCAGTTCAGCGCACCTAACATCGGAGCCGTAAAGACAAGTGCTGCTGTAATAGACTATGTAGAGAACCATCCCAACTCGCTTGGTATCATCGGTTCGAACTGGCTCAACGACAAGCGTGACACAACCAATGTCACATTCAAGAAGAATATAAGCGTGATGGGCGTATCAAAGCTCGACTCGGCAACGAAGTATAACAGCTGGAAACCCTATCAATACTATTTATATAACGGCAACTATCCCCTACGCCGCACCATCTACGCATTGCTAAATGACACACGTAATGGTGTACCCAGCAGCTTTACACACTTTGTACAGTTGCCCAAGGGACAAAAGATTATCCTGCGTGCAGGCCTACTGCCACGAACAGCCAATATGAACGTGAGGGATGTAATAGTAAAGAGTGAATAATTTAAACCTATTGAATAATAAAACGTCATAAGAGAAAGAACAGTAAACAAGAAGTGTAACTTAATAACAAGGAATTATGAAAGCAATTAAATATCTAGTAATGGGTGCGTTGCTGACAGGTTTCAGCGCCGCCGTAAATGCACAGGAAGTAGAGCTTAATGCAGCTCTTGATGGTATTAAGGCAAAGGATCCAAACGTTGCCAAGTTAGCAAACACTGCTTATAAGAAGAACAAGAAGAATCCAGAGGCTCTCTTGAAGATTGCTCAGGCATTCTATGCTCAGAAGGACACAGCTGGTGCACGTCAGTTCGCCAACTATGCCAACGAGGCAGGCAAGCCAAAGTATCAGTATGCACCTGCATACCTGCTGCTTGGTGATATCGAGGCATCGTATGGTACTGATGGTGGTAAGGCAGCAAGCTATTACAACCAGGCTATCACATTCGATCCAAAGAATCCTGCAGGTTACAAGAAGTGGGCAATGGTATATCGTAAGATCAGCCCAAGTCAGGCAGCCAAGAAGCTTGAGGAAATGAAGGTTCAGTGCCCTGATGAGGACATCGACGCTTTCAAGGGTCACATCTTTATGCTGGCTAACGACGAGAAGCAGGCTTACGAGAACTATGCTAAGGCTGATATCAATAAGCTCGACAAGCTGGGTCTCAACGAGTTCGTACGTTGCAGCTACTTCACAGGTCACTTTGCCGATGCTGTTCGTGCTGCAGAGGCTGGTATCAAGCTCGAGCCACGTAACCCAACATTCAACCGTATTGCTATGTTTGCAAACTACGAGTTGAAGAACTACGATGCAGCTAAGAGCTACATCCACAAGTACTTCTATGAGACCGATAGTGCAAAGGTATCTGAGTACGACCACTTCTACACAGCTCTGATTTATCAGGCTCTGGAGGATAAGGCTAATATGTATGCTCACTACGACAAGGCTCTCGAGCTGGTTAACGATCAGTCAATGATTAAGCGTTGGGCAATCCTTAAGAGTGTATCTGACTCATATCTTAAGGAGAAGGAGTTTGAGAATGCTCTCAAGTACTACGATCAGTACCTGGCTTGCAAGCCCGATGTAAACTCTGACGATATGGAGGGTGTTGCAAAGATCTACTCTAAGTACGCTGATGAGGACGAGGCTAACAAGCCAAAGCACATTGCTAAGGCAATTGAGGCTTATCGCGCAATGGCAGAGAAGTTCCCAGTACAGAGCACTTATGCAGCATATCAGTGCGCAACAATGAACAACAAGCTTGACAAGAATGGTGAGAAGGGTCTGGCAAAGGCTGACTACCAGAAGGTTGTAGATCTGCTCGAGGGCAAGGCTGATCGCTCTAAGGGTGAGGATACCATGCTTAAGTACAGCTATCACTACCTGATGTCAAACGCATTCCTGTTTGCTAAGAACAAGCCTCTGGCTAAAGAAATTGCAAACAAGATTCTGGCTATCGACCCAGACTACGCTCCTGCTCAGCAGATTCGCGACCTGAAGTAATTTCAGAACTTCACAATAATATATAATAGGTGCTCTCAAAAGGGCACCTATTTATATTTTGAAAACTAACTAGAAAACAATTGCAGCCTAACTACTTTTCAATTGAAATCTAGGTACTTTACAAAAAACAGGTGCTCCCAATAAGGAAACACCTGTTAGATTGTTTTTATGTCCTAAATATTAGGGAAGGCTGATAGCCTCAGAAGGACAAACACTTGCACAAGTACCACACTCTGTGCAGAGATCAGGGTTGATAGAATACTTCTCACCCTCAGAAATTGCCTCTACTGGGCACTCGCCCTGACATGTACCGCAAGCGATGCAGTCGTCACCAATTACATATGCCATAATTCTTAATCAATTAAATTGTTAATACTGTTTATACTTACTTTTGATGACGCAAAGGTACAATATTTTTTTGATATATACCAAACTTTAGGTATTTTTTTTAGTAATTTATACATTGTCAAAATAATAATCTACATAATAAGATGGCTATTTTTACGTTATTAATATGGTATGAAGATTAGAATTCTATCTATTATAGCTGCTATATGTATCGCAACAGGATGCATGGCACAAATACGATACTCGATTCAGCACAAGCCGTATATCGACTTGCGCCCTATGCACTTTGGAATATCTGTGGGTATGAACATGCAGGATATTGAGTTTGAAAGCGAGGCACCTTTTGTATGTGATGCCGACCGCTGGAATTCAGGATTATCAGTGGGTGTACTAGCTGATATGCGCTTGTCAAACCACTTGAACTTACGCATAACTCCCACTATGCACTTTGGCTCCAAGCATCTGATGCTCAAGAATACCGGACTGCTGAATACAGAAGGGAAAGTTATGACAGAGACTCAGGACATGAAGAATACATATCTGTCAGTACCCGTAGACCTGAAGTTCTCGTCACAACGATGGAACAACATCCGTCCATATATGTTGGCAGGCGTAAGTCCGATGATAAACCTGACCAGCAAGAGTCAGGATATAATACAGCTTAAGCGTACTGACCTGATGGTTGAGGTGGGACTGGGATGCGACCTGTATCTGCCATTCTTCAAGTTGATACCTGAGCTGAAGTTCTGCTACGGTCTGGGCAATAGGATAGACAAGAGCCATGTGGCCGACCTGAAGGACGACAATAAAAAAACGTATGCCAACGCTATTAAAAGCGGGCATACGAAGATGATAGTATTATCGTTCTACTTCGAATAATTACTTCTCGAACGTAAGTACCAGTTTGCCGATAAACACTCCGTGCTTACCATTCTGATCGTCAGGAATCATCTTTCCTGTCTTATCAGGCGCATACTCAAGTGTAGGCATATAGGTATGCGTATGACCTCCCAATACCAAGTCGCACCCCTCAATCTCCTTGATAAACTCCTGATCGGGATACTCGGATATCTGCCAACCCAGATGAGAGATACATATTACGACGTCGCACTTCTCCAGTTTACGCAGAATATTAATATACTTTTTCGACGCCTCGACAGGATCAATGTACTTAACACCTTCGCAGTTCTTATTCGACACAAGTCCCTTCATAGGAGCACCAAGTGCATAGACACCAATCTTAAGACCATTGCGCTTTAGGGTGATATAGTCCTTAACAAGTCCTTCGCAAGGAGTTCCTGTAAAGTCGTAATTCGAACATACAATCGGGAAGTTGGCCATACGGAACAGGCGAGCCATATTCTCGAGTCCAAAATCGAACTCATGATTGCCGATAGTGGCTGCATCATATCCCATATAGTTCATCAGTCCAATCTCTACCTCACCCTTGAAGAGAGTGTAGAAACCCGAGCCCTGAGAAAAATCACCAGAGTCGAAGAACAACAGATCAGGATTCTGCTTGCGCTCCTCCTTAATCATATTGATGCGACGCAGGTATCCACCACGACCAGCCAGATCCTTGTTGTCGAGATTCTCGCTGAGCGGCATGATACACGAGTGAGTATCGTTGGTATGAAGCACAACCAACTGTTTCTTGGTCTTTGCACTTGCCGATACTACTGCCACAAGTGCTATAAATATAATAAGGTGTAATCTACGCATAACTTACTGGATTTTAATTCTACCTTCTACCTGTGAATCAACTGCCACACCACGAGCCTGATGATCCTTGAAATAGTTCATAATAAGGAATCGGGTGTTGTTACTCTTCTCATTAGGAGCAATAATGTTAGTACCCTCGCGGAGTACAGGCATACCATCGTTGCCCTCGATAAGATAGTTGATAGTAGCCACGCGATACTCTGCCTTAGGATCTATCTCCTTGCCATGAAGTTTGCTCGAGATGAGTTTTCCATCTTCAGTGATCACCAGCTCTACACCATGACTTACACCCTCGCCTCCCCTATGGGCAATCTGACGGAACAACGTAAGCATCTGTTCGCCAGTGAGAGTGATGAAACAAATCTTGTTCTCGAATGGAGCCACATCCAGCACATCACCATAGGTAACATTACCCTTAGTAAGGTCGGCACGTATACCACCCATGTTATAGATGCCAAGAACAGCCTTCTCGTTATAATCCTTAGCTGACCATACCAGGATATCGGCCAAGAGATTAGAAAGATTACTCTCAGGGCGATCGGCATGCATATTTCTGGCTACCACACCTACAACAGGCCCCATAATGCTATCGTTAACCCGCTTGAAGGGTTCAAGAAACTTAACAGCAGCCTCATCTGGATTCTTATCAAAGCGACTATCCACTATCACGCGGGTTCGCTCCACATTAGTAAGTTGATAATGTTTAGGCGCACACGCAACCATCATCAACGAAGCCAAAGAAGCATAAAAAACACGTCTTTTATTCATAATTTGTAGTTTTAATGGTGCAAAAATACAAAAAATATCCGAAATATTTCTTCGAAACAAAAAAAAGTTGTACCTTTGCACCCGCTTTTCGGCGTAATCGCTGGCAGGAAGTAACGAGAGGCCTGTTATGTTGCGTTGGAACGATACAACAATTTAATTATTTAAAAGTACAATGGATTTAATTAAAGTTGCTGAAGAAGCATTTGCAACCGGTTATCGAGGGTTCTAAGGAGCGTATCCAGCTCTATCGTGGTGTAGTAATTAAGATTGCTGGTCACGGAGACAAGAAGCGCTTCACTGTTCGTAAGATGTCAGGTACAATTGGTGTAGAGCGTATCTTCCCAATCGAGTCTCCGAACATTGAGAGCATCGAGGTCAACAAGGTTGGTAAGGTTCGCCGCGCTAAGCTTTACTATCTGCGCAAGCTCACTGGTAAGGCTGCTCGCATCAAGGAGAAGCGCCACAACGTTGGTGAATAAAAAAGAAAAAAAAGAGGCTGCGCCCAAGTGTGCAAGCCTCTTTTTTTATTCCCCATGCAATGCATTCTGGAATTCTTCCCAACTCTGGAACCCAGCTAAAAGCGAGAGACGGTCGAGCGTCTTCTTATCAGGTTTTCTCAGGATTTCCTTCTCTACTGCCTCAAGCAGTTTTCTAAGCGCCAAACGTTTCTTTTCCATATTATTAAAAAATTTGCTGCAAAATTACAAAAATATTTTGTACCTTTGCACACAGAAATAGAAAATATCGCAAAAATGAAAGAATTAGCACTCAAGTACGGATGTAATCCCAATCAGAAACCCTCACGCATCTTTATGACTGAGGGCGAGCTACCCATCGAAGTTATCAACGGTCGTCCTGGATATATCAATTTCCTCGACGCATTCAATGCATGGCAGCTTGTAAAGGAGCTTAAGGCCGCAACAGGTCTGCCAGCTGCAGCATCGTTCAAGCACGTTAGTCCTGCAGGTGCAGCAGTAGGTCTGCCTCTGAGCGACACACTGAAGAAGATCTACTTTGTTGACGATGTAAAGGATCTCGACGAGAGTCCTATCGCATGTGCATATGCCCGTGCACGTGGTGCCGACCGTATGTCGAGCTATGGCGACTTTGTAGCTCTGAGCGACACCTGCGACGCTACTACAGCCAAGTTGCTTAAGCGCGAGGTGAGCGATGGTGTGATTGCACCCGACTTTACTCCCGAGGCTATCGAGATACTGAAGGACAAGCGTAAGGGCACATACAACGTTATCAAGATTGATCCTACATACGTACCCGAGCCTATCGAGCGCAAGCAGGTATTCGGCATCACATTCGAGCAGGGTCGCAACGAGATCAAGCTCGACGACGATGCACTCTTCGAGAATATGCCTACACAGAACAAGACCTTCAGCCCTGAGGCTAAGCGCGATCTGATTATCGCACTGATTACCCTGAAGTACACTCAGAGCAACTCTGTTTGCTACGTTAAGGACGGTCAGGCTATTGGTATCGGAGCTGGTCAGCAGAGCCGTATCCACTGTACCCGTCTGGCTGGTAACAAGGCTGATATCTGGTGGTTGCGCCAGCATCCAAAGGTTATGAACCTGCCTTTCATCGACAATATCCGTCGTGCTGATCGCGATAACACCATCGATGTATACATCTCAGAGGATCACGACGACGTACTGCGCGATGGCACATGGCAGATGTTCTTCAAGGAGAAGCCCGAGGTGCTCACTATGGAGGAGAAGAAGGAGTGGATTGCCAAGAACACCAAGGTTGCTCTGGGTTCTGACGCATTCTTCCCATTTGGCGACAACATCGAGCGTGCTCATAAGAGCGGCGTAGAATTTATCGCCCAGGCTGGTGGCTCAGTTCGCGATGACAATGTTATCGAGACCTGCGATAAGTATGGTATAGCTATGGCCTTTACTGGTGTACGTCTGTTCCATCATTAAACATTAAACATTAAACATTAAACATTTTAATGGACGATTTTCAGAACATTCTTGAGAACGGCATCAACTTCGGACGTGGAGGTGACAAGCCGAAAGACGATGGCAAGGTAAAAACCAAAGCCAAAAAGAAAAAGTATATCACTGGTGCTCACGGTAGCGGCTCTGCTCGTCAGAAAGCCAAATACCGTGAGCAGCGGGCAAACCGTCATAAGAAATAATAGTAACAATTTAATAACCTAGAAAAAATGAAACTACTAAAACTACTATTAATTACAGCCCTACTCTGCAGCACGAATACCCTTCGTGCTCAGAAGTATGTAGGTGGCGACATATCTCTACTTACAAAGTACGAAGAAGCAGGAGTAGTGTACAAAGACAAATCAGGCAACACCGTGTCAGACGTTCTGGGATTCTTCAATGAAGAAGGCCTGAACGCCATGCGTGTTAGATTGTTTGTTGACCCTTCGAATGACAACGACAAGGCCGTTTGCCAGGACTTGGATTATGTAAAGGCACTGGGCAAGCGCATAAAGGATGCTGGAATGAAGCTGATGCTCGACTTCCACTACAGCGACACTTGGGCCGACCCAGGCAAGCAGTGGACACCTGATGCATGGAAGGATCTGACAGACGACCAACTTAAGGATACTATCTACGAGTATACCAAGTATTGCCTGGAACAAATGGTAGCCGCAGGAGCTACTCCAGATTTCATTCAGACAGGAAATGAAATTTCGTATGGAATGATGTGGGGGACCAAGACTGCCGTAGGAGGCAACAACAAGAATCGTTGCTACACTAACTCTCCTCAAGCCAACTGGACACGATTCATCAATCTACTAAAGAAAGCTGGTCAGGCTTGTCGCGAGGTTTGTGCAGATGCAAAGATCATTATCCACAGCGAGCGTACACCAAAACCTGATGTACTAACAGACTTCTTCGATCGTATGGCAAATGCAGAGCTAGATTATGATATCATCGGACTTAGTTACTATCCAGATCATCATGGCAATCTGGTGAAGTTGGAGAGTGCATTGACATCATTGGAGAACAAGAACTATGGCAAGGACATCATGATTGTAGAGACGGGCTACAGCTATGCTTGGCACATAGGCGACACATATGACTATTCGTCGACTTACCCTCTTACCGAGGAAGGCCAGCGCCAGTTTACAGCAGATTTGGTTACAAAGCTTAACACTCATGAAAGTGTAAAAGGACTATTCTGGTGGTGGCCTGAGGATAATGGCAACAAGATGGTTACAAATAGTTGGTGGAATGCCGCTCTATACAACCACAACACAGGTAAACCTTATGCTGCATTCTACGAGTTGAAGAACTTCAACAACTCTAGTTCTGGATTTCTAGGCATCAATAAAGACCACAAGTGCAAAGATTGCAAATGGTATACCATCGAGGGGAGGCGATTAGGAGCAGAGCCTTCCAAAAGTGGAATCTACATCAACGATGGGAAGAAAAAAATAGTCCGCAACTAGCGGACTATTCTTATGTTTAGAAGTTCAACTCCCTGCCTCGATAGAACTCCAGCAATGCATGCTGGTACAAGTTCTCATAACGGGCCTGCACCAGATCTGATTCTGATTTCAGATAGTTGTTCTTGGCCTCGTTAAACTCTGTGATGGTCGACTTGCCGTTCTCGTACTTTGCCTGCACCAGTTCGAAAGCGTCCTTCGAGCTCTGTACAGCCTCAGCCGAGCTCTGAGTCTTGGTCTGAGCGTTCAGGGCATTATAATACACCTGCTGAATCTCCTTATATAATGTCTTTTTAGTATTGTCGAGCTGCAACTGCTGAGTCTCCTGATCGATACGGGCTGCACGCACACGATTGCGAGTCTGGAAACGACTGAAGATAGGAACACTAAGGTTCAGTCCGATGTACTGGCTGAAGTTGTTCTCCAACTGCTTGCCAAATCCGTCGGCCTTAAAACCTGAGGTAGTGTAATAGTTTGTGCCCAGTCCACCACTCAGCGAGAGTGTTGGATAATGACCAGCCTGAGCTATCTTGATGCTATGCTCAGCACCACGCAGTTTCAGTTGCTGCGACAGAATTTCAGGCTTGACGCCTATAGCCTCAGCATAAATCTGATCAGGAGTAACCAGATTGTCCATAGAAACAATTCCATCCAGTTCTGCCAGACTGGGGCGAACGATGGTAAAACCATCAGGGCTGGGCAGTTCCAATAGCTGAGTAAGGCTCAGTATAGCCAACTTCAGATTATTCTCTGCCTGTGTAGCAGTCAGTCGGCTGTTAGCCATAGTTGCCTTCTGCTGTGAGAGTTCTGCCTCGCTAGCTTTGCCATTATCCACAAAGGCCTGCAGGCGAGCCACCTGAGCTGAGTCGATCGAAATCTGACGACGAGCCACATCCGCTATCTCCATATCATAGAGTATCTGCACATAAGCCTGAGCCACCTGCATACGGATATCGTTCTTAGCCTTCTCCAGATCGGCAGTAGCAGCCTCAAGGTTCAGCTTGCTCAGCTTTATCTGGTTAGGAATCTCGAAACCAGTAAACAGTGGCACACTGGCACCAAGCTGGAACGATGTCGACGATGTATTGGTGTTGGTGTAAGTATTCTCTGAGGTAAGTCCTCGACCGAACGAGAAGTTCTGACCTACACTACCACTTACATCAGGCAGTCGCGAGTTCTTAGCAGTGTTCAACTGTATCTCCTGCTGGCGACACTGGTTCACCTGCTGCTTTATGCTTATGTTATGCTCTATGGCATAGTCGCAGCACTCGCGGATGCTCCAAGCCTTCTGTGCACTGGCAGAACCAATGCCCATCGAGCCTATTACCATTGATAATATATACTTTCTCATAATCGCTTACTTATCTTTTTCATCTGCTACGATCTCCGGGCCACGAACCTTATCCTTATCCGTGATACCCTTCTTAATCTCGATATTCACACCATCAGACAGACCTGTCTCAACATAGGTACGATTGTAATTCTTGTTCTTACCCTCGCCCTTGATAACATACACAAAGGTACTGTCGCCACTGAACTCGATGGCACTCTCAGGGATGGTCAGCACCTTGTCGGCCTTGGCCAGGATGATTTCAGCATTGGCGCTATAGCCAGAACGGATCTTACCACCCTCAGTCAGTTTAACGGCAGCCTTAATCTCAAACTGGTTGGTACCATTGCTTTCCACAGCCTTTGGCGAGATGTACTCCAGTGCAGCATCAAACTTCAGGTCCTGCAGGGCACCGATAGTAATCTTCATGTTCATACCGCTAACCAGCTGACCAACCTCAGTCTCGTCGATATTACCACGGAAAATCAGGTCGTTCATGTTGGCAACTGTAGCAATCGTAGTACCATCATTGAAGGTGTTCGACAGGATAACTGAGTTACCCACCTTAACTGGGATGTCCAGAATCACACCACTGATAGTAGAACGGATAAGTGTTGAAGAGGCTTTGGCATTCGACTTCGACACACCATCACGCACCACTTCGAGAGCATCCTGTGCTGCTATCTTCTCGTGTTTGGCCTGAGCCAATGACATTTTGGTCTTATCAAACTCGTCGGCACTCACCAGTTTCTGGTTGTAGAGATTCTCCTCGCGCTGGAAATCGGTCTCAGCCTGCTTCAGGTTGATCTCTGCCAGACGCACGCGCATCTCAGCACTCGACAGCTGGGCCATATCAGGTATTACCTTTACCTTGGCTATCACGTCGCCAGCATTCACATAGTCGCCTGGTTCCTTTAGCAACTCTGAGATGATACCAGAAATCTGTGGTTTGATGTTAACCTCGTTGCGAGGTTCAATCTTACCAGTGATAATGGTGGTTTTCTGGATGCTGTCCAGTTTAGGAGTGAATTCGTTGTAAACCACTTCCTTTGGTTGGCTCTTCTGCCACAAGAACACGAATGTTCCGATGAAAATCAGTGCTACGATAGCAGCGATAATCAGTTTTGAATAGCGTTTCATATACTTTATTTTTTTAATGTTTAATCCTTCGCTCGGCTTTGCCGCTTGACTTGTTCAAGAATGTTTAATGTATTACTCGTCTCGCATTGCGTCTACTGGTTTTATGCTCATCGCTCTGGCTGCGGGGGCTAATCCTGCCAGCACACCCAGCGTACTCACCACTACGGCGCAGAATATTGCTGTCCAGAATCCCACCTGGAAGTGGGTCTCTACTATGCCGTCTTCAGTATTAGCCAATTCCAGCATCTGTAGTATCATTACTGCGAATAGTATTCCACTCATACCCGCCACCAGTGTCAGCACTATACTCTCGGAGATAATCTGCGAAAGTATCATCTTAGGAGTGGCACCGATTGCTCTTCGGATACCAATCTCTGTAGTGCGTTCCTTCACTGTCACCATCATGATATTCGATACACCGATGGCTCCAGCAAACAAGGTTCCCAGACCAACCAGCCAGATAAGAATATTCACACCCTTAAACAGATTGTTGATCATCTGGAACATCAGCTCTGTATTGAATACAAACACGCCTTGCTCGTCAGTCGGGTCGATGTAGTGGGCTCTGGCCACAGTCTCACGAATGCGTGGAGTTATCTTGCTCATCAGCACACCCGGGCGACCAGTAGCAGCGATGATATCTATCGCATTACCACGATTAAATGCAGCCTGCATCATTGTGATGGGGATGGTGATTCGTTCTTCTGAACGGCCACCAATCGAGATGTTGCCTGAGCTATAGTCAACGCCTATCACCTCGTAATAGGTAGAGTCAACACGAATCTTCTTGCCGCAAGGGTCGCCACCATCTTTAAACAGGTCTTTGTATATCTTCTTACCAATCACACACACCTTACGCTGTTCCTTTACATCCATCTCGTTAATAAAACGTCCGTAGTACATCTTTGGTGTGATGATATCTACTATCTCGGGCACGGCTCCCTGCATATTTGGGGTTGTCTTCTGATCACCATAATATGCAGTTCCTCCGCGTCCCATCAGTATTGGGGCCACAGCATCCAGTTCTGGCACCTGCTGCTTCAGTCTGTCCACATCCTTATACACCATATACCAACTGCGTCCCTTGCGGAATCCCTTATATGGCTTAGAGGTCTGTTCGGCACCTACGATGACGGTATTCTGTGCAAAGCCATCAAAGTTGCTGTACAGCTTCTCCTTCATGCCTTGTCCACCACCCATCAGGGCCACGAGCATAAACACACCCCAGAACACACCGAATCCGGTGAGGAACGAACGCGACTTATTACGAGTCAGCGTATCGATTATTTCTCTGTAACTGTCTATATCTATTCTCATAATCCTAGTCTGCTCTTAGTGCCTCGATGGGGCGGATTCTACTTGCTTTATATGCAGGAATGAGTCCTGCGATAGTACCTGCTATCACCATCACCATTGTGGCCTCGATACAAACATCCAGTCCTACGGTGGGGTCAACAAACAGGGTAATCTTCTGTACACCCAGGTCAGTCACCTCATGACCCAGTGTAGCATCCATATACTCATTGGCAAATATGCCGAACAACATACCAAGGTAGCCAAAGATGGTAGTGATGATCACACTCTCGGTAATGATCAGTCGCAATATGCTCCATGGCTTGGCACCAATGGCCTTACGGATACCAAACTCATGGGTACGCTCCTTCACAGTGATGAGCATGATGTTAGATACGCCCACAATACCACTTAGCAGTGTGAACAGTCCTATTACCCAGAGGAATGTGTGGATGATGGCGATACCATCGTTCATCTGCAGACTCTGTGTATAGTTGTTCCATATCCATATGGCACGTTTGTCGTCAGGGTGTGCCTGGTGCATACCATTCAGGCGTCGACGATAGTCCTTTTCAAAGTCATCGTTTGCTTTCTCAGTGTTCAATCCATGGAAGGTAAACTCTATGCTACCTATGCTAGGCGTATTAGCACCATAGATACCCTTGATGGTTGAGTACGACGAATAGGCGTTACCCCACCCTTCGTTACGACCTTTATATATGCCTACCACCTTGAACTGTAAGTTACCCACCTTTACAAACTTACCCAGCAGTGTCTTGTAATCCTTTGGTTCCAGCTCCTTTGCGTGACTATCGGCAAGCACCAGCACCTTGCGCTGCTCTTTCACGTCGATATCGTTGATGAATCGTCCACAAATAAGATGAGTCTTTACTATCTCTGTATGGACAGGATATACACCAGCTATCTGTATACTCTTATAGTTCTCGCCGTTGGTTACCATGGCGCTGGTATAATAGCAGGCTCCCACTTCATCTATGTTCTTCGTGAACTCAGTTTCTGTGGCCTCCATATCCTTGGTGTTCAGCTGGATATATCGTCCCTCCTTCATACCCTTGTAGGGTTGCGAGGTACGTCCGCCATCCACCTCCATCGAGCTGGTCAGGTAGTCGCTGTTCATCTTCATCGTAGCATTGATGAGTCCGTTACCAGCTCCCAGCAGCACGATGATCATAAAGATTCCCCACGCCACAGCAAATCCTGTGAGCGTAGTGCGAAGCTTATTCCTTCGTGCCGTCTGCCATATTTCTGTTAGTATATCGTGCATAGCTCTTTACTTCATCATGCCGTTAATTCCAAATGGACTTGCATCGTGGTTCAGGTTCTCCTCTATCTGACCTATGATGCCATCCTTGATGTGTACTATCTTATTAGTCTCATTGGCCACACCGCTCTCGTGGGTTACCACTACTATGGTCATACCCTCGTCCTGATTCAGTTGCTTGAGCAACTGCATCACCTCCACCGATGTCTTCGAGTCGAGAGCTCCAGTGGGCTCGTCGGCCAGAATAATCTGTGGACGGGTGATGAGTGCTCGGGCTATTGCCACACGCTGTTTCTGTCCTCCCGACAGCTCATTGGGGTAGTGCTCGGCCCAGTCGGCCAGGCCCAGCTTGTCCAGATACTCCATCGCCATCTGGTGGCGCTTCTTTCTGGATACCCCCTGATAGAATAATGGCAACTCAACGTTTTCCACGGCGGTTTTGAAAGAGATGAGATTAAACGATTGGAAAATAAAACCTATCATCTTGTTGCGATACTCGGCAGCCTTGCGCTCTGAGAGGTTCCAGATGGGAACTCCAGCCAACTCGTAGGTTCCTGAGTCGTAGTTATCCAGTATGCCGAGAATGTTCAGCAGTGTAGATTTGCCCGAGCCCGATGCTCCCATTATGCTGACGAACTCACCCTTTGCTATGTCGAGCGAGATACCCTTCAGCACATGGAGCGGCTGGGCACCTTGATAGGTCTTGTTGATGTCTTGTAAATGTATCATTGTTCTTTTTTACCTTAGTTTTCTGATTGTTAGACGATCGTTATTCTCCGAAAGTTGCATTATATTCGTTTTTAACATCTTCTAACGTAATACCCAGCAGTTGCATCTGGCGGAACAGCTCTGGCAGTCGCTCCCTCATAAACTCCCGTTTGCGAGCCTTCAGTATCTGCTTCTTGGCACCTGGAGTCACGAAGTAGCCCAGTCCGCGCTTGTTGTAGATGATCTCCTCGCGAGCCAACTGTTCGTAGGCTTTCACTGCGGTATTAGTGTTCACTTCCAGCAGTACTGCATATTCGCGCACTGACGGTATGCGATCATCGTCTTTGTATACACCCGACAGAATCTCGTCGCACAGGCGATCGGCCATCTGGATGTAGATCGGTTTATCATTTGTGAAAGTCATAATTTATCCACTTATTAGTTATTAATTCAAATCCCTTGAAGATACGGAACGATATCCAGTAGTTAGCGATCGAGAGTATCGGTAGTGCGATGCAGTACACATATACTAGAGTACTAATCATGCGCCTATGGTAGTTGCCAGCGGCATCTATCCATTCAGAACGGAACGTGTACAGCTCGAAATAGTTCATAAACTTAACAAACCCAACCAAGAGGAGGATAAACACCACACTCGAAGCCACAAATGCATATTTGCGAAGCAATGTGCCACCTAGTGTATAGAGCGAGTGGATCCATAACAAAGATGCCAGGAAGAAAGCCCATCGCATTATACCATACCACGAAGAGAATCCAAAATTAGGAAGGAAACTGTTCCAGAACACAGGAAGAGCAGAATCGTACCAACGTACCCAACTATTTGCATACATTACATCCCCAAAGCGGTTTGTTATATATACCGATTCAGGCTCGCCCTCATAACGTGGTGTAAAACCCATCAGATCTCTACCCCATAGAAAAGCCATACGGAGCGTATCGCCGAGAACCATTGCCAGGAACACGCAGAGGAAGCAAATCACTGTAGAGTAGACTATCAGCGAGAGATATTTCTCTGCATTAGTTGATGGCAACATCAGGAACGATTCGCGCTTGCGCTTATCATTGATGCCAGCTACTACCGAACTTATCAGCACCACACTTGCCACAACATAAAGTACCATTCCCATGTCTCCAAAATTTTTCAACATGTCGTACGGACTTTCGTTCAGAGTGCCGAATTTCCAATAAACCATCTCGCACATAAACACCACCAGCGCAGCTCCTATCGTCCACATCAGCAGCGAACGGAAGTTTGTGCTCAGCACATAGCGCAGTGTCTTTCCAAATCTATTTATGCTAAAACTATTCATAACGCTTTCGATCTTTAAAAGTTTATAAACTTACCAATATTCTGAGTGCGACAGAAGCAACGGTACGACAACCAGAAGTTAAATATCATCCATATCGCATAGATAGTATCCCAAATCACATACTCCAATGTAGATGGCTGGCTATTGTTTTCCATTTTTCCACTCTCTGGAGTTAACCATATCGACAGCATACCCAACACCACAAATGCAACAGAGGTGTATACCCAAGCATACTTGTGCGAACGGAAGAAGGTTCCACCCAGTGCATAGAATGAATGCGTTGCCAAAGCCAAAACTATTATTGCATGCCAAGCTGCCTTAGGCACCCATTCGTCCGACATATGTGCATTAGAGAGTTTGTCTACAATGAAACTCATCACAAATGTGGGGTTTTCATGATTCATCATCACATTTACCAGATACTGTATCAAGTCGGCCCCCAAAAGTGCCACAGTGTATATCGGCAATAGTATCAACCAAGTAGAGTAACGCATCAGATACTTCTCGAAGTTGGATGCTGGCAGCATCAACAGAGCCTGCTTGTCGTGCTTGTTCTTCATGCTGTAGAACATCATCGATGGTCCCATTATCGGCATAGTAACTATTACAGCTATCATTGCTACTGCACAGGGTGCATACCCATTACTAACATTTAAGAAATGTGTGGTAAACGCCAGAAATATCAATGTCGTGATAACAAAAAACTGCAGGAAGGACTTTACGTAGTAGCTGCGATCATTCCTTAACGACCACTTGGCCAACTTGCCGAATCTATTTAAATTGAACTGTATCATAACAAAACTATGTCTCTTATGTTCTTATTATCTAAATCCTACCCTCGTTTACAGCATTAAACAGCAGTTCCAGATTAACCTGGGTCTCAGGACTATCCTCACGGCGAGGAGCTATTACGGCATTACCCTGAAGCGAAGGCTCGGCATAGAGTACATCGTCCATCTCGGCAGGTGTGCGATACTCAAAGGTGAACTTGTCCTGAATATCAGCTACACTCGCATTCAACAGCAGTTTCTGTGGCGACAGAATCAAGATATGATCCAGCAGCGATTCTACATCGTGCACCTGATGGGTAGAGATGATCAGAGTGCGATCGCCAGTCATATACTGTGTTACCACCTTGCGGAACTGACTCTTCGATGGGATGTCCAGTCCGTTGGTAGGCTCGTCCATCAGCAGCACCTTGGTGTTGGTTGCCAGTGCAAAGGCCATAAACACCTTCTTCTTCTGTCCCATCGAGAGGGCATTCAGTTTCAGGTCGGTAGTCAGTTCAAAATCCCTCAGACAACCCTCAAGCACTGTGGTGCTGAACAAGGGATAGAATGGTCGATTGATTTTAACGTATTCATCCAGCGACATAGCAGGCAGGTCGAACTCCTCTGGCACAATGAATATCTCCTGCAGAGTCTCAGGCTTGCGCAGTTTGGTCTCTATGCCATCAAAACTAACATGCCCCTTCTTTGGGCGCAGCAATCCAGCTATCAGGTAGAGCAGTGTGCTCTTACCTGTACCGTTCTTACCCAGCAGACCATAAATATTATCCTGCTTCAGCTCCAGACTGAAATCATCAAAAACCAGATTCTTACCTCCGGCATACTTAAAACTGATGTTGTTTACTTCGATCATAATGATATAGTTTTTTAATGTTTAATGTTTTAACTTCGTGTTATAGTGTACCACTTTAATAGTACACTGCAAAAGTAGAATAATTATCAATACACTCCAAGCTTTTATGCGAAAATCTTCATTTTCTTAACACACTTTAACCATCCATCCTCGCGCGTACATAACTTATAAATGTTTTTCTGCTGTTTTTCTTGCGTTTATCCAAAATAATACATATCTTTGCACCCAAAAGCAGTAAGAATGGAACATCGTAAACTAAGGTTTGCTCTGTTGGGCAATATTTATCAGGCTAAGAAATCGGCCAGCATACAGAAGGTGCTATCCACGATTGCCAACTATGGCGCGGAGCTGTATGTAGACATGGAGTACTATTACTTCTTGAAGGATCATCAGCGATTGGACGTAAAGGCTACTAAAGTCTTTTCGGATGACGACTTTGAGGCTGATTTCGTGATATCGATGGGTGGCGATGGAACTTTCCTTAAGGCTGCCAGTCGTGTGGGCAACAAGAACATCCCCATACTTGGCGTAAATATGGGCCGACTGGGTTTCCTGGCCGACATCAATCCTGACGATATAGAGCACTGTCTGAAAGCACTGTATAATGATGATTATGCAGTGGAGAGTCGTGCGCTGATACAGATTGAGGCCGACGGTGCTCCACTTGGCGACTTTAGTTTTGCACTGAACGATGTAGCTATACTGAAACGCGACACAGCATCGATGATATCGATACGTGCCAGTGTGAACGGAACATATCTTAACACCTATCAGGCTGACGGACTGGTTATATCCACGCCTACAGGTTCTACTGCTTATTCACTGTCTAATGGTGGACCAATCATCGTGCCTGGTACCAAGGTATTCTCGATGACTGCCGTTGCTCCGCATTCGCTTAACGTGCGCCCGATAGTACTGGCCGACTCATCCGTTATCGAACTGGATGTAGAGAGCCGTTCGCACAACTTCCTTGTGGCTATCGACGGACGTTCGGAGAAATGCAAAGAGGGCACGAAGATTGTGCTCCGTCGTGCCCCCTATGATATCAAGGTAGTTAAGCGATCAGATCATCGCTACTTCAACACCCTACGTGAGAAAATGATGTGGGGTGCTGATACCCGTTGATTACTTCACCTCAAAATCGATTGACTTCAGATCCTTGTCCATCGACGAGGTTCCGTAGAATATCTGATAGCGACCTGACTTAGTTGCCAGTTCGTCAATCATCTCGTCGTAGTACTCGAATGCCTCGCCATCTAGTGTGATGGTGGCCTTCTGTGTCTCACCAGGCTTCAGGTTCAGCTTTTGGAATCCCTTCAGAGCCTTGATAGGTGCACCAGCATCGTCGAGACGCTTCACGTATACCTGAACAGTCTCTGTACCCTCACGCTTACCAGTATTGGTTACGGGGATGGTGAGATTGACCTTACCGTTCTTCTTCATCTTCTTGGCAGAGATCTTAGCATCGCCAATGGCAAAAGTGGTATAGCTGAGTCCATAGCCGAATGCATACTGAGGAACACCTGTGAAGTAACGATAGGTGCGGTTCTTCATCGAGTAGTCGAGGAAGTCGGGCAGGTCGTTGTTAGAGCGATAGAAGGTTACAGGCAACTTTCCGCCTGGGTTGTAATCGCCAAACAGAACCTCGGCCAATGCCTTGGCTCCACCCTGACCAGCATACCAGGCCTGCAGCAGGGCATCGTACTCGCCCTCTACACTGCCAAATGCGATGGCCGAACCAGAGCAGTTTACGAAGATAACCGGCTTGCCAGTCTTGTGCATAGCCTTAACCAGCATCTGCTGAACCTTTGGCAACTCGATATCCTGCTTGTCGCCACCTTCGCCCTCCATCTGGGCAGAGATACCACCGATGATCACGATAGCATCAGCATCCTTAACCTGGTTGGCAAGATCAGTGAAGTCTACCAGATTGCGCTCGCAGATGTCACCACGAAGCATAGCAAACTGACCGTTGCCATGACGGTACTCTATTTCTATATCGTAGGTCTTACCAGCCTCAACTGGGAATGACTTGTACTCAGGTTTGCGACCAAAGCCGAAGCCGAAACCACGACGGCCACCAGCCTTGGCATCTTCAACCACCTCGCCATTCACCTTCAGCACGTAGCCATTATCAGTGGTCAGTGTGTACTTCATCTCGCCAGTAAAGTTGGCTGTGTACTTACCACTTACACGAACAGACAGCGAATCACGGCTGACACCCTGAGCAAATCCCCATGCACCAAAGGTCGAGAAGTTCAACTCGTTATAGTAATCGGTCTTGGCAGGCTCGCCTTCGAGTTCACGATTGTTCCAGAACTCTACCTTCACGCCCTTGCCATCGTTGAAGTCCTGCAGATGGTGGATGGTGGCATATTCATCATTCAGCTCGCAAGCCTTGTTGTAGATAATCTTGGCACCTGGCACAGCAGCCTTGATGCCTGACAGCAGAGAGTGCTGGTGAGCCTCGGTAGGAGTGCCACCGTAGTTGCCATTCAGCATGTTTACATCGTCGGCATTAGGACCAAGCACTGCCAGAGTCTTGATGTTCTTAGAGAGTGGCAGAACTGCGCCCTTATTCTCGAGCAATACCATACTCTCGCGTGCAGCCTGAGTGGCCATAGCATCATTCTTCTCGCTACTGATAACCTCAGGACCAAGATTTGCCCATGGCAACATATCTGCAGGGTCGAACATTCCCAGCTCAAAGCGTCCCATTAAGGTCTTGCGCAGATGTTCGTCGAGAACATTCTCTTTTATTATGCCTTTTTTCAGTGCATCAACCAGACTCATAAACACCTTTCCGCACTCCAGGTCGGTACCGTTAAGTACGGCATCAACTGATGCAGAAAGTGGGCCCTTATGAGTCTCGTGCTGACCTTTGTTGTAGAAGTTATTGATGGCATCGCAGTCGGTAAGTACGATAGCATCATAGCCCCACTTATTCCGCAGGATATCAATCAGCAGACGGTCGCTTGTACAACATGGTTTGCCTTCAAATCGCTGATAGGCACACATCACCTCGCGCACATTTGCCTTCTTTACCAGAGCCTTGAATGCTGGCAGGTAGGTCTCCCACAGATCACGGTTGGTTGGCTCTACATTCATTGAGTGGCGCAGTGGCTCCGGTCCACTGTGCACAGCATAGTGCTTGGCACAAGCGTGAGTCTTGAAATACTTATCATTGTTGCCCTGCATACCCAGCACGGTCTGCACGCCCAGCACGGCATTCATATAGGGGTCCTCGCCGCATGTCTCCTGGCCACGGCCCCAACGAGGGTCGCGGAAGATGTTTACGTTAGGGCACCAGAAAGTGAGCTCCGGGTTACCTGGGTAGTAAACCACACCCATGGGAACATTAAATAGCTTAGGATCTTTGTGGTCAGTGCGGTTCCAGTTGGCACGAGCCTCATCCGATACCTGCGAGAACACATCGTAGAAAAGCTGTGCATTGAATGCTGCAGCCATACCGATAGGCTGTGGATAAACGGTATATCCCCCCTGACGCACACCATGACAAGCCTCACTCCACCAGTTGTAGCTGGGGATGCCCAGACGGTCGATAGATATCGACTTGTTCATCATCAGTCCCACCTTCTCCTCCGGAGTAAGCAACGATAGCAGGTTCTCTACACGTTCTTTGTAACTGAGTTTGGTATCCAGATAGGGATACTTAGCCTGGGCAAACACACTTGTGCCCAACATTGCCATAACGGCTAAAGTTAAAAGTTTCTTCATCATAGTTTGATAATAGTAATGTAATAAGTTAAGAATTTGGGTGCAAAGATACGAATAAGTGAGTAAAATTCCAAATTAATTTGAGAATTTTCGAGCGTAAGTATCTTCGGCGCTGCCAAAGATAGTTATTTTTTCCTACGGATTATACGGATTATACAGATTTTTTATTATCTTTGCACTCAGAATGATTAAAATATAGAAGATTATGGCAAAAGTTTATGTATTTCTGGCAGATGGCTTCGAGGATGTAGAGGCTCTGATTCCTATCGACGTGTTGCGTCGTGGAGGTGTTGACGTTACAACGGTTAGCATCTCTGAGTTTCCTTTGGTTCAGTCGGCTCACGGCGTAAACATCGAGGCCGACATCCTGTTTGAGCAGAGCGACTATACCGATGCCGACCTGCTGATGCTGCCTGGAGGTATGCCAGGTGCCAGCAATCTGTATATGCACGATGGTGTGTGCAAGGCTGTCAAGGCACAGTTTGCTGCCGGCAAAAAGGTGTCTGCTATCTGCGCAGCTCCTGGTGTTGTGCTCGCCCCACTTGGCATCGTTGATGGCAAGAAGGCTACATGCTATCCGGGATTCGAGAAGGCTCTGGCCGAAAACGGTGCAACATACACAGCCGACCTGGTGACAGTAGATGGCAACGTAACCACCGCTGAGGGTCCTGCTGCAGCATTCCCATACGCTTACGAACTCCTCTCGCAGTTGGTCGACAAGCAAACCTCTGACCAAATCGCAGAAGGCATGCGTTTCAAACACTTGATGCAGAAATAATGGACTACATAATAATAGTAGCAGGCGGCAAGGGATTGCGCATGGGGAGCGATATTCCCAAGCAGTTTCTGCCGATTGGCGGTAAGCCCGTACTGATGCGCACGCTTGAGCGATTCCGCGAGTACTCTGACGACATCCAGATTATCCTGGTATTACCCGAGGCACAGCAGGAGTACTGGCATCAGCTCTGCGATGAGTATCATTTCGACGTGGAATACACACTGGCCAACGGTGGACAGACACGATTCCACTCTGTGCAGAACGGACTGGCCAAGGTGCCTGATGATGCACAGGGCGTGGTAGGTGTGCACGATGGTGTGCGCCCATTCCCCAGCATCGAGGTTATAAAGAATTGTTACGAGACTGCCCGCACCGCCAAGGCCGTCATCCCCGTGATTCCTGTCGTCGAAACCGTCAGACAGTTAATTGACAGTGACTCTCAACTCTCAATTCTCAATTCTCAATTATCAAAGACTGTTCCTCGCGATCAGTACCGACTGGTGCAGACACCACAGACGTTCGACATCCAGTTATTAAAATCAGCCAATCGTCAGCCATACAACGATGGCTTTACTGATGATGCCTCGGTAGTCGAAGCATTCGGCCACAAGATCACCCTGGTAGAAGGCAATCGCGAAAACATCAAAATTACCACCCCCTACGATCTCAAAATTGCTGAAGTTTTAATATAGCAGAATAATTGGATATACTCGATCAAGACATAAAGTACCTGCCTGGCGTAGGCCCTAACCGTAAAAAGATGCTGAGCAATGAGCTTGGCATCGAATGCTATGGCGACCTGCTTGAGTATTATCCATACAAATACGTCGACCGTTCCAAGGTCTACACTATCCACGAACTCACCGGCGACATGCCGTTTGTTCAGGTTGTCGGACATATCCTTAGTTTCGAGACTTTCGCAATGGGCCCGCGCAAGGAGCGTGTGGTAGCCCACTTCACCGATGGCACAGGCATCTGCGACCTCACATGGTTTAATGGCGGCAAATACGCCAAACAGAATTATAAAATAGGTGTGCAGTACCTGGTGTTCGGCAAACCCACGGTGTTCAACAACCGCATCAACTTCACCCACCCCGACCTTGACGATGCTTCTAAGGTCGACCTCTCGGCTATGGGACTCCAGCCGTATTACAACACGACTGAGAAGATGAAGAAGAGCGGACTCAACTCGCGTGCCATCGAGCGACTCACCAAGACGCTGATAGAAAAACTCCCACCCCAACCCGAGACCATCCCCGACTTTATCTACCAACCGCTTCATCTGGTAGAGCGCGACTTTGCCCTGCGCACGGTGCACTACCCGCAAAATGCCAAGGATCTGGAGCGAGCCCGTCTGCGACTTAAGTTCGAAGAGCTGTTCTTTATCCAGCTTAATATATTAAGGTACGCGAGCGACCAGCGCCGCAAATATCGTGGCTACGTATTCTCGAAAATCGGCGATGTGTTCAACACATTCTACAATCAGTACCTGCCGTTCCCGCTCACAGGAGCACAGAAGCGCGTGATACGCGAGATACGTCAGGACATGGGTTCCGGCCGACAGATGAACCGTTTGCTGCAGGGCGATGTGGGTAGCGGCAAGACGCTTGTGGCACTTATGTCGATGCTCATTGCCATCGACAACGGCTATCAGGCCTGCATCATGGCGCCAACCGAGATACTTGCCGAGCAACACCTGCAGACCATCATGGGATTCCTTAAGGATATGAACCTTCGCGTGGCCCTGCTCACAGGTATTGTAAAAGGCAAGCGCCGACAGGAAGTGCTCGACGGACTGATGGACGGCACCATTAATATCCTTGTTGGCACCCACGCTGTCATCGAGGACACTGTGCAGTTTGCCCGTCTGGGCTTTGTGGTTGTCGACGAGCAGCACCGTTTCGGTGTGGCTCAGCGCGCCAAACTCTGGAACAAGAGCGCCAACCCGCCCCACGTACTCGTGATGACAGCCACCCCTATCCCCCGAACACTCGCAATGACACTATATGGCGACCTCGACGTGAGCGTCATCGACGAACTGCCCCCTGGTCGCAAACCCGTCCGCACCACTCACGTGTTCGATTCACGCATGACGTTGCTCTACGACGGCATACGCAATCAGATACGCGAAGGCCGACAGGTCTACATCGTCTTCCCACTCATCGAAGAGAGTGCCAAGAGCGACCTTAAAAACCTGGAGGACGGCTTCGAAGTTCTGCGCGAGGCATTCCCCGAATTCCGGTTGAGTAAAGTCCACGGCCGCATGAAACCCAAGGACAAAGAGGAGGAGATGCAGAAGTTCGTACGTGGTGAAACTCAGATACTTGTGGCCACCACGGTCATCGAGGTGGGCGTGAATGTTCCTAACGCATCGGTGATGGTCATCCTCGAGGCCCAGCGCTTCGGTCTGGCCCAGTTACACCAGCTCCGCGGTCGCGTGGGTCGTGGTGCCGACCAGTCGTTCTGCATCCTCGTCACCCCGTTCAAGCTTAGCGAAGACACCCGCAAGCGTATCGACATCATGTGCGACACCAACGATGGTTTCCGTATAGCCGAGGCCGACCTTAAGTTGCGTGGTCCTGGCGACCTCGAAGGCACCCAACAGAGCGGTATGGCCTTCGACCTGAAGATAGCCGATATAGCCCGCGACGGACAGATTGTGCAGATGGCACGCGACGAAGCTCAAAAGGTCATCGACGAGGACCCAGAGTGTAACTCCGCTAAATTCAGCATGTTATGGAACCGATTGCGCCAACTTCGTAAAACAAATATTAATTGGGCGGCTATTTCCTAAAACTATGTTAAGATACTGTGTTATCGTGCACATTATTTATAAATATGTTGTATCTTTGCAATCAGAAATCTTTTTCTAACGTAAAACTCAAATGAAGAAATTGTTTATCTTTGCACTGATGATTATGCTTTCTATGAGCAACAATGCTCTTGGAAGGATTAATCCTGATGAGAAGTCAGATGATGACAAAGAAGAGGCAGAGATTGGCAATTTCGATTTCATTTACGGTACTCAGGACGATCTCAACGAGGAGTTTGAGCGCACAGAGATGGTGATGAGCGAGGCATTCTCGCATATCGGTACCCGCTACCGTTCAGGCGCCAAGGGTCCTAATGCATTCGATTGTTCCGGTTTCACCAGCTACGTTTTCAAGCAGCAGACTAATGTATTTATCGGGGCCTCTTCCAGAGACCAGTATGCTCGCAATATCCCCATCACCCGCGATGAACTGCAGAGTGGCGACCTGGTATTCTTCACCAGTCCCCGTTCTGGCCGTGGCGTAGGCCATGTAGGTATCGTGGTCGATGTTGATCCTGTTACGCAGACCTTCACCTTTATCCACGCTAGTACCAGCAGTGGCGTGAAGATCAGCAACTCAACAGATTCAGGCTATGCCAACCGCTACGTAGGAGCACGCAGACCTCTACTATAAACCCTATCTATGATAAGAAAACTATTCATGATTACGTTCATGACATGCTCGATGGCAGGTCATGCGCAAGATCTGTCTATCGCCATGACCGGCGATGTGATGATGGGAACCACATTCCCAAGCATCATGCTACCAGCTCACGAGGGGCGCGACCTTTTTAAGGATGCCAAGGACATTCTGTCGGCCGCCGACCTTACAGTAGGAAATCTCGAAGGTGCTATCTGCGATGGAGGAACCTGCACCAAGGGCACAGGCCCTAATTCATACGCATTCCGCACACCCACCAGCTATGGTCATCTGCTCAGCGAGGCTGGTTTCGACTTCATGAGCATGGCCAACAACCACGCCAACGACTTTGGTCTGGAGGGTATCGAGTCGACCGAGGAGGTACTAAAGTCGCAGGGCATCCTGTTTTCCGGCATCGACGGACGCATAGAGAGCGCCGTCATCGAGCGCAACGGACTCACCATCGGGCTCTGTGCTTTCGGCCATAACAGCTACACCATCAAGCATCTCGACCTTACCACCGTTGGTCGCATAGTCGACGACTTGGTGCGCCGTTGCGACCTGGTCATAGTGTCGTTCCATGGTGGCGCCGAGGGCAAAAGCAGGAGGCGACTGCCCTTCGGTCCCGAGACATTCCTGGGCGAGAATCGCGGTTCGCTCCGCCAGCTGGCCCACTTCTGTATCGACCATGGTGCCGATGTAGTCTACGGCCATGGTCCCCACGTGGTTCGTGGAGTCGAGGTCTACAAGGATCGCTTCATCGCCTATAGCCTTGGCAACTTCTGCACCCCCTACAATGTCAACCTGACCGGCATCTCCGGCTATGCTCCCATAGTAGAAATCACCATCGACAAGGATGGCGCATTCAAGCATGGCAAGATACATTCTTTCATCCAGACCAGGGGTATAGGACCTCGTACCGACAAGACTAAAAGCGTGGCTCACGAGATGAAAAATCTCAGCGAAATCGACCTTCCGCAGAGTCAGGCAGTAATCGACCTAAACGGCAATATTGAACTCAAAAAATAAAAAAATAAGGGTGTAAAGTGTTAAAAGTGAAGAAAAAACACTGATATATTGTGGATTTTAATTCATTATTAGTACCTTTGCACCGGATTTTTGAAATTAACTCGACTAAATAAGGATATAAATTGATTATGAATATTACAAATATAAAGAAATTGGCCGTATTGGCATTTGCAGCTTTTGTAGCGACTCCAGTAGCCGCTCAGGACCTGTTGGCCAAGCAGGCACCAGTTGACCGTAAGATGAAGGCAGTAGACTCAATGGTTCTTAAGCGAATCATCGAGCAGGAGGAGAGATACAATCCATCTGCCGACCTCTATGAGGATTGGAACAACGTTTATGCTCATCGCGAAACTACCCTCCCCGATTCATTCCGTATTGATCTGAGAGGTTTCCATATGCCAACTGATAGCCGTGTAGTTACATCTAACTTCGGTTCTCGTTGGGGACGCCAGCACAAGGGTCTTGACATCAAGGTTTACATTGGCGATACCATCCGCGCTGCATTCAGCGGTAAGATCCGTATCGTTAAGTACGAGCCCAAGGGTTATGGTAAGTATGTAGTTATCCGTCACCACAATGGTCTGGAGACTATCTATGGTCACATGTCAAAGCACCTGGTTGTTGAGAATCAGGAGGTTAAGGCTGGTGAGCCTATCGGTCTTGGTGGTAACACCGGTCGTAGCACAGGTTCACACCTGCACTTCGAGACACGTCTCTGCGGTGTAGCCCTCAACCCAGCTCTGATGTTCGACTTCCGCAATCAGGATGTTGTAGGCGACTTCTACAACTTCAATCGCAAGCACTATGCTGCCGAGTCAGCTCAGGCCACACGTCTGCGCGGTGCAGGTGGTAGTGTAACCACTAGCGACGACGATCTCGACCTGGCAGTTTCTACGCCCGCACGTACCGTTACTCCTACCGTACACTTCCACAAGGTAAAGAAGGGTGACACCCTGCAGGCCATCGCTCGTAAGTGCCACACCACAGTCGACAAGCTCTGCAAGCTGAACCACATCGGAAAGAACATTCGCTTGCGTCCAGGACAAATTTTGAAATACAATTAAAAAAATATAAAGAATCCCGTCAAGTTGACGGGATTTTTTGTATCTTTGTCGCAGCAAATAGAAAAACCTAAAAACGAAAGCGTATGTACGATAAGGAAAGAGGGCTTTACGTAGCCCACTGCTCTAACGGAGCACTTAGTATTACAGGTAAGATGGCCAACCGCCACGGTCTGATTGCAGGAGCCACAGGTACAGGTAAGACCGTCACCCTGCAGGTGATGGCCGAGACATTCTGTCAGGCAGGTGTACCCTGCTTTATGGCCGATATGAAGGGCGACTTGTCTGGTATCTCACAGGTCGGTAAGATGAGCGGCTTCATCGAGAAGCGCTTGCCCGAATTTCAGATAGAGAATCCTGAGTTCCAGAGTTGTCCTGTACGCTTCTTCGACGTATACGGCGAACAGGGCCACCCCATGCGTGCCACCATCAGTCAGATGGGGCCACAGCTACTGTCGCGCCTGCTCGAACTCAACGAGACTCAGGACGGTGTGCTCAACATCGTGTTCCGCATAGCCGACGAGCGCGGACTGCTCATCCTCGACCTTAAGGACCTGCGCGCCATGCTCGACTATGTATCACAGCATGCCAAGGAGTACACCACCAAATACGGCAACATATCATCAGCATCCGTCGGTGCCATCCAGCGCGCACTGTTGCAGCTGGAGAATCAGGGAGCCGACAAGTTCTTTGGCGAACCATCGTTCGACATCTACGACCTGATGCAGACCGAGGGTGGCAAGGGCATCATGAACGTGCTGGCTGCCGACAAGTTGATGATGCAGCCCAAGCTGTATTCCACCTTCCTGTTGTGGTTGCTCTCAGAGCTCTACTCTACCCTGCCCGAGGTGGGCGACCTGCCATTACCCAAGCTTGTGTTCTTCTTCGACGAGGCCCACATGCTGTTCGATGGCACATCCAAGGCCCTGCTCGACAAGATCGAACAGGTAATCCGTCTGATACGTTCCAAGGGCGTGGGCATCTACTTCATCACCCAGAGTCCTACCGATATTCCTGAGAATATCCTTGGTCAGTTGGGCAACCGTGTGCAGCACGCACTGCGTGCCTACACCCCGAAGGACCAGAAGGCCGTCAAGACCGCAGCCGACACCTTCCGTCCCAACCCCGATTTCAAGACCGACGAGGCCATCATGAACCTCGAGACAGGCGAGGCACTGGTTAGCTTCCTCGACGAGAAGGGAGCCCCCAGCATCGTTGAGCGCGCCAAGATACTGTTCCCACTCTCACAGATCGGTGCCGTCACCGAGGGGCAGCGTCTCGACATCATCAAGCAGAGTCGCATCTATGGCAAATACGACACCCCGATCGACCGCGAGAGTGCCTTCGAGGTACTGATGGCCGATGCAGAGCGCGCCCTGCAGGAGCAGGAGCAGCAACAGGCCGAGATAGATATCCCGAAGCCAGAGGCCAAGGCCGAGAAGAAAAAGCCAGGCATCATGTCTAAGGTACTCAAGGCTGTCCTCACCGCCATCACCTCTACCTTCGCCGCCATCCTTGGCACCTACGTCAGCGATAAGGTGACAGGCAAGAAGACCAAGTCGCGCACCTCCACCACTGGTCGAGTAGCCAAAAACGCCACCAGCGCCGCTACCCGCACCATCACCAAGGAACTCACCCGCGACATCCTCGGCAACCTGATAAAGTAGTTGACTACTTTCACAAGCCCCGATGCCATCTCGAGCGCTCCACCCTCCCTGTCATCTCGAGCACTCCACCCTCCCTGTCATCTCGAGCACTCCACCCTCCCTGTCATCTCGAGCGTAGTCGAGAGATCTCTCCATGCGCTGCGCTTAGTCGAGATGACAGTGTAAGAAGAGGCGTTTAGTCGAGATGACAGGTAAGGGAGTCAAGATTTTCGCAGATAGTATAAGTATACCGCTGTCGCTCGACGGTGGTATATTTATATTTTTTAGTATCGATAAGTGATTTTACGTCGTGAGTGATGCCGGTGCCGATGAGTTTTGAGGTGGCCTCTTTCATGGTCCATAGTCGGATAAATGCGGCTGCGACATTATGGGATTTTCTGATTTCGGCTTTCTCTTCATCATTCAACGTGTAGTTTATCAGACTTTCACTAAACTCACGATGTGATTCCACATCCACGCCTACAGGTTTGTCGCTGATGGCGCAGACTACGGCCTCCTTGCAGTGGCTCAGGTTGAAGTATATCTCTGGATGGCCCACAATGCTGGGTTTGCCATGCTCGTTGTATTCGAAGATGGGATTGCCCGTCAATCCATATTCTTTCTGCAGACCTTCCTTCAGCAGTTGATAGGCTAGCACACAGAGTCGCTGTCCCTGTTCGTGCTTAAACTTCAGGGCCTGCTCGCGTCGTTGCCCCGAAATCTCCCTCAACGCCGCCTCCAAATCAAACTCCCAGATATCCTCGCTAACAAGAGTAATCATAACTATCAACTGTCAACTATCAACTATCAACTATCAACTATTCCAATCCAACTTCTGGGAGGGGAATCTTGCGATTGGGGTTTTCTTTGGCACCTAGGGTGATGAGTTCCTGGGCCTTCTGGGTTACGCTCTGGCGACCGGTGATAAGTTTGTTGTTGGTGTTGTCGTAGGCCTTCTGCACAGCCTCGATCTTTGCACCCAGGTCGTTGTATCGCTGAACAAAGTCGCCCAGACGGTCAAGCAACTGCTCGGCCAGACCAAACACCTTCTCCTGATTCTCGGCCTGCTGGTTCTGCACCCAGGCTATGTGAATCATGTGCAGGATACCGAGCAGATTCTGCTCGCCGGTAACAAACACCTTCTTCTCGAAAGCCTCGCGCCACAGCGTAGGATCGTTGGCCAGTGCCAACTGCAGCGACGACTCGAACGGAACAAACATTATCACAAAGTCGATCACGTCGCGACCATTCTTTACGTACTTAGAATAGTCCTTACGAGCCAACTCGTTTACATGCTGGCGCACGCTCTTGATGTGATCCTGCAGATAGCGCTCCTTATCCTCAGGTGCCTCGGCATTCACATATTTCTCGTAGGCTACCAGCGACACCTTCGAGTCGATGATTGCATCCTGTCCCTGTGGGTAGTGAAGTATCACGTCGGGCTGCATCTCGCGACCGGTCTCGTCGTGCTTCATCGGGCGTCCCAATTCGTCGCGCAGACGGGCCTGCACCTCGTAGTGTATTCCCTCGGTCAGTCCCTGCGATGCCAGCAGGTCGCCCAGTATTATCTCGCCCATGTTCCCGCTCACCTTGTTGTCACGGCGCAGGACATTTGTCAGGCTCTCAGCCTTCTCGCCTAGCTGCTGTGTCTGCTGCATCATCATCAGCATCTGCTCGCGGAACGAGGCCGAATGAGCGGCCGACTCTTTCTGGTTGTCGTTGATGGCCTTCTGCATATTGGCTATTGCATCCTTCAGCGGTTGGGTGATGCCCGACATGGTCTCGGTGTTCGACTCCTTGAGCTTTGATGCACTCTGCTCCAGCAGTTGCTGTGCCATATTCTTAAATCGAGCCTCGTTGCGCTGCAGTTCCTCGGTCATCTGCTGATGCAGCAACTGCAACTCGCGGCCCTGCGATTCGGCTTTGGCGTGCAGGTCTCTGTTCTCAACCTCAAGATGCTGTACACGACTGGTCTTCTCAGCCAGTTGCTCGGTCTTCATCTTCAGTTCGATATCAGCCTTGCCACCCGCAATGCGCAGTGCGTCCATACGGCGATCCATCAGCAGATAGAGCACCACGGCTCCCATCGCTATACCTATTACAATATATAATACAACCATCATCTTTTGTTAATTTTGCTGCAAAGTTAATAAAAATCTGTATAATCCGTTGCAACCATAGGAAAAAATAACTATATTTGCGCCAACAATTCTATTCACCCATTAACTTAAAACTTTTTAATTATGGATTACAAGATTATTGACATCGAAGGTGTTGGCGAGGTTTACGCCGAGAAACTGATTGCCGCTGGTATTAACAAGGTAAGTGAACTGCTGGCAAAGTGTGCAGCCCCTAAGGGACGCAAGGATTTGGCCGAGACTACAGGTATCCCCGAGAAGCTGATCCTGCGCTGGACCAACCACGCTGATCTGTTCCGTGTAAATGGCGTAGGCCCACAGTTTGCCGAGCTGCTCGAGAAGGCAGGTGTCGACACTGTTAAGGAGTTCCGTCATCGTGTGCCCGAGAACCTCCAGCCCAAGCTCGAGGAAATCAACGCCCAATTCCACATCTGCGGCCGAGTACCCGCTGTAAGCGAAATCACCAAAATGGTAGAAGAAGCCAAGATGCTGGAACCAGTAATGACATACTAAATGAAAATCCCCTCGATTGAGGGGATTTTTTATTTGTTACAACGTTCGGTGTAGAACTTCTGAAAATCGCTCCACTTATAATACGGATAGGTGGATGTGGGCACAGGTAGCGTAGCCTCGTTTCCGTTCATCAGGCACTTCACCAGCACGTCGGCATCCTTCTTGTTACTACGATAGAATATCAGCTGAATGTTGCTGGCCTTACACGTCTCCCAACTCTGGTACACATTCTTCACCTCGTAAGGATTCTCAGGGTCCTTATCAGCACCGTTTATACCCATCAGGATAGTAAGCGGACCTAAACACGTGTCATGACCAAAGCGCAGGTCGGCTATATGGTCGCTGCTGCCATCGATGGCAGCGCCAGCCTTCTTCAGTATATCCTGCAGTATGGGAATCATCTGATACTGCGGACCGAATACCCATGAGTATGTTCCGAGGTTGTTGCCCTCCCATTCGGCAGCAATCTCCTCGTCGGCAATCAGACCTTCCATCATTCCTTCGTGACCAATGCTTGGCAGCGATGTGTACAGGTTTATCAGATTGCTGGTGATGTGATGCAGTCGGCCTGGCAGCCCTTCGGTACTCACAAACATACGCTTGGCTATTTTGTCTCTCAGCACATCCACACTCTTAAACTTATCACGGTTCTTCTCGTAGCGCGGTCTAACAAATCTGGGATAGTTATGCTTGATGGGATTCTGCCCGTCGGTAGGCACCACGGCATCCAGAGTAAAGCGCGATGACTGTTCGCGTATCTCTATCTTTGGATTGCACTGAACCAACTCCTGGCAGAAGGCCGACATGCTGATGACGCAACGCCCCACGAGCGATGAGATAGCAAACACGTTTCCACCTTTCTTAAACACCTCGGGGAAGTTGTTGTACATGATACGGGCGATGCCCTGATGCTGCGCCCAACCCAGATCGGTCAGTTCGCTCACGCCTGTCTGCAACTCCTGCTTGGCAGCCATAAACTTCACTCTGAAGTTCTCGCCTGCGGCGGTCAACAACTGTTTCTCGTGGGCTACAGTCAGCAGAGTGTCAAGCTCCTTGTAGAGCGCACTGCTCCAGTAGTAGCGCGACCCATGACGTGCATAGTGGCTGATGTAGAACGGCTTGTAGCCACTAGGAGCCTTGGTGAGTTTTGGCGTCTCGAGCAGATACGGATAGTCCGTACCATACGCCTTACGAGGATCAGCCTTCAGTTGGTCTATGGCCGATACTTTCTGTCCCCATACCGTGAGGATCGACAGTAGCGCAAAGGCTACACAAAGAATTCTTTTTTTCATTTTCAATTTAGTTATTCGCTGGTGCAAATATACAACATATTACCGAAACTACAAAATAAAAACGCAAAAAAATCCCTCCACACCTGTCATCTCGACTAAGCGTCTCTTCTTACACTGTCATCTCGACTAAGCGCCTCTTCTTACACTGTCATCTCGACTAAGCGCCTCTTCTTACACTGCCATCTCGACTAAGCGCCTCTTCTTACACTGCCATCTCGACTAAGCGCCTCTTCTTACACCGTCATCTCGACTAAGCGCAGCGCATGGAGAGATCTCTCGACTACGCTCGAGATGACAAGGAGGGGAGAGTGCTCGAGATGACAAGGAGGGGAGGGATTCATTTACTTAGGCTGGAGATCTTTGTATTCACTGCTGCACTTGTAGCAGGGACAGGGCTTGGTGGCGCCTGGGAGTTCGCAGTGGCCTACGATGCGGGCCTGGGGGTAG